>DATBJQ010000112.1:0-16369 GCA_036556385.1 Actinomycetota bacterium | reverse complement strand
GGCCGCCGGGTACGCGGCCGCCGTCGTCGCCGTGGCCGACGCCGAGGGAGCGGGCGGGCGCGTGGAGGACGAGTTGTTCGCGTTCGCGAAGGCCCTGGAGCAGCACCCCGAGCTCCGCGAGGCGCTCACGGACCGCGCGTTGCCGGTCGACAACCGCGTCGCCGTGATCCGCGAGGTGATCGGCGATCGGGCGCACCCGGTCACGGTCAACGTGATCTCGTTCATCGTCGAGTCGGGGCGCGCCCGCGAGCTCGGAAAGATCGCCGAGGACGCCGTCGCGATCGCCGCGGAGCGGCGGGAGCACGCCGTGGCGGAGGTCCGCTCCGCCGTGCCGCTCACGGAGCATCAGCGCGAGCGCCTCGAACGGGCGCTCTCGCGGGCGACCGGTCGCACCGTCGAGGCGAAGGTGGTCGTCGATCCCTCGGTGGTCGGCGGCGTCGTCGCCCGGGTGGGCGACCTGGTGTTCGACGGCTCGGTGTCGAGCCGCCTGGAAGACGCGAAGCACGCACTCGGGAGCTGAGGCTGACATGACCCTCGAACTGGATCCCGCCTCGATCGCCGAGGCGCTGCGCAGGAACGTGGAGAGCTGGACCCCCTCGGTCGATCGCGAGGAGGTCGGCCGCGTGATCGAGACCGGCGACGGCATCGCGCGGGTCGCCGGCTTGCCGCGGACGATGGCCAACGAGCTGCTGGAGTTCCCCGGCGGCCTCCTCGGGGTGGCCTTCAACCTCGACGAGGACGAGATCGGCTGCATCATCTTCGGCGACGCGGCCGGCATCGAGGAGGGCGACCCGGTCAAGCAGACGGGTCAGGTCCTGTCGGTCCCCGTCGGCGACGGCTACCTCGGACGCGTGGTCGACGGGCTCGGCCGCCCGCTCGACGACCGCGGCCCGATCGCCGCCGACGCCAACCGCCCGCTCGAGCTGCAGGCCCCGAACGTGGTCTCGCGGCAGCCGGTGAAGGAGCCGCTGTACACAGGCATCACCGCGATCGACGCCATGACGGCGATCGGGCGTGGACAGCGTCAGCTGATCATCGGCGACCGCCAGACCGGCAAGACCGCCGTGGCCCTGGACGCGATCATCAACCAGAAGCAGTACTGGGGGACGCCCCAGGCCGTGAGATGCATCTACGTGGCGGTCGGGCAGAAGGCCTCCACCGTGGCCGAGGTGGTCGAGACGTTGCGCGAGCAGGGAGCCTTGGAGTTCACGGTCGTCGTGAACGCGGCGGCGTCGGACCCGGCTCCCTTCCAGTACGTTGCGCCGTACTCGGGCGCCGCGATCGGTGCGAACTGGATGGACCGCGGCGACTCGGTGCTGATCGTCTACGACGACCTCTCCAAGCAGGCCGTCGCCTATCGAGAGATCTCCCTGCTGCTGCGCCGGCCTCCGGGCCGCGAGGCGTACCCCGGGGACGTGTTCTACCTGCACTCCCGGCTGCTCGAGCGCGCGGCGAAGCTCTCCGAGGAGCGAGGCGGCGGGTCGATGACCGCGTTGCCGATCATCGAGACGAAGGGCGGGGACATCTCCGCGTACATCCCCACGAACGTGATCTCGATCACCGACGGGCAGCTCTTCCTGGAGTCGGAGCTGTTCTTCTCGGGCGTCCGTCCGGCGATCAACGTGGGCGTGTCCGTCTCGCGGGTGGGTGGTGCCGCGCAGATCATGGCGATGAAGCAGGTCGCGGGCAGGCTCCGGCTGGACCTGGCGCAGTTCCGCGCTCTGGAGGCCTTCGCGCAGTTCGGCTCGGAGCTGGACCGCGCCTCCCAGCAGCAGCTGTCGCGCGGTGCGCGCGTGGTGGAGGTGCTCAAACAGCCCCAGTACGACCCGCAGCCCGTCGAGCGGCAGGTGGTCGCGATCTACACGGTCACCGGGGGGTTCCTGGACGACTACCCGATCGAGGACGCGAAGCGGTTCGTGAGCGGGTTCCTGGAGTACCTCGACACGCGCGAAGCGAAGGTCCTGTCTACGATCCGCGACACCGGCGAGCTGTCCGACGAGACCGAGGCCACGATCAAGACCGCGCTCGAGGGCTTCGCGGCGACCTTCGTCCCCACGGGGTCCGACGCGGGCTCGGAGGCCGGGATCGGCGCGCCGACGCCGCCCGACGAGGTCAAGCCGGACGTGGGCTGGGACCGGATGTCCTCGGTGGAGGACGACGAGCAGGAGGCGGCCGACCAGGCCGAGCCCGCGCAGCACGAGGCGTCCTCCGATCCGGGACCGCCCGAACGCGCGTAGCCGATGGGTGCGAAGCTCCGCATCGTCCGCCGGCGGATCCGGTCGGTCCAGTCGACCAAGAAGATCACGCGGGCGATGGAGCTGATCGCGTCGTCCCGGATCGTGCGGGCGCAGCAGCGCGTCGAGCAGTCGCGGCCGTACGCGATCCAGCTGACGAAGGCGATGGAGGACCTCGCGAGGCACGCGGCGGGCTCGTTCACCCACCCGCTGCTCGAGGAGCGGCCCGAGCCCACCCGGGGCGGCGTCCTGGTCGTGACCTCCGACCGCGGGCTCGCCGGCGCGTACAACGCCAACGTCCTGAGGGTTGCCGAGGAGCTGCTGGCCGACGTGCGCCGGCGCGGCTTGGAGCCGGTGCTCTACGTGGTGGGGAAGAAGGGTGTGGGGTACTTCCGGTTCCGGGGCGTGCCGATGCGCACGTCCTGGCAGGGCTTCAGCGAGGTGCCGCCGTACGAGAAGGCCCAGGAGGTGGGGCGCACGCTGATCGCCGACTTCGCCGCGCACGAGATCGACGAGCTGTCGGCGGCCTACACGGACTTCCGGTCGGCCTTCACCCTGCGAGCGACCTCGCAGCGCTTCCTGCCGATCGCGCCCGAGGAGGTCCACGGCGACCGGAGCGGCGAGGTGCCGCCCGAGTACCTCTTCGAGCCCGAGCCCGAGTCGTTCCTGGGGGCGCTGCTGCCCCAGTACATCGTGACGAAGGTCTATGCCGCGATGCTCGAATCGGCCGCGTCGGAGAACGCCGCGCGGCGGCGGGCGATGAAGGCCGCGACCGACAACGCGGAGGAGCTCATCAAGGTCCTGACGCGACAGGCGAACCGCGCGCGCCAGGACGAGATCACGACGGAGATCATGGAGATCGTCGGGGGGGCGGAAGCGTTGGCAGCCGCCGGCCCCGAGGACTGAAGGACCGGGAGGTTGAACGAGCATGGCTGAGGCAGCAGGGGAGCGGGCGCACGCCGGTGGACGCGTGGTCCGGGTGATCGGACCGGTCGTGGACGTCGCGTTCCCGCCGAACGAGCTGCCCGAGATCAACAACGCGCTGACGGTCGACGTCACGATGGACGAGGTGACCACGACGATCACCTGCGAGGTGGCCCAGCACATCGGCGACAACACGATCCGCGCGATCGCGCTGAAGCCCACCGACGGCATGGTCCGCGGTTCCCCCGTGCTCAACACCGGTGAGCCGATCAAGGTCCCGGTCGGCGACGGCGTCCTCGGGCACGTCTACAACGTGCTCGGCGAGCCGCTGGACACCGACGCCGCGAACGTGCATCCGTCCGACCACTGGGCGATCCACCGCGAGGCCCCGCCCTTCGCCGAGCTCGAACCCAAGAAGCTCATGCTCGAGACCGGGATCAAGGTGATCGACCTGCTCGAGCCCTACGTCCAGGGCGGCAAGATCGGCATGTTCGGCGGCGCCGGGGTGGGCAAGACCGTGATCATCCAGGAGATGATCCGGCGCCAGGCGGAGCAGCACGGCGGGGTGTCGGTCTTCGCGGGGGTGGGTGAGCGCACCCGCGAGGGGAACGACCTGTTCCTGGAGATGACCGAGTCCGGCGTAATCGAGAAGACCGCCCTGGTCTTCGGGCAGATGGACGAGCCCCCCGGAGTGCGCCTGCGCGTCGCGCTGTCGGCGCTGACGATGGCGGAGTACTTCCGCGACGTGGAGCACAAGGACGTGCTGCTGTTCGTGGACAACATCTTCCGCTTCACGCAGGCCGGCTCGGAGGTCTCCACGCTGCTCGGCCGGATGCCGAGCGCGGTGGGGTACCAGCCGAACCTGGCCGGGGAGATGGGCGATCTGCAGGAGCGCATCACGTCGGCCGGCGGGCGGTCGATCACCTCGCTCCAGGCGATCTACGTTCCCGCCGACGACATCACGGACCCGGCGCCCCACGCCGCCTTCGCGCACCTGGACGCCACGACGGTGCTCTCGCGCGACATCGCATCGCTGGGGATCTACCCGGCGGTGGACCCGCTCGACTCCACGTCGCGGATCCTCGACCCACGCTACGTCGGCGAGGACCACTACGCGGTGGCGCGCCGCGTGCAGGAGATCCTGCAGCGCTACAAGGACCTGCAGGACATCATCGCGATCCTGGGCATCGACGAGCTGTCCGAGGAGGACAAGGTGATCGTGTCCCGCGCCCGGAAGATCCAGCGGTTCCTCTCACAGCCGTTCTTCGTGGCGGAGCAGTTCACGGGGATCTCGGGCAAGTACACGCCGATCGATGAGACGATCGCGTCGTTCAAGGCGCTCACCGAGGGCGAGTACGACCACCTTCCCGAGCAGGCGTTCTTCATGGTCGGGGGCATCGAGGAGGCGGTGGCCCAGGCCAAGCAGATGGAGGCCGCGTAGCCGTGACCGTCGAGGTCCACCTGGTCACGCCCGAGCGCGAGGTCTGGACGGGCGACGTCGAGATGGTGATCGCGCACGGCGTGGACGGCGAGGTCGGGATCCTCGGCGGGCACGCGCCCCTGCTCGTCCAGCTCGGGATCGGGCCCCTACGGCTGCAGATGCCCGACGGCACGTGGACCCGTGCGGTCGTCGACGGCGGGTTCCTGCACGTGTCGACCGACGAGGGGGTCACGCGCGCCGACGTCCTGGCATCGCAGGCCGAGCTCGCCTCCGAGATCGACGTCGAGGCGACCCGCACGCGGCTCGCCGAGCTGCAGAACACCGCCCAGGAGGACGACGAGGGCGTGGCCGAAGCTGAGATCGCGAAGGCGCAGGCGCGCATCTCGATCGCCGGCTGACCACGGCCGAGGCGGGTTGCCTTCCTGGGGCATCGGACGTCTCGTAGAGTGCCGGGGGTGAGGGTCGTGACCCTGGCGCTCGTCGCCGTCGCGTTCGTGTCGGCCGCCTGCTCGTCCGGCGGGCACGAGACCCTCGCCCCGCGTGCCGCCGGGGAGCCGGCGGGTTTGCCAACGGGGGCGAGGGGCACGGGCCCCGCGACGCCGGTGACCGGCATGGACGGGCGGCCCCCGTTCGACGCCGCGGGGAGCCCGAGCCCCCTGCCTCCCGGCTGGGTGACGGGCAACGCCGGCCCCGGGCCCAGCGGTCCGCCGGCCGCGATCGTCCCCGACGTCCGGGGCCTCGTCTTCGAGCGGGCGGTCCAGCGTCTCTGGGATGCCGGGATCGACTTCGGGCTCGTGGTGGCCCGGGCGTCGGACAGCACGCTGTGGTCCGTCCTCGAGCAGCACCCGCTCCCCGGGAGCGATACGCCGGACTCGGGGCGGATCGACCTCGTCCTGTCGATGCGCGTCGCCGAGGGCGCGGAGCGGCAACCACTCCGCCAGTGCGACCCGACGGCGGCGAACCTCGCCGATCCCTACTGCCTCGGCAAGCGACTCCAGTACTTCGAGTGATGCCGCTTCCCCGCCGGAGATTCCTGGGCTACCTGGGCGCCGCGGGCGTCGGCGCGGCCGCCGGTGCCACGGGCGTTCGGCTCGCCACGGACGCCGCGTCGTCCGACGACCCATCGGCGGGCGCGATCGCGTTCCACGGCTCCCATCAGGCGGGGATCGCGACCCCGCGACAGCACCACGCGCTGTTCGCCACCGTCGACGTCGCGGATGCCGTCACCGAGGTGGAGCTCCTGGCGCTGCTCCGTTTCTGGACCGAGGCGGCCGCCCGCATGACCACGGGGACCCTCGCGGCCGATCCGTCGGACGACCCCCTCGACGTTCCCTGGGACACGGGGGAGGCGGTGGATCTGGGGCCGAACCGCTTGACCCTGACCTTCGGGGTGGGACCCGCGCTGTTCGACCCGGCCGGCGACCGGTTCGGGTGGGCCGCGCATCGCCCCGACGACCTCAGGGAGCTCCCGGCCTTCGAGACCGACCATCTCGATCCGGCCGGCTCGGGTGGCGACCTCTGCATCCAGGCGTGCGCGGACGACGAGCAGGTGGCCTTCCACGCGGTGCGCGAGCTGCTCCGCCTGGGCAACGGGATCGTGACCCTGCGATGGTCGCAGGCGGGGTTCCTGCCGCGGGTCCCCGAGGGCGCGTCCCCGCGGAACCTGCTCGGGTTCCGGGACGGGACGCGCAACATCCGCGGTGACGACGCCGCCGCCCTCGACCGCTTCGTCTGGGTGGGGACGGAGGGCCCGGCCTGGCTCCGCGGCGGCACCTACCTGGTCGCCCGCCGGATCGACATCCGGACCGACGAGTGGGACGCGTCCTCGCTGGCGCTCCAGGAGTCCGTGATCGGACGCAGCAAGCAGACCGGTGCGCCACGCACGGGCCGAACCGAGCACGATCCGCCCGACCTCCAGGCGGTGGACGGCGACGGTGTCCCGATGATCGCCCCGAACGCCCACGTGCGGCTCTCGGCGCCCGGGTCGAACGGCGGCACGCGGATCCTGCGGCGCTCCTACTCGTTCGCGGACCCGACCACCGGCGGGCTCGGCGCCGGGCTCCTGTTCCTCTCCTACCAACGGCACCCGAACCAGTTCGTCACGATCCAGCGCCGACTCGCGGGGATGGACGCCCTGAACCGCTACACGCGACACACCGGGTCGGCCCTGTTCGCGATGTTCCCGGGTGTCGAGTCCGGCGGCGCCCTCGGCCGCGACCTCGCCGGGTAGGGGGCGGCCGCCCATTATCATCGTGCGATGGACAGGCTCCTCGTCACCGGGGGGGCGCGCCTGGCCGGGACCGTTCGCGCCTCGGGCGCCAAGAACGCCGCGCTGAAGCACATGGCGGCGGCGCTCCTGGCGCCGGGTCGCACGACGCTCCGGAACGTCCCGCGCATCCTCGACTGCGTCCTGATGGGACGGGTGCTGGAGCACCTGGGCGTCCCGGTCACCTGGGACGGAAGCTCGGTGTCGATCGACGCCACGGTGGTCGAGGGTATCGAGGCCCCCTACGACCTCGTCCGGCAGATGCGCGCGTCGATCGTCGTGCTCGGCCCGCTCGTCGCCCGCCGGGGCAACGCGCGCGTGGCTCTGCCGGGCGGTGACGAGATCGGTTCGCGCCCGATCGACCTGCACCTCGCGGGCTTGGAGCGGATGGGCGCGCAGGTCACGTTCGAGCATGGCTTCGTCGTGGCGCGCGCACCCCGAGGGCTGCACGGCGCGGTGCTGACGCTCGACTACCCGAGCGTGGGCGCCACCGAGAACCTGATGATGGCCGGCGTGGCGGCCCGCGGCACGACCGTGATCGACAACGCGGCGCGTGAGCCCGAGATCGCCGATACCGCGTCGCTGCTGTCGGCGATGGGCGCCCGGATCGAGGGCGCCGGCACCAGCACGGTCGAGATCGAGGGCGTCCAGGACTTCCACCCGGTCGAGCACACGGCGATCCCCGATCGGATCGAGACCGGGACGTGGGCCGCCGCCGCCGTCGCGACGCGGGGCGACGTCACGATCGAGGACGCACGAGCGGACCACCTGGATCTGCTGCTCTCGAAGCTGTCGGACGCGGGCGCCGACGTGGCCCGGTCGGACGGGGGGCTCCGCGTGCGTCAGCAGGGCCGGCCGCGAGCGATCGACTTCGTCACGCTGCCCTACCCCGGCCTCGCCACGGACTTCCAGCCGATCCTGATGGCGATGCTGGCGGTCGCCAGCGGGACCAGCATCGCCACCGAGAACGTCTTCGAGCGCCGGTTCCTCTATGTGGACGAGCTCCGCCGGATGGGCGCCGACATCCGCACCGAGGGCCACCACGCGGTGATCCGAGGGGTGGAGCGGCTCTCGGCGGCGCCGGTCCGCGCGCTGGACATCCGCGCCGGCGCCGCGATGGTGATCGCTGCGCTCTCCTCGGAAGGCGTCACCGAGATCTCCGACGTCCACCACCTCGACCGTGGGTACGAGGAGCTGGAGGCGAAGCTCCGATCCCTGGGTGCCGAGGTGCGTCGTGAGGGGGGCGCGGTCGTGCTGCCCGACCCGGCGGAGGCTCGGTGATCCCGGAGCCTCCGGGGGGCGCCGGCCCGGCACCGCCCCGCCCCGATCTCCCGGTGGAGCCCGCCCCCGTCGCCGCCGGCCCCCGTGGCCTCCCGGCGGTGACCTGGCGCTTCTGGGAGGCGGTGCTGATCTGGATCGTCGGCAACATCCTCGTGGGCGCGATCATCGTCGTGGGGCTCGTGGTCGCGATCAGCGGGTCGGAGCCCGGCGAGGAGCTCTCGGGGAGCCTCGAGATCGTCGCGACGATCCTGGCGGACACCGCCTTCGTGGCCACGATCGTGATCTGGCTCTCGAGGCGGCACCGCGGCTGGGTCGCGGCCCTCGGGCTCCCGCCGAGGACCGGCCCAAGGACCGGCCCAAGGACCAGCTGGCTGCGCGAGGCCGGGTGGGGGGCGCTGGCCGGCGTCCTGCTCTACCCCGCGATCGCGATCGTCGTCGGGATCCCGCTGCAGCTGTTCTTCCAGCTGTTCAGCCAGGAGCCGGTGAGCACGCCGGAGCAGCTCCCCTCGAACCTCAGCACGACCGGTGAGGTCCTGGCGGTGGTCCTCGCCGTGCTCGTGGCGCCGGTCACGGAGGAGCTCTTCTACCGGGGGGTGCTGTTCCGCAGCGTCCGCGACCGTCACGGGTTCTGGCCCGGAGCCCTGGTGTCCGCCCTGCTGTTCGGCCTCGTGCACTTCGTGCCGGCGCCGTGGCAGGACTTCGTCCTGCTCCAGTCGATCATGGTGTTCACCGGGCTGGCGCTCGCCTGGGTCTACGAGCGCCGTGGCACGATCGTGGCCTCGATCGCCGCGCACATGGTGTTCAACATCATCGGCATCACGTTCATCCTCGGGTTCGGCTGACCTCCCTGCGCGACTATCCTGGGCCGAGCCGACCAGGAGGGCGTGCTCGGATGCCGACGTTCCCTACGGAGGAGTGGTTCCAGGAATTCGTCGCGCTGATCAACGCCTCCGACGAGTATCGCGTCGCGGCGGCCGACTGGGAGGGCGACATCGCGTTCCGCATCGTGGCGGAGCCCGACCGCAGCGTTCCGCACGACGTGTGGGGCTACCTCGACCTCTGGCACGGCACGTGTCGCCGCGGGGGCGTCATCACCGCCGAGGAAGGTGCGCGAGCGCGGTACACGATCACGGCCGCGTACACGCGCTGGAAGGACGTGCTGCTCGGCGACCTGGACCCGATCAAGGGCATGATGCAGGGCAAGCTCAAGGTTCAAGGTGACCTCCCCACGATCGTGCGCCAGGTCCGGGCGGCGAACGAGCTGGTGCGGTTGACGGGGGAGGTCCAGACGATCTTCCCCGACGAGGGGTAGCCGGCCGGGTGCGCGCGGTCGTCTTCGCGGGCGAGGGCGAGGTCCGTCTGGCGGACGTGCCCGACCCTCGGATCGAGGAGCCCGGCGACGCCATCGTCCACGTGACCTGCACGGCGATCTGCGGCTCGGACCTCCACATGCTTCATCAGAAGGTGCCGGTCGATCCGGGCGGTGTCCTCGGTCACGAGGTCGCCGGCGTCGTCGAGACCGTGGGGCCGGACGTGCGGCGCGTCTCGCCGGGCGACCGGGTCGTCGCGTCCTTCCACGTCGCGTGCGGGGAGTGTTGGTTCTGTGCCCGCGGGAGATCGGCGCTGTGCGAGGACCATCGGATCCTCGGCGCCGGGCCGTTCGGTGGGGACCTTCCGGGCGCCCAGGCCGAGCTCGTGCGCATCCCGGTCGCCGACGTGAACCTGCTGGCGATACCCGACACGGTCGACGACGAGCGGGCGATGTTCGTCGGCGACGTCCTGACCAGCGGGGTGTACGCGGCCGCGCTGGCGGCTCCCGGCGAGGAAGACACGGTCGCCGTCGTCGGTGTCGGTCCGCTCGGCGCCTGCATCGTGCAGGCGCTGCGCGCGGCGGGATCCGACCGCGTCTACGCGATCGACCGCGATCGGGAACGGCTGCGGATCGTGGAGGCCCACGGCGTGATCCCCGTCGAGGCGGACCGGGTGAACCCCGAGATGGTGCTCGCGAGGGCCACGGGCGACCGTGGCGCCGACATCGCGATCGACGCCGTCGGGGCGCCGTCCGCGTACGCGACGGCGGTCGACGTGGTCCGGCGCGGCGGCCGGCTCGTGGTGATGGGGACGTACGCCGGGGAGGTGGTCGAGCTGCAGCTCGGTGTCTACTGGGCTCGGGCGCTCGAGGTGCGGTTCGGCGGTGAGACGCCGATCCATGCCTGGTGGGGTGCGACCATGGAGATGGTGGTGGACGGCCGCCTGGATCCCCTGCCGCTCGTGAGTCACCGGTTGTCGCTGGAGGAGGCCCCCGCGGCCTACGGCCTGTTCGAACGACGCGAGGCCACGAAGATCCTGCTGAAGCCGTGAGCGTCACCTACGCAGACGCGGAGCCGAACGGGCTCGCCTCCCTCCTGGGTGACCTGGTGGAGCAGAACCTCCGGCGCGACCCGGCTCGGCACCGGCTCCTGCGCCCCGGCGTCGTGGCGATCGGGTCCACGGATGCGGAGGTGGCCGCCACGCTCCGGTTCGCGAGGGGGTCGGTCGAGGTCGCCAACGGGGCCGATCCGGGGGCCGATGTCCACGTCCAGGCAACGGGGGCCTCGCTCCTGGCGCTCGCCGGCGCACCCCTTCGGTTCGGGCTCCCGGATGCGACCTCGAAGCAGGGACGTGCGGTGGTGGGGGACATCCTCCGCGGCGAGATCCGGGTCCGTGGTCTGGTGACCGGTGCCGCCGCGGTCCGCCGCCTTACGATGCTCCTCTCCGCGACCTGAGAGGGAGGAGCGCCTGGGACCCGAAGCGCCGCCCCGTCCCGACGAGGCGCCGTCGCAGCGGCGCACCGAGCGGCGTTGGCTCCCCGCCCTCGGCGTGGTGCTGGCGATCGCCTTCGTCACGTGCGGCGCACGGGCGGTCGGGGACGCGATCGCCGGTCCGCCCGCCCCGCCCGTCGAGGTGCCGGGGGTGGTCCGGGTTCAGCCGGCGCCGGGCTGGGAGCTCGCGGCCCGCGAGGACGACGGCGCCGAGCATCGGTTCCTCCTTCGGCGCGGGACCGCCGGCCTCCTCGTGTCGGCGATCGAAGGGTTCGGACGGCCGGCATCGGACGTCGCGACGAGCTACGTGCGGGGGGTGCTCGATCAGGAGCTCGCCCGGCTCACGGTCGAGCAGCCCTCGGAGGACGTCGTGCTGGCGAGCGGCCAGCCCGCGCTCCGCTTCGGGTACGTCGGGGAGACCGACGACGGCAGCTCGGTCGAGGGCGTCATCACGGTGGTCGTCCCGGCGTCGGGCAACGCGGTCGTCTTCGACGGCTTCGCTGCCGTCGGCGACCTCGCGTGGGCGATCGACGACCTCCGCGCGATGGTCGACGGGGCGGTGGTCGCGTGAGCACCGTTCGCGGGGCCTCCGCCCGGCTGCACCACCGGTCCCTGTTCCAGCTGCGCGAGCCCGCCTTCTGGATCTTCACGGTGTTCGTGCTCTACGGCGCGGTTCGGATGGCCGAGGTGCTCCACGGCCTGTCGTCCGTTTCCCGGTCCGCGTGGGCGTTGTCGTGGTTGCTGCTGGCGATCTACGCGCTGCCCGTCGTCGTGCTGGTGTATCGGCTCGACCTCTACGAGCGGGAGCCGATCTCGCTCGCGATCGGGGCGTTCGTCTGGGGCGCCTTCGCGGCGACGGCGCTCACGCTGGACGCTGCCGGCTGGGAGCAGATCGTCGGGCAGGTCCTCGGACCCGACGCCGCCGCGCGATGGGGTCCCGCCATCACCGCGCCGGTGATCGAGGAGACGCTGAAGGGTGCGGGCATCGTCCTGCTCTACCTGATCGCTCGCGACGAGATGGACGACGCCCTCGACGGGTTCGTCTACGGGGCGCTGTGCGGGCTCGGGTTCGCCATCGTCGAGGACGTCCTGTACTTCATGGCCGTGTTCGGCGGCACCACGACCGGCGTGCTCGAAGGGTTCTACATCCGCGTCGTCTCGAGCGGTCTGTACGGCCACGTCCTGTACACGGGGCTGGTCGGCATGGGGATCGGGTACGTGGTGACGCGGCGCGAGCGGACGCCCCTGGGCCGGCGCATCGCGGTGTGCGCCGGGCTCTTCACGATCGCGGTCCTCGCGCACGCGTTGTGGAACTCCCCGCTGCTCGAGTTCGTGCCCGACGAGCCGATCGAGGGCGGCGAGTGGCTCCTGATCCCGCTCGGCCTGGCCGTCAAGGGGCTCCCGCTGCTGGTGCTGGTGCTGGTCGCGGTGAAGCTGGCCCGCGACCGTGAGCGCCGGTGGCTGGACGCCGCGCTCGCCACCGAGGTGGGCCGCGACGGGCTCACGGCCGACGAGCTCGAGGTCCTGCGGAGCCCCGCGCGGCGCCGGGCCGCCGTTCGGACGATGCGCGCGCGAGGGGGTGCCCCCGCCGCGGCGCTCCTGACGCGTCTGCAGCGGGAGCAGATCGAGCTCGCGATGCTGGCCTCGAGGGTGGCCACGCCCGACGATCCGGCGCTCGTCGCACAGCGCGCCTATTGCGGTTCGCTGCGGGCGGCGCTGGGGGCGATCCCCGGCGCGGCCCGTGCGGGGGCGGCCGGTGGCGCCCCGGCGCCGGACGACGGGTAGGCTCTGCCGCCGTGGACGTCGACGCCCTGGTCGCGGGGGTGCTGGCGGGCGAGGCGCGCGCGGTCGCCCGTGCGATCTCGCTCGTCGAGGACGGTGGCCCCGAGCTGCAGCTCCTCTCCGCGCGGATCTTCGAGCGCACCGGGCGCGCCGCGACCGTCGGCCTGACCGGGGCCCCCGGCGTGGGGAAGTCGACCCTCGCCGCCGGGCTCGTGGCCGCCGCCCGGAGGCAGGGCAAGAGGATCGCGGTGCTGGCGGTCGATCCGACGTCACCGTTCACGGGCGGGGCCCTCCTCGGCGATCGCGTGCGGATGCAGGAGCACGCGACCGACCCCGACGTGTTCATCCGCTCGATGGCCACGCGCGGCCACCTCGGTGGCATGGCGCTCGCGGCGCCCGAGGCCGTGCGGATCCTGGACGCCGCGGGCTACGACGTCGTCGTCGTGGAGACGGTCGGCGTGGGCCAGGCGGAGGTGGACGTGGCGGCCGCGACCGACACCGTGGTCGTGACGCTCGCCCCCGGGCTCGGCGACGCGGTCCAGATCGCGAAGGCGGGCATCCTGGAGATCGCCGACATCTTCGTGGTGAACAAGGGGGATCGGGACGGATCGTCGCAGGTGGTCCGCGATCTTCGGCAGATGCTGCATCTGGGTGAGGCCCGGGACCGGGAGCCGCCCGTGCTCACGACGATCGCCGGCACCGGCGAGGGCGTGCCGGAGCTGTGGCGGGCGATCGAGGACCATCGGGGATGGGCCGAGGGGTCCGGCGCCCTCGCGGCGAAACGTCGGGCCCGGCTCGTTCGTGAGGTGCAGACCCTGGCCGCCGCGCGCTTCGCGGCGTCGGCCGCGGTGCGGCTGGCCGACGACGGGACGCTCGTCGAACGGCTCGCCGACCGGCGCCTCGACCCGTACGCGGCGGCGGAAGCCTTGCTCCGTGGCGCCTCGGAGTAACCTCGTTCGAGATGGTCGAGACCGCCCCGCGCGTGCCCTCCGCCTCCCATGGTGAGCGTCCGCCCACGACGCGCAGCGGCGAACCGCTGCGCCCGGTCTACGGTCCGGACCAGCTGGCCTCGTGGGATCCGGCGGAGAAGCTGGGTGCGCCGGGGGCCTACCCGTTCACCCGCGGCGCGTACCCCACGATGTATCGCGGCCGACTGTGGACGATGCGACAGTTCGCCGGGTACGGGACGCCGGGCGAGACGAACGAGCGGTTCCGCGTCCTCCTCGACCGCGGGCAGACCGGACTGTCGGTCGCGTTCGACATGCCGACCCTGATGGGGATCGACGCCGACGATCCACGCGCGGAGGGTGAGGTCGGGAAGTGCGGCGTGGCGGTGAGCTCCGTCGACGACGCGCTCGTCCTGTTCGATGCGATCCCGCTCGACGAGGTGACCGTGTCGATGACGATCAACGGTCCCGCCGTCTGGATGTTCGCCTGCTACCTCGTGGCCGCCGAGCGACAGGGCGTGGACCCGCGCACGCTCGACGGCACGCTCCAGACGGACATCTTCAAGGAGTACACGGCGCAGAAGGAGTGGTTGTTCCCGCCGCGCCCGCACCTGCGCCTGATCGGCGACCTGATGGCCTACTGTGCCGAGCACGTCCCCAAGTACCACCCGGTGAGCGTCTCCGGGTACCACATCCGCGAGGCGGGCTCCACGGCGGCCCAGGAGCTGGCGTTCACGCTGGCAGACGGGTTCGCCTACGTCGAGCTGGGTCTGGAGCGCGGCCTCGACGTCGATCGCTTCGCACCGGGGCTCTCGTTCTTCTTCGACGCCCACATCGACGTCTTCGAGGAGATCGCGAAGTTCCGGGCGGCGCGGCGGATCTGGGCGCGGTGGCTCCGTGACCGGTACGGGGCTCGCGATCCGGTGGCGCAGCGGTTGCGGTTCCACACCCAGACCGCAGGCGTCTCGCTCACCGCCCAGCAGCCCCTGAACAACGTGGTCCGCACCGCGATCGAGGCGCTGGCCGCGGTGCTGGGAGGGACGCAGTCGCTCCACACGAACGCGCTCGACGAGGTGCTGGCGCTGCCGACCGAGGAGGCGGCGACGCTCGCGCTGCGGACCCAGCAGGTGATCGCGTTCGAGTCCGGGGTGGCGGACGTGGTCGATCCGCTCGCGGGTTCGTACTTCGTGGAGTCGCTGACCGATCAGCTGGAGGAGCGCGCCGAGGAGCTGTTCGCCGAGATCGAGCGGCTCGGCGACGGTTCGATGCTCGAGGGCGTGTTGCGTGGCGTCGAGAACGGGTGGTTCACGCGCGCGATCGCGGAAGCGGCGTTCGACGAGCAGCGCCGCTACGAGGTGGGCGAGCTCGTCCAGGTGGGGGTGAACGCCTTCGTGGAGCGGGACGAGCCGCCGCTCGAGATCCTCCAGATCCCCCAGGAGACGGAGCTGGCGCAACGCTCGGCCGTGGCGAGGACCCGTGCCGAACGCGACCCCGCGGCGGCGAGCTCCGCGCTCGCGGCCCTGGTCGCGGCCGCCGAGGACCCTCAGGCCCCACTGATCGAGCCGCTGCTCACCTGCGCCCGGGCGCGATGCACCGGGGGAGAGGTCACCGCCGCTTTGCGCTCGGTGTTCGGGGCGTGGCGCGAGACGCCCGCCTTCTGAGCGCCCCTCCCGCGCCTTGACGCTTCCCGAGCACGGACCTAGCATCGGGTGAGACTGCGTACGTTTGCAGGTGCGACCGATTGCAAGTAGCCTCGCGGCACGACGGCGACACGGGAGGTCCGATGCACATCCCCGACGGGTTCATCGACACACCGGTCTCCGTCGCCGCCGGGGTGGTCGCCGTGGCCGGAGTGGCCGTCGCGATCAAGAAGGCGCCGACCGAGATCGATGAGAGGCGTGCGCCGCTCGCGGGACTGGTCGCGGCCTTCCTCTTCGCCGCTCAGATGCTGAACTTCCCCGTCGCCGCCGGCACCAGCGGTCACCTGCTCGGAGGGGTGTTGGCGGCGGTCCTGGTCGGACCCTGGACGGGCATGTTGTGCGTCTCGCTGGTCCTGCTCGTCCAGGGCTTGGTGTTCGCCGACGGCGGTTTGTCCGCGCTCGGTCTCAACATCGTCAACATGGGCCTGATCGGCGCCGTCGGCGGCTACGGGGTCTACCGTGCGATCCGGCGCGTCACACCGGCGAACAAGACCATGGTCGTGATCTCGGCGGGCGTGGCGGCGGGGGTCTCGGTCGTCCTGGCATCGATCGGCTTCTGGGTCGAGTACGCGCTCGGTGGGACCACGGATGTCTCGCTGGGTGCGGTGTTCGCCGCGATGGTGGGAACGCATGCGCTGATCGGCATCGGTGAGGGCCTGATCACCGCGCTCACGGTCGGTGCGGTCCTGGCCGTCCGCCCCGACCTCGTCTACGGCGCGCAGGACCTCCTGCCGCCGCTGACCGTCGCTCCGCCGAGGGTCGTCCGGACGGGAGGCGGCTGATGGCCGGGGACCGGTCGACGCGGAAGCCGGGGGTGGACCGCAGGAACGTCCTCCTGTTCATCGTGGGCGGGCTGATCGTGGCCCTCGGGCTGGCCTTCTTCGTGAGCCCGTTCGCCAGCAGCTCGCCCGACGGCCTGAACAAGGTGGCGGCCGAAGAGGGGTTCTCGGATGCCGAGGGTGAGCACGCCACGGCCGAGGGTCCCCTCGCGGG
>DATBJQ010000111.1:0-3803 GCA_036556385.1 Actinomycetota bacterium | reverse complement strand
GACAGAGCGGCTGCCTTCTAAGCAGCGGGTCGGAGGTTCGAGTCCTCCCCGGCGCGCGATCGTCCGTCACAAGGGGGACGCCGATGATCGAGGTGATCGAGGGACTGCCGGAGGGCGTGGTGGGCCTCGAGGCGGTCGGGGAGGTCACCGCGGACGACTACGAGTCCGTCGCGGTCCCGGCCATCGAACGGGCCCGGGGCGACCGTTCGAAGGTGCGACTCCTGTACGTGCTCGGAGGACGGTTCACGGGCTATACGGGCGGCGCGATGTGGCAGGACGCCGAGCTCGGCATCTCGCATCCCTTTTCGTGGGAGCGGATCGCCGTCGTGACCGACCACGATCACGTCCGGACGATGGTCAAGGGCCTGGGATGGCTCATCCCGGGCAAGGTCAAGGTGTTCCCGCTCTCCGCGCGCTCGGACGCGGAGTCGTGGGTGACCGCGTAAAGCCGCCGGGCGGGCGCGACCGGGAAGTTGCCGCGTCGGGGCTGCGCTAGCCTTCCCGCGGTGTCGGACGTGGAGTCGAGGGCCGGGAGCGCGCGGAGGGTCGGCGCACGGCGACGGCTCGCGGCCATCGGCGCCATCGTGCTCGCCCTCGTGGTGGTCGTCCTCACGATCCTGTTCGTGAGCGGCGCCCCCGCGTGGTTCGCCCTCCAGCTGGTGCTCATCGCCGTGGCGGCGCTCTCGGCCTGGTACGCGGTGACTCGTGTCGGGGGCCGCAGGGCGATCGGCTTCCTGATCGCAGCCCTCGCCCTCGTCGGGTTCGTGCTTGCCGGGCTCGTGAACGAGGGGGGCGGTCTCGCCAGTGTGGTGATCCGCGTCGTGGCGTTGACGATCTCGCTCGGTCTCGCGCGCTACGCGCTCGCACTCGACCTCCGCTCCCTCAAGAGCGGCGACACGCCCGGCGTCTCCGTCCCGCCCGCGGGGCGAGGGGTCCTGATCATGAACCTGAAGTCGGGCGGCGGGAAGGCCGAGAAGCACGGGCTGGTCGAGGAATGCCGGGCCCGCAACATCGAGCCGATCGTGCTCCAGCCCGGCGACGACCTGCTCGAGATCGCCCGCGAGGCCGCCGACCGCGGCGCCGATGTGATCGGCATGGCCGGCGGCGACGGGTCGCAGGCGCTGGTCGCGACCGTGGCCGCCGAACGCGGGCTGCCGATGGTGGTGGTCCCGGCGGGCACCCGGAACCACCTCGCCCTGGACCTGGGGTTGGATCGCAAGGACGTCGTGGGCGCGCTCGACGCATTCGGCGAGGCGCGTGAGCGACCGATGGACCTGGCCGAGGTGAACGGACGGGTCTTCGTGAACAACGTGTCCCTCGGCCTCTACGCCGTGGTCGTGCGGTCGCCCGAGTACCGCGCCAACAAGGTGGACACCACGTTGGCGACGCTCCCGACCGTGCTCGCGCCCGGCACGGGGTCCTTCGACCTTCGGTTCCGCTCACCCGACGGCCACGAGCGATCGGGCGCTCACGTGATCCAGATCTCCAACAACCCGTACGGCCGAACGATGGGCGGACTGGGCAGCCGTCCGCGGCTGGACACGGGGCTCCTGGGCGTGATCACGCTCGAGATCAACGGCGACCGCGAGGCTGCTCAGTTCCTGTCCGCGCTCGCCGGCGGCCACCCGGAGCGGTTCGCAGGGTTCGAGGCGTGGTCGACCCCGGAGTTCGAGGTCGGGTCCGGCGGCCCGATCGACATCGGGCTCGACGGCGAGACCTTCGAGATGGACCCGCCGTTGCGGTTCACCATCCGACCGGGGGCCATCCGCGTGCGCCTTCCCCGGCACGCGATCGGCTTCTCGCCCGGCGCCCTCGCACTCGACCTGCGGACCGCGGCTCGCTCGTTGTGGCGCACGGCCCTGGGCAAGCAGGCCGCCGTGCTGCCCGAGCCCTAGCGCGGCCCTCCGTCGTCGGACCCCGTCGATCCGTCGTCCATGGGGAGATCGGCGAGCGCCTGCTCGACCGAGTCGTAGAACCGTTCGCTATCGATCGTCTCGTGCAGCCCGTAGCGGAAGACCAGGTCCTGAAGCCGGTGGCGCAGCTCCACGAACGCGAGGTGGACCCCCTGCGCGTTGAGCTCCAGGTCGAGGCGCCTGAGCATGTCGGCGGCGGTCACGTCGATGTCGGTCACAGCCTCGCACTGCAGCACAACCCAGCGCGGCCGCTCCCGGCGCACGAGCCGATGGACCGCCTGCCGGAAGATGCCGCTGTTCGCGAAGAACAGCGGCGCGCCCCAGCGGAAGACGAGCACGCCGGGCTCTCGCATCGCGTCGGGGAACCGCTCGATGCTGTGCCATCCCTCCATGCCGGGGACCCGGCCCAACACCACCCCGCGCGGCCACCAGTTGCGTCGGAAGAACAGGAAGATCGACAGGACCACCGCGAGGAGGATGCCCTGAAGGACGCCGAGCAGGACGACGCCGATCGTGGCCGTGAACGACAGGAACAGGGCCGACCGCCGCACGCGGGCGTAGTTCGTCAGCGTCCGGACGGAGGCCAGCGAGATCGCGGCCGAGATCACCACGGCGGCAAGCGCCGTCTGCGGGAGGTCGCGGAGGAGTCCCGGAAGGAACACGAGGAGCACCGTCACGATCCCGGCGCCGACCAGTCCCGTGACCTGGCTCTTCGAGCCCGCCGACTCCGCCACCGCGCTCCGGGAGCCGCTCACCGAAACCGCAAAGCCCTGGAAGAACCCGGCGGCGATGTTCGAGGAGCCGACGCCGATCATCTCCTGGTTCGGGTCCACCTCGTCGCCGCGTCGAGCGGCGAAGCTCGTGGAGGTTGCGATCGTGTCGGTGAGCGAGACGAGCACGATGCCCACCGCGGCCCCGAGCAGTGGCACGACGTCGGACGCCTGCGTCCACGGCACCGCCGGGACCGGGAGGCCCCGGGGCAGGGTCCCCACCACGTCGACGCCCTCCGACGTGAGGTCGAACAGGCCCACCGCAACGGTGGCGCCGACCACGGCGACCAACACGGCGGGCACCCGCTTCGTCACGCGCGGGAGAACGAGCAGGACCGCCAAGGTTGCCAGCCCGACCACCAGCGTGGTCGCGTTCGTCTCGTCGAGGTGTCGAACGAACTCCGTCACCTCCTCCACGAACCCGTCGGCGTCCGTCGAGAACCCGAACAGCTTCGGCAGCTGGCCGACGACGATCGTGATCGCGAGCCCGTTCATGTACCCGACCTGCACCTCCTGGGAGAGCAGGTCCGCGACGAACCCGAGCTTCGCGACGCCCAGCCCGATCTCGATCGCGCCCACGAGGAGCGCGAGCATGCCCGCGAGCGCGATCGCGGTCTCCGAACCGCCGCCGGCGAGCAGGGGGACGATGGCCGCGAAGATCAGCGGGGAGACCGATGAGTCCGGCCCCAGCACCAGCACGCGCGAGGGACCCATGAGCGCGTAGGCGACGAGACAGGCGACCGTCGTGTACAGGCCGGTCACCGCGGGCAGGCCGGCCAGCTCCGCGTAGGCCATGCCCTGCGGCACGAGGATCGCCGCCAGGACGAGGCCGGCGACGAGGTCGCTGCTCAGCCACGCCCGCTGGTACGTGGCGATCATGCGCACGCCCGGGACCCAGCG
Source organism: Actinomycetota bacterium (assembly GCA_036556385.1). Lineage (GTDB taxonomy): Bacteria > Actinomycetota > UBA4738 > UBA4738 > HRBIN12 > AC-51. Next base: position 220 of record DATBJQ010000111.1, on the reverse strand, counting down.
CCTCAGGCCGGTTTCATGGATCTCCTCGGTCGCCACCGTGCGGTCTACCCCCCCTCGATCCGGTGAACCGTACCGCGGACGTCGGTAGCATCCGACGCATGCCGGAGGTGGAGGGGACGCCGGGCCCACCCGGACCCGTGCCCGACGAGGGCACGATGCGGGCGTCTCCCGCCGAGCGGCTCGCCGTCCGGCTCGAGGGCAGCGCAGCGGCCGGCCGATC
>DATBJQ010000110.1:0-14779 GCA_036556385.1 Actinomycetota bacterium | reverse complement strand
GCTCGGAGGCGAGCCGGAGGTGGCACTGTGATCCTCGTCGTCGATCACTACGACTCGTTCGTCTACAACCTCGTCCAGCTCGTGGAGAGCCTCGGGCGCTCGACCGAGGTGGTGCGCAGCGATGCCGAGCCGGCGGAGGCGTTGATCGCGCGGCGGCCCGAGGCGGTGCTGCTCTCGCCTGGACCGGGCCGGCCCGAGGACGCGGGCTGCTTCACCGAGCTGCTGGGCATCCTGCCCGACGAGACCCCGGTCCTGGGCGTCTGCCTCGGCCACCAGGCACTGGGCGTGGCCTGCGGGGGCACGGTCGACCGCGAGACCCCGGTCCACGGGAAGGCCTCCCTGGTCCACCACGAGGGCGCGGGCATCCTCGAGGGCGTGAGCGATCCGTTCGAGGCGGGGCGCTACCACTCGCTCGTCGTCGAGCGCGGCCGGCTGCCCGACGCGCTGGAGCTGACCGCGTGGACCGACGACGGCCTCGTGATGGCGACGCAGCACCGGTCGCTCCCCCGGTTCGGCGTGCAGTTCCACCCGGAGTCGATCCTCACGCCGGAGGGCCCCCGGATCGTCGAGAACTTCCTGGCGCTCACCCGCTGAGCGGTTCGCGTCACTGGCCCGGGCAGCCGGGCCCGTAAGCGAAGGCGGCCGAGTCCGGACGGACGCGGCACCGCGCGGCGTTCACCGCGACGAACGCACCCGCCGGGATCGACTTCAGCTCATCCAGCAGGTCGTTCGTCCAATGGTCGTTGACCTCGCCCTGGAAGTACCAGTCGCTGCCGTTGTCCGCCACGATCATCCCGTAGTGCTTCATGGCGTCGAGGATCACGCGGGCGTCGCGGCTGAACCCGCTCACGTCGAACCCGCGCTTCAGCCGGAACCGCGCGCCCATCGGCGGACAGGTCGGATCGTCTTGCCCGGCCTGGTGCCGGGCCGGCCAGACGTAGCGCCGGGTCGTGCACGACGCCGTGAAGCGCAGCGCGTGGGCGATCCGGCCGTCGCGCACCTCGTCCCAGCGCACCAGGCCGGGGAAGATCGGGAGCCCGGCCGCGTCAGCCGAGGTCCAGCCGGCCGGCCGCAGGTCGTTCGCATCCGAACCGGAGAGCTGGAAGATCGCGCCGCTGCCCGCCGTCGGGGCGCCGCCGTTCCAGTCGGCCGCGTACAGCTCGTAGAGCACGCACGCGTCCCGGTCGATCATCAGCGCGTGGCGGTCGGAACCGCCCTCGACGTGGGTGTCGAGGCCGAACGGGTAGGGACCCGCGTCGCTCTCGTCCCCGTACCAGAAGTCGATCCGGACCCGGTCGTGGTTCGCGCCGACGACGTCGAACGGCATCCCGTACGACGGCGGCCCGAAGTCGGGGTGCAGGAACGTGGAGCCCGCGTCCATCGCTCGCTTCCACACGGCGCTCTTGCGGTGCAGCGGCAGGCGCGAGACGTCCAGGTTCCACACGTTGTCGGCCGGGAAGACGGCGCAGTCCGTGCCGGGCACGGGGGCGCGACGGGTCGTCGCGTGGGGCTCGGCCGGGCCGATGGCGAGCGCCGAACCGGGGGTGGATCGGACCCCGGCCGCGAGGATCCCGAGCGCCGCCGCGACGGCCAGGAACGCACGTACCCTCATGCCGAGCATCATCGGCATCCGTCGGCCCGCCGGTTGAGCGTCAGGTCAGGGCGTCCTCGACCTCCGCGGCCGCCCGCTCGGCGGCGAGGCGCTTCGCCTCCTCGACCAGCCGGGTCACGAACGCGGACTCCGGGATCTTGTCCACGACCTCGCCCGCCACGATCAGGAACCCCTGGCCCTTGCCGGCCGCGATCCCGAGGTCGGCCTCACGCGCCTCGCCAGGCCCGTTCACCACGCACCCCATCACGGCGACGCGGACCGGCTGCGTGATCCCCTCGCGCTCGAGCGCCTCGTTGACCTCCTTCGTGAGCCCCAGGACGTCGACCTCCGCACGGCCGCACGAGGGGCAGGCCACCAGGTCCAGCCCACGACGACGCAGGCCGAGCGACTCGAGGATCTTCGTCCCGACCTTGACCTCCTCGACCGGGTCGTCGGTGAGCGAGACGCGGATCGTGTCGCCGATCCCCTCGGCCAGCAGCGTCCCGATCCCGACCGCGCTCTTGACGCCGCCCATCGGCATCGGCCCGGCCTCGGTGACGCCCAGGTGCAGCGGGTAGTCGCAGGCGCCCGCGAGCATCCGGTACGCCTCGATCATCACGCGCGGGTTCGAGTGCTTGACCGAGATCTTGATGTCGGTGAAGTCCTCGTCCTCGAGGATCCGCGCCTCGTTCAGCGCCGATTTCACCAGGGCGGCCGGCGTCGGGGCTCCGTGCTTCGCGAGCAGGTCCTTCTCGAGCGATCCGGCGTTCACGCCGATCCGGATCGGGACACCGCGGTCCTTCGCCTCGCGCGCGATCAGGCGGACCTTGTCCTGGTACCGGATGTTGCCCGGGTTGATCCGCAGGCCCTGGATCCCGGCCTCGAGGGCGGCGATCGCGTACTTCCATTGGAAGTGGATGTCCGCGACGACCGGCACGGTCGACTTCGCCGCGATCGCGACCAGCGCCTCGGCATCCTCCCAGTGCGGGACCGCGACGCGGACGACGTCGACGCCTGCCGCCACGAGGGAAGCGATCTGCTGCAGCGTGGCGTTGATGTCCGACGTCTTCGTCGTCGTCATCGACTGGACCGAGACGGGCGCGTCACCGCCGATCGGCACGTCCCCGATCCGGATCTGTCGCGTCGGCCGCCGGTCGCTGAGCATCGCTCCTCGCAGTCTACGGAGCCTGCCGGTCCCGTCGGTCGCGGTCACTCAGGCCCCGAACACGTGGAACGTCACGCGGCGGGCTTTCGGCTCGTCCAGCTCGAACAGGATCAGGCGCTGCCACCTGCCGAGGCCCGGCTCGCCGGCCACGACCGGGATCGCGTGCGAGGTCGCGGACAGCAGCATCGCCTTGACGTGGGCGTGCCCGTTCCTCCGCTCGTCCTCGTGCAGGTTCTGCGTGCGGATCTCGAAATCGTCGTGCGCGTAGTAGACGCCCTCGTGGGGCGCCAGCTCGGTCAACCTGCTGCGGAAGTCCGCGAGGGCGCCGTCCTCCCATTCGTTGATCAGCAGCGCACACGTCGTGTGCTCGCAGAACACGATCGCCGCACCCTCGGTGACCCCGGCGTCCTTGATCGCACGATGCAGGTCCTCGGTGAGGTCCAGGTAGGCGTAGCGTCCGGACGCCGTCACCTCCACGCTGGTCGTGTTCGCCTTCACGGTTCCCCCCTCTTGGTCTTCGGGATGGATGCGACGGGCAGGTCGAACGTGAACACGCTCCCGGTCCCTAGCACGCTGGCCGCGCTGAGGTGGCCCCCGTGGGCCTCGACGACCGATCGGGCGATCGCGAGGCCGATGCCGGTGCCGCCGTCGTCGCGCGAGCGCGCGGGGTCGGCCCGGTAGAAGCGCTCGAACAGACGCGGGAGGTGCTCGGGCGAGATGCCGACGCCCGTGTCCGTCACGCGCACCTCCACCGAGCCGTCGTGCCGTTCGGCGGAGACGGTCACCGATCCTCCGCTCGGCGTGAACCTGACCGCGTTGTCCAGCAGGTTGAACAGCACCTGGTGCACGCGCTCACGGTCGGCCTCGATCGGGGGCAGATCGGCAGGCACGTCGCTCGAGACCTCCACGGCCCGGTCCGACCGAGCGACGTCGATCTCGGACAGGACCTGGGAGACGAGCGACCCGAGCTCGACCTCCTCGCGGCGAAGCGGGAGCTCGCCCGACTCGAGCCGCGAGAGCTCCAACAGCTGATCGATCAGGCGCGAGAGACGCTCGGTCTGCGTGAGCATCACCTGCAGGGTCGCCGGATCGGGCGCCTCGACCCCGTCGAGCACGTTCTCCAGGTGGGCGCGGATCGCCGTGATCGGGGTCTTCAGCTCGTGCGAGACGTTCGCGACCAGGTCGCGGCGGCTGCGCTCCAGGTTCTCGAGCTCACCGCTCATGCGGTTGAACGCGGTCGCCAGCTGTCCCACCTCGTCGCGGCTGAGCGTGTGGACGCGCTGGCTGTAGTCGCCGACCTCCATCCGCTGCGCCGCCCGCGCCATGTCGCGCAACGGCTGAGTCATCCCCCGCGCCAGGTACCGGGCGACCACCAGCGCGATCCCCGAGGCGAGCGCCCCCGCGACCAGCAGCTGCGGCCAGAACTCGAGCAGGAACCGCGTCGACGCCACCACGAACCCCGGCTCGCGCCGCACCGCGTAGAACATCCCGGCCGCGTCGCCCCGCAGCGGGACCGCCGCGTACTCGACGCCGTTGGCCACACCCACGTGCACCCCGCCGTCGAACATCGGCGGCTGGGGCAGTTCCCCGCCGATCCAGGTGGGTCCGCCGTCGACGATCGCCAGGAACGACGTCCGGCCGTCGCCGACGGGGGTCTGTTCGGCGCTGTGGGACTGCGCCAACCGCAGGAGGTCCACGAGGTCGGCATCGCGGAACGAGTTGCGCAGGGCGAACGCGAGGATGAAGTAGACCAGGATCACGGTCATCCCTACCGCGAAGACGATCGTGGAGCCGAGCTTCGCCCGGATGGTGGGGAGCTTCTCGAAGGGACGCGTGCTCACGACGGGTCCATGAACGCGTACCCCACGCCATGGACCGTGCGGACGAAGCGGGGGTCGTTCCCGTCCTCGCCGAGCTTCCGCCGGATCCGGGCGACGTGCGAGTCCACGACGCGGCCTCCCGCGTAGTCACGGTACCCCCACACCCGGTCCATCAGCTGGTCGCGCGACAGGACGATGCCCGGGTCACGGGCGAGGGCCACGAGGATCTCGAACTCGAGGGGCGTCAGCGAGACCTCGGCTCCGTCGACGGCGACGCGCCGGCGGGCCGGGTCGATCTCGATCCCCGGTCGCTCGATCGGGCCCTCGTCGCGCACCGCACGCATCCGCTCGATCCGGCGCAGGATCGCCTTCACCCGGACCACGAGCTCACGCAGGCTGAACGGTTTCGTGAGGTAGTCATCGGCGCCGACGGCGAACCCCGCCACCTTGTCGGCCTCCTCGGTACGCGCCGTGAGCATCAGCACCGGGGTCCAAGCGGTCCGCTGGATCGCCTTACAGACCTCCAGGCCGTCCATCCCCGGCAGCATCAGGTCCAGGACGACCAGATCCGGCCGGTGCTCGGCGTGCATCCGGATCGCCTGGGGGCCGTCGGCCGCCACGACCACCCGGTAGCCCTCCGCCTCGAGTCGGGCGCGGACGGCCTCGGCGATCGCTTCCTCGTCGTCCACGACGAGCACGGTCTGGTCGGGCACCGGGTCATCGTATCGGGGGGGTGTGAGGTGGATGACCAGGGCATGTGGAGAAATCGTGGCGGGGCAGGGAGCGCCGTGCGACGCGGGAGGAACGGGAGCTACGGCGCGATCTGGATCGGCTTCGTGATGTCCAGGATGATCGTCGCCAGGACGAACACGACGAAGAACGCCATCACCACCGCGGATACGGGGATCAGCTTTCGCATGTCGATCGTCCGCCCCCGGACCTTCTCGATCGCGAGGACGGCCAGGTGCCCGCCGTCGAACGGCGGCAACGGGAGCAGGTTGATCAGCCCGATGAACACCGTCACGAACGCGAGGAAGTACAGGACCGCGCCCCAGTCGCCCGCCGAACCCGTCTGTCCCACGGCCTGACCGATCCCGACCACGCTGGTGGGGTCGTTCGCCGACCTGGGCTCGTCGGTGAACAGCAGCGAGAAGACCCGGCCGATCCCCTCCGGCCCGAAGATCCGCGTGATCTGGTGCACGGAGGTCTGGATCGCTCGCCCGACCTCCTTCACCCCGCCGACGACGGAGCCCACCAGCCCGGGTTTGTCGTACCCGAGCCGGATCCCGATCCGGCCGATCGTCTCGCCCCCGACGACGTCCTGCTCCGGCGTCATCGTGATCTCCAGCTCCTGTCCGTCGCGCTCGATCGTGAACACGACCGGCTCGCCGACGTGACCGCTCGAGTACACCAGGAGCTGATCGGGCGTCGGGTCGGCGAGATCGTCCACGGCGACGATCCGGTCGCCGGGCCGCAACCCGGCGGCGGCGGCCGGAGAGGGCTGGCCGTTCTCGAGCGTCGTGTCCACGACGCCGACGACCGGCACCGGGCTCCGGGGGTCACCGAAGAAGAAGAGCCACATCGCGAACAGGATCGCCGCGACGACGAAGTGGGAGCCAGGTCCGGACAGGATCACCACGGCCCGCTGCCAGATCGGCTTGGCGCCGTAGCTCCTGGGCAGGTCCTCCGGCGCGACCGATTCGTACGGGTTCATGCCGGCGATCTTCACGTAGCCGCCGAGCGGCAGGGCCTTCACGCCGTACTCGATCTCGCCCCGCCGGAACGACCACAGTCGGGGCCCGAAGCCGACGAAGTACTCGAGCACCTGGAAGCCCAGCTTGCGCGCGGCCAGGTAGTGGCCCGCCTCGTGGATCAGGATGATGAACAGCAGGCCCGAGAAGAACGCGACGATCGCGAGGGTGCCCGACACCGCTAGCTCGCCTCGGCGAGCTCGGCGGCGCGCTGACGCGCCCAGCCGTCGGCGCGCTCGATCTGGACGATCGACAGCAGGCCAGACGGCTCGTGCTCGTCCACGGCCGTCTGGACGATCTCGACGATCCGCGTGAGCGGGATCTTCCCCTCCAGGAACGCCATCACGGCCACCTCGTTCGCCGCGTTCATCACGGCCGGGAACGTCAGGCCGAGGCCCCCCACGCGGTAGGCGAGATCCACGGCCGGGAACGCCTCGCGGTCGACCGGCTCGAACGTGAGCGGGCGCTCGGTGAGCGGGGCCGGGGCGACGCCGGTCGACAGCCGCTCCGGCCACGCGAGCGCGAGCTGGATGGGTAGACGCATGTCTGCAACAGCCATCTCGGCACGCATGCTGCCATCCCTGAACTCCGCGATCGCATGCACCAGGCCCTCGGGGTGGATCAGGACGTGGATCTGGGAGTAGTCCAGGTCGAACAGGTAGTGCGCCTCGATCACCTCGAGACCCTTGTTCATCAGGGTCGCGGAGTCGATCGTGATCTTCGGCCCCATCGCCCAGACCGGGTGCTGGAGGGCCTCCTTCACCGACGCCTTCGCGAGCTCCGAGCGCGTCCACCCGCGGAAGGGGCCGCCCGAGCCGGTGATCACGACGCGCTTCAGGTCCTCGCGGCGCTCGCCGCGCAACGCCATCGCCAGGGCCGCGTGCTCGGAGTCGACCGGGAGCAGCCGCTCGGGCTCGCCCTTGATCAGGTCCAGCACGAGCTCGCCGCCGACGACCAGGCTCTCCTTGTTGGCCAGGGCGAGCGTCTTGCCGCTCTGCAGCGTCGCGAGCGTGGGTCCCAGGCCCGCCGACCCCACGAGCGCGTTCACCACGACGTCGGCGTCGGAGTCTCGCGCGACCCGCTCGGCGGCGTCGGGCCCCACGATCAGCTCGACGCCGCGGACCTGCCCGAGCCGCTCCTGCACCTCGGCCGCGGACGACTCGTCGGCGATCGCCACCACGGGTGGCAGGAACTCGCGGATCTGGCCCGCCAGCAGCTCCTGGTTCGCCCCGCCCGCCGACAGCCCGACGACGCGGAACCGATCGGGGTTGCGGCGCACCACGTCCAGCGCCTGGGTGCCGATCGACCCGGTGGAGCCGAGCAGGGCGAGCGACCTCATGGCGTCAAGCCTACCCCGGGGGGCAGCGAACCCGGCGAGGCCGCGATCAGGCGAACACGAGCCGGAAGAACAGGAACGCCGCCGGTGCGACGAACAGGAGCGAGTCGATCCGGTCGAGCGCGCCGCCGTGCCCGGGGAGCACGCTCCCCATGTCCTTGATGCCCAGGTCCCGCTTGATCAGCGACTCCGCCAGGTCTCCGAAGGTGGCCGCGGCGGCGACCACGATCGCGAGGAAGAACGACTCGATCTTCAGGCCCTCGAACGGGTCGATGAACGACGGCACGAGCGCCACCGACACGATGATCGTGACGAAGGTGGCGCCGATCAGGCCCTCGATGGACTTCTTCGGGCTCGTGTTCGGCGCGAGCGGCCGTTGGAAGAACGAACCGCCCCAGACCGAGCCCACGAGGAACGCGGCGGTGTCGTAGATGAACGTCAACCCGATCACCGCCACGACGAGCGCCTTCCCGTCGGCGCCCCCGGCGACGAGCGTCACGATCAGGTAGGACGCCAGCAACGGGACGTACGCGACGTTCATGATCGTCAGGCCGATGTTCTGCAACGTGCCCTTGCGGTGGCTCGCGGGCACGGCCATGAACCACAGGAACGTTGCGATCACGCCGAGGGCGAACATCGCCAGCGCCCCGGCCTCACCGTGTTCGTAGGCCCCCGTGACGATCAACGCGCCGGTCACGAGGCCGACGGCGGTCGCGGGTTGGTGATGCGCCTTCACCATCGCGCCGAAGAGCTCGCCCTGGGCGACCAGGATGATGATCCCGGCCACGATCGCGAAGACGCCCTTGCCGATCAGCAAGCTCCCCAGCGCGAGCCCCGCCAGCACGATCCCGGTGAGGAAGGCCGCGGGGACGTCCCGCTCCCCGCTCGGGCCGCGGCGGTCCAGGTCCGCCCCGACCTCGACCGAGGTCGGCTCCTGCCAGCTCGGGCCGCCCAGCCCCTCGGCGCCGACCATGACGGTGCGACCGGCGTCCTCCTCCTCGAGGTCGGACAGGATGTCGTCCTCGACGCTGGCCGCGGCCGATCCCTCGTCGGACCACCCGCCCACGGCGGTCGACCCCTGGTCGGGCTCGCCGCCATCCTCGTCGAACCCGACCGGGTCCGCGAAGTGCGCGGCGGCGGCCTCCAGGTCCTCCTCGCTCGGCGCCTCGCCGTAGACGACGACCTCGACGTCCTCGTCCCGGGCGGCGGGCTCGTCGTCGATCTCCTGCCCCGGGACCGAGACCGGCCCCGCCAGCTCCTCGAACAGGTCTCCCTGGTCCGTGGACCCATCGGGAGGGTCGCCGGATGCGGCGAGCTCAGGCCCGTCCGCCGGCGCGTCGATCACCGTGACCTCGGACTCGGCCGGCTCGCCCAAGAGCTCGTCGATCGGCTCGAGGACGCCGGTGTCGTACCAGGACTCGTCGAGGTCGTCGGTCGCCTCGGGAGCCTCGGTCGCCTCGGCCTGCTCGGTCACGGGCTCCGGCGGCCCCAGGTCCACCGGGTCCGGCGGGATCGGCGCGGCCGGCTCGGCGTGCACCGAGACGTGCTCCTCTCGCGGGGCCCCCGACGCGGGGGCCGCGGGCTCGTCGGCGTCCCAATCGACGTCGCGGATCGGGGCGAAGAACTTGTCGAGGTCCTCGAACAGGTCGTCGCCGGTCTGCTTGTCGTCGGCCACGTCAGACCTCCATGAGCTCCTGCTCCTTGTGGCGCTGGATCTCGTCCACGTCCGTCACGTGCTGGTCGGTCAGCCTCTGGAGCTCCTTCTCGGCGCGCTTCAGGTCATCTTCCGAGATGACGTGCTCGCGCTCAAGCTTCTCCATCTCCTCTTTGGAGTGCCGCCGCACGTTCCGTACGGCGACCCGCGCCTCCTCGGCGCGGTGATGGACGGACTTCACCAGGTCCTTGCGGCGTTCCTCGGTGAGGGGCGGGAAGGCCAGGCGGATCACGTTGCCGTCGTTCGAGGGGGTGATTCCCAGGTCGCTCGTCTGGATCGCCTTCTCGATCGCCCCGATCGCGTTCTTGTCGAACGGGGTGATCATCAGGAGCCGCGGCTCGGGGACCGAGATCGACGTGAGCTGGTTCAGGGGGACCGTCGTACCGTAGTAGTCGACCGTCACGCGGTTCAGGAGGGCGGGAGCCGCCCGGCCGGTCCGGATCGCCGCCAGGTCCTCCTTGAGGTGCGCCACGGCCTTCGCCATCTTCTCCGTCGCGTCCCTCAGGCTCGACTCGATCGTCATGGGCCCCCCTACCCGCCCGCGTGCACGAGCGTGCCGATCGGCTCGCCCGCCACCACCCGGCGGATGTTCCCCTCCTCACGGTAGTCGAACACGACGATCGGCAGGTCGTTCTCCATGCACAGGGAGATCGCCGTCGCGTCCATCACCGCGTACCCCTCCTTCAGGACGTCCACGTACGCGATCTGCTCGAACCGTCGCGCCGAGGGGTCCACGTGGGGATCGGCCGTGTACACGCCGTCCACCTTCGTGCCCTTGAGCAGCGCCTCGGCGCCGATCTCGAGCGCGCGCTGGGCGGCGCACGTGTCGGTCGAGAAGTATGGGACGCCGAGCCCGGCCGCGAAGATCACGACGCGCCCCTTCTCGAGGTGGCGACGCGCCCGCAGCGGGATGAACGGCTCGGCGATCTGGGTCATCTGGATCGCGGTCTGGACGCGGGTCGGGACGTGGATCTTCTCGAGCGCGTCCTGCAGCGCCAGGGCGTTCATCACCGTCGCGAGCATCCCCATGTAGTCGGCGCGGTTGCGCTCGATCCCGGGGGCCTGGCGCCCGCGCCAGATGTTGCCCCCGCCGACCACGACGGCGGTCTGGACGCCCAGGTCCACGAGGTCCCCGAGCTGGCGCGCCAGCAGCGCCGACGCCTGCGTGTCGATCCCGTAGTCGCGGTCGACGGCGGAGAACGCGTCGCCGGAGAGCTTCAGCAGGACCCGACCGTAGGTCGGTCGCGCCGCATCCTCCGTCATCCGCTCAGCCCTCGTCCTCGCCCAGCTTGTAGCGGACGAAGCGCCGGACCGCAACCTTCTCTCCCACCTTGGCCGAAACCTCGTCGAGGAGCTGTTGGATCGACTTCGCATCGTCCTTGACGTACGGCTGGTCCAGCAGCGCCACGTCCGCGTAGAAGGACTCGAGCTTGTTCTCGACGATCATCGGGATCTTGTCCTCGGGTTTGCCCTGCTCCCGCATCTGCGCCTCGTAGACCCGGCGTTCGGCGTCGATCACGTCGGTCGGGATCTGATCGCGGCTCAGGTAGCGCGGCGCCGAAGGGCTCGCGATGTGCAGCGCGACGTCCTTCACGAGCTGCTTGAACTCCTCGGTGTTCGCGACGAAATCCGTCTCGCTGTTGACCTCCACGAGCACGCCCACCGTGTTGTTGAAGTGGATGTAGGCGTCGATCCGGCCCTGGTCGGCGGCGCGCGAGGCACGCTTGGCGACCTGGGCCAGGCCCTTCTCGCGCAGCAGCTCCACGGCGCGATCGAAGTCGCCGTCGGCGTCCACGAGCGCCTGCTTGCAGTCCATCATGCCGGCGCCCGTCGCGTCGCGCAGGCGCTTGACCTCTGCGGCGGTGATCTCGGCCATCGTCACGCCTCCTCGTCGGCCATGGCGGGTGCCTCGTCCGCGGGCGCGTCGGGGGCGGGCGCGTCGGGGCCCGGTCCGTCGGCGGCGGGCGCGGCGGCGGCGGGCCCCTCGGCCGTGGGCGTCTCGGCGGCAAGGGCCTCGGTCTCGAGCTCGAAGTCCGGCTCGACCTCGGTGGCCGGAGCGGGCGCGTCGGGCTCGAACACGGTGCTCGCGGCGATCTCGGCGGCGACCTCGTCGGTCTCGACGTCATCGGTCACCTCGGAGGCCACGGCGCCGACCACGGGCTCGGCCGGCCTGGCCGCCTGGGCCAGGAGGTCGTCCTTCGCCAGTCCGCTGCCCTCGGCCAGGGCGTCGGCGATCACGCGGGTCACGAGCGTGACGGCGCGGATCGCGTCATCGTTGCCGGGGATCGGGTAGTCGACCTCGTCGGGGTCGCAGTTCGTGTCCACGATCGCGATCACGGGGATGCCGAGCTTGCGGGCCTCGGTGACCGCGATGTGCTCCTTCTTCGTGTCCACGATGAACACGGCGTCGGGGACGCGCTGGAGGTCCTGGATGCCCCCCAGGTTGCGCTCGAGCTTCTCCCGTTCGTGGCGCAGCCGGATCGCCTCCTTCTTCGGGAGGTAGTCCATCGCGCCGCTCCGTTCCATCTCGCGGAGCTCGCGGAGGCGGCCGAGGCGCTTGGCGATCGTGGCGAAGTTCGTGAGCATCCCGCCCAGCCATCGGTTGTTGACGAAGGGCATCCCCACGCGGCCGGCCTGCTCGGCGACGACCTCCTGGGCCTGCTTCTTCGTGCCCACGAACTCGACGATGCCGCCTCGGCGGGCCAGGTCGCGGGTGAACGCGTACGCCTCCTCGAGGCCCTCCAGGGACTTCTCGAGGTCGATGATGTAGATCCCGGAACGCTCCCCGAAGAGGTACCGGGCCATCTTCGGGTTCCACCGTCGGGTCTGGTGGCCGAAGTGCACGCCGGCCTCGAGGAGCTCCCGCCTGGTCACGACAGGCACAGGTGCTCTCCTTCGCTCGGTTGTCTCCTCCGCGGGGATCTTCCCGTCGCCGGCCCGTTCCCGGGACCCCCGGCGATGCGGTCCTCCCGCGTGCGTGCTCGGCACCCTGCGGCGCCGGCCCGGCGAGTCTACCAGCGGGGTTCCGGCCGGTCGGCCGGCCTAGCGGCGCCCCGCCGACCGTCGCGGCGCCGGCTCGGGGACCTCGTCGGCCACCGCGAGGTACCGGAACGCGAAGGCCGCCAGCATCGCCGCGTGCAGGAGGTTCACGACCAGGACGAGGACCCACGCGCCGACCGAGGGGTTCACGCCGATCACGTTGCCCGGCTTGCCGGGCGCGATGATGATCGCGATCGCCGGGACGACGTACAGGGCCGCCATGCCCAGGTTGCCGACGCCGGGCATCCGGGCCGCACGCATCGAGCGCGTCAGGCACTCGGGCAGGCTCCGGCGCTCGGCGACCGCGATCACGGGCGCGAACACGAACAGGTAGACGCCCAGAACCAGCCCGCCGACCTGGATCAGGATCCCGAACCCCGGCCCCAGCAGGGGCGCGAAGAAGCTCGACAGCGTGAGGAACGCCACGCCCAGCACGCTCGTCGCGAGCGATGTGGGCAACGCTCGGGCCCCGTCGCGGATCGCCGCCGTCGTGAGCCCCCCCGTGTCGAGCGCCTCGACGACGGCGGCCGTGAGCAGCGCGATCACCACGCCCCGGAACAGCACGAACGCCGTGATGCCGACGATGCCGCCCGACAACCCGAAGATGCTCGTCGCGAGCTGCGCGTCCAGGCTGGTGCCGAGCGGCGGGAGCGCCAGCGCGCTCACGAGCGACGCGAACGGCCCTTGGTACCCGAGCGCGACCAGCACGATCCACACCACGACGAGCAGGGCGAAGATCCCGATCACGAACGCCGGCAGGCCGATGATCGTCGCGCAGCCGCGGGCCACGGACGTGCGGATCTTCGGCATCGCGCTGTCCGTGGTCGCTCGGGGCGCCAGGATCTGGTCCAGGAAGCCCCGCCGGCGCTCCGGCTCGGCGCGCGGCGTCGCCGGACGCGGGTCGCGGTACCCGCCGCTCGGGGGCTTCTTCCGCTTGCGGTTCGTCACGCGTCCTCACCGCCCTGGAGCGCGACCTCGACCGGGTCGAGCCCGGGCTGCACCTCGTCGTCCAGGAAGGCCGGGCCCATCCGCCCCCGCAACCAGCGGCCGAGCAGGAGCAGGACCAGCGCCAGCGGGACCGCGGCGATCAGGTAGTTCACGATCAGGCTCGCGGGATCGAGCTCGGTCGGGCTCACGACCGAGACGAGCTCGCCGTCCGGGTCGTGCGCGAACGCGATCAGGCCCGCGTGCGGACCACCCTGCACCCCGACGATCACGTCCCCGGCCGGCGCGAGGTTCCGCAGCACCGGACCCCGCTCGCCGCGACGCCAGACGAGCCGCCCGTCGTCGAGACCGATCGCGGCCAGGTCGCCCCCGACCGTCGCAACCAGGACGTGATCGCCCACGACGACGGCGGAGCTCCGCACGACCAGCTCGTTCAGGGCGAAGTCCCACGTCCGCGCGCCCGTGGTCGGGTCGATCCGGTACACCTGCCCGGCCGCGTCCACGACGACGACCGCGTCCGGCGTCACCGCCGGGATGCCGACGAACGCGAGGCCGTTCACCCGCGTCGCCCATCCCTGGGTGCCGTCGCCGAGATCGAAGCGGCGCACCGTCTGATCGGAGAAGCCGACGTAGATCGCGCCCTCGCCGATGGACGGCGCCGAGCCGAAGACGGCCGACCCGGCCACCTCGTGGCGCCAGTCGACCTCGCCGGTCGCGGCGTCGAACGCGACGAGCCGCGCCCGCGTCGTGCGGTTGCCCTCGACGGTGGCGACCACGGTCCCGTCCCCCACGGCCAGGGGTGCGGTGATCGGCCCCCCCGCGTCCTCGCTCCAGATCACCTCGCCGTCGGCCGCGTCCACCGCGACCACGGTGCCCAGCCGGTCCGCGAGGAACGCCGTCCCGCCGTCCACCGTCACCCCGCTGCGGCTGACCGCCTCCAACCGGACGGGCGCCTCCCAGGCGGGTCGTTGCGTCGCGGCGTCGATCGCGGTCAAGAACGAGGGGGGCTGCTCGCCTTCGTCGTCCGACGAGGGCGAGGGCGACGGGCTCGGCGTGGGGCTCGCGGAGGGCGGCCCCGTGCCGAACCCCTCCGTGAACAGGACCAGGGTCCGTCCGCGGACCGACGCGGCGGCCGGGGCCACCGACGGACCGAACCGCCGATCCACCGTCCACGTCACCGACCCGTCGTGGAGGGAGATCCCCACGAGGGCCCGCGGTCCCACGGCGACGGCCTCGTCCCCCACGACGATCGGGGCGGACAGACCGTACTGCGAGCCCGGACCGGAGCTCGGCTGCTCTGCCCGCCAAGCCTCCGCGAACGGCGGCTCGGGGCCGTCGCCGACCCCCGTGTGCGCGGCCGATCCCTGGGTCTGGGACCAGGTGGCCGTGGCCTGCGCGAGGGCGGCTGGCGTGGCGGC
>DATBJQ010000109.1:0-19344 GCA_036556385.1 Actinomycetota bacterium | reverse complement strand
GCCGGGTTGTAGAATCACCGTCCCACGTCGGAGTGGCGGAACTTGGTAGACGCGCTAGGTTGAGGGCCTAGTGCCCTTCGCGGGGCGTGGGGGTTCAAATCCCCCCTCCGACACCCAACTACCAGCGGAAACGGGCGATGGAGACGAAGCCGGCCGACTGCAGAACGAACGGCCGTCTGCCCATCGTCTGCCCACGAGTACCACTGCGTGGTGGACGTGGGGTATCACCACCCTTCTCGTGCTGATCGGCATAGGCGTTGCAGTTGATGCCTGGCGACGACCAAGGGCACCCGAAGGCCCGCCTCCAGCGCCCCCAACCTGCGAGTTGCGCCGATCGGCGACCTCGGTTGGCAAACGGGTCAGCCCAGGTACGTGAAATCGATGCTCGAGATCACCAACGATGGAGAGGGGGTCGCACGGAACTGACAGGTGGCGATCACCGGACGGGACGGTGTGAAGATCGGAAGGCTTCCGCTCCCGGGCCGCATCCACTTCTCGCCCGCGGTGAGCTGGAGTCAGGATGCCTCTGTGGGAGAGATCCCCGCGGGCAGTCGCGGCCCCTGCCTACCTGTGGGTGGAACTGACCGCCGGCGACGAGGTTCGGATGAAGGTCGTACTTCGAGCGGACGCGATGCCACCGCACGAGTACGAGCTCGTCGTCTCGTTCACCGGAGACGAACCTCAGATCAGCTTCTCCTGATCCAGCCGAGACCTCTAGCTGAACGCCGCTGACACCCGCTCGACCGATTCCACCGTTCGCTCGGGACGCGCGTGTTGGTAGATCGACTGCGTGATCGCGGGAGAGGAATGGCCCAGCAATTCCGCAACGTACAGCACGTCGACACCTTCATCGAGGGCGACGCTCGCCCAGGTGTGCCGCAGGCCGTGGAGCGTGAGCGGCGGGAGCCCCTCGTCTCGGACGATCCGGCGGAACGCCGCCGTGATGGCCGGGGGAGCGAGTGGTCGCCCGATCTCGTCGGTGAAGACCAGCCCGTTGTCCGTGTACGCGGCTCCCGCTGCGAGCCGCTCGGCAGCCTGGGCCTTCCGATGGCTCCGGAGCGCGGCAACCGTCCGCGCCGGGAGTGGGATCACCCTGCGAGACCGCTCGGTCTTCGGCTCCTTGATCACCGTGAGCTTCCCGTAGTTCAGGAGGGTCTGGCGGATCGTGAGCGTCGGCGGGTCCGCGTCGAGATCGAGGTCGGACCACCGCGCGCCCAGGAGCTCACCTCGACGCGCGCCGCTCGTCGCTGCCAGCGTCCAGAGGCCGGCGAGACGATCGTCGACGGTGTTGGAGTTCCGACCCACGCGGTAGGTCGGTTGGCTCTCGGCGTTGGGGATGCCCAGCTTCCGGGCTGCCTGGCGTGCGAGCGCGAGCTGCTCGTCCCTCGTCGGCGGGGTCTCCGGGTCGTCGCGGGCGAAGCGCACGACGTAGCGGTGATCCATGAGGCAACGGTAACGGGCACCGCCGCCTAAAGACCCACGACTGGACGCCCGATTCTCAAGAGGCGAAGGAACCACACCATGTCCACGAGCTGGGGCGTCGAGATCCTGGAGGGTGGCTTCGCCGACCCGAAGGCGATCTGCTGGAGTTGCCTGAAGGGGCCGGTCCCGGACGCCGAGGACCACATCGGCTTGTGCGAAGGATGTCTCGCGAGGCTGCGGTCCACCTGACGGGTCGTCCATCTGGTCGCGGTGGTTCCAACGACCCGAACCAGGGCGACTCCTAGCCGTCCCGCAACTGCTCCTCGCGCAGCGTCCCGATCAGCAGCCCCCGCGTCGGCGGGTGTTCCTCGGCGGCGATCAGCAGTTCCGCGGACGCCTAACCGAGGGCACCACCTAACGATCCGGATATACGTTCTCAAGAGCGATACTGGAGCGACACAGCTCGGTTCCCGGTTGACCTAGAGCGACCGCTCGGGTCTACTCCGCTCGTGGCCAGGCCAACGCGTTCCGTCGCCATGGTCTTCCTGCTGGCAGCTGCCGGATGTTCTTCCGCTCCCGAGGGCACTGACACGACGACCCCTTCTCCTACGACGACCTTCGATTCGAGTCCCACACCAGCCGTCCACGACATCATGGAGATCCCGTACTTCGATCCCCTTGAGCCCGGGACCTACTCGATCGACCCCGACCTCGACCCCGCGACCCCTCTGCGGGTCATCTACGAGATCCGCGCCGACGGATGGTCCCAGTGGATCGGTGCCGCCAAGTTCGCCGGGGATGGGCATGTCGGCGTGAGCATCACCACCGTGTCGAACCTGGTCAGCCACGGGTGCCGCGATCATGCGTGGGCCGATCCGCCGGTCGGACCTGGCGTCGACGATCTCGCGAACGCACTCGCGGACCTGGCCCCGTTCCGCGTCACATCGCCCCCGGAGGACGTCTCGATCTACGGGTATCGCGGGAAACACCTTGCGCTGATCGTTCCGGATCTGCGGGTCTCGGACGACGGCAACTTCATCGGATGCGACGAAGGGAAGCTCAAGAGCTGGGTCGCCGCCATCGACACGGAACCAGAGGACGCCTTCTACGGCTACTCGGGGCCGGGCTACCGCGAGGAGTTCTGGATCCTCGACGTCGACGGGACCCGGTTGATGATCTCGGCGGGACGCTCCGCCGGGTCGCCCGCGGAAGACGTGGCTGAGATGCGGGCCATCCTTGACTCCATCCGGACCGAGCCATGAGGGCCATATGCGGTCACGGAAGCGACACCGGAGTTGTGATAGGCACTACCTCCATAGAGGTAACGTGGTGGTCCTCGCGGGCACCGTGGCGGCCGAGCCGGTCGAGCGCCGGATGCCGTCGGGCGATGGGCTCACCGAGCTCCGGCTGGCCGTTCCGGAGGCCGGCAAGCGCCTCCTTCCCCTGCCCGTCGCCGCGTGGCACGCCACGGTCGGGCGCCGGACCGTGATCGAGCCGCACCACGACGACGCGCCAGACGGCGCTGCGTTGACCAGCGTGTAAGCCACCCGTGCGCGCGGCGTCTGCCCATCGTCTCCTGGCACGACGTTGGCCGAACCTGTCACACCAGCATTGACCAGCACGGATAAGATCAGGCGAGACTGCCGAACACGGGCTTCCTACCTTGAGGGCCTAGTGCCCTTCGCGGGGCGTGGGGGTTCAAATCCCCCCTCCGACACCACCTGACCGCGGACACGCGGAGACCCCGAAGGCGTCGGCCCCCGGGGTCTCACACACCGCACACGTTCCGGAAGACGTCGTCGCTCCTGCGTCGACCTCAGTACTGGAAGCCGCCTCCACCGCCGCCGTGATGGAAGAACGCGACGTAGATGACGACGTAGGCGACGGCGCCGATCGCGAGGTAGATCGCGAGCCATCGCTTCCACTTCCGCCCGTACCGGGACCGTTCCGGTTCGGATGCCATGTCCCACCTCCTCGTCTGCTCGGTGGTTCCATGGACCGATACCGGCGGCGAGCCCCGATGGCTTGCGCGAGGCGCGGATGCTCAGCGAACGCTCAGCCTTCAGGCGCCCAGCGCCTTGAACCCCTCGTAGACCATCCACGCCGGCCAGAAGATGCCCTGGATGAACGCCAGGATGAACTCCCAGAACGTGTCGGCGGTCTGGAAGAAGTACACCCACGCGCCGAAGATCCCGATCCCGTACAGCGCGCCGCTGCCGGCCGCCGTTCCCGCTCCCGCCTTGCCCATCGCTCGCCTCCCTCCGCTCGGCGTCGCCGCGCGACGCGCCCGGCCCGATCGCCGGCCTAGGGGCTATCGTGACGTGATGGACGAGGCCGTGCGCGGCTACGTGGACGCCATCCCGGCGGACCATCGGCCCCTGTTCGACCGGGTCTCGGGACTGATCGCCGAGGCCGCGCCCGGGGCCGCGGTCGGTCTGTCGTACGGGATGCCCACGTACCGGGTGGGCGCGCGCCGGCTCTTCGTGGGCGTCTGGAAGCACGGCGTGTCCCTCTACGGCTGGCAGGAGGGGAGCGACGGCGGCTTCGTCGGGCGGCACCCGGAGCTGCGGCACGGGTCCGGGACGATCCGTCTCCGTCGGGAGGACGCGGCCGCGATCGGCGACGACGAGCTGCGGGACCTGGCGCGGGCCGCGCTAGGGGACGCGGGATGACCGGTCCCGACGCCGCGGGCCTGTACCGCGAGCCGCCCGAGGGGTTCACCGTCGCGCGCGATGCGCTCGTGCGGAGGCTCAAGGACGCCGGGGAGGACGCGGCCGCCGCCGCGGTCAAGAAGCTGCGGCGGCCGACGGTCGCGGCGTGGACGCTGAACCGCCTGTCGGCGGAGGACCCGGAGGCGGTCGCGGAGCTCCTGGCGAGCGGCGACGCGCTGTCCGCGGCGCAGCGGAGCGTGATGGGCGGCGGGTCGCCGGCCGAGCTGCATGACGCGACCGCGCGTCGCCGGGCGTTGGTCGCGGACCTGACGAAGCGGGCCGCCGCGATCCTCCGCGACGGCGGGCGCTCGCCGGACGCGTACATGGAGGATCTGCAAGGGATGCTCGAGGCGGCGTCCGTTGAACCCGAGGCCGGGGAGCGGCTGCGCACGGGCACGATCGAGAAGACCGTGCGTCCCTCGAGCGGGTTCGGTCCCGGCCTGTCGATCGTGGACGCGGGCGCGACGGCCGAGGGATCCGGGGACGTGCCGATGGCCGGAGCCACCAAGGCCGAGCGGGCCCAGGCGCTCGACGCCGACATCGCGTCCCTCGGGGCGACGATGAAGCAGCAGGAGCGGATCGCGGCCTCGGCCGAGCGCGCCCGGGACGAGGCGTCGGCGGCGGTAGACGCCGCGCGCGAGCGCCTCGATACCGCGAAGGCCAGCCTCAATGAAGCGGACGCCGAGCTGAGCACCGCCAAGCTCGCGCTCAGGCGGACCCGACGCGCGCTGGAGAACGCGCGCACGGCGCGGGCCAAGCTGCCCTAGCTCCCGACGGCCTCCACCAGCTGGTCGATCGCCGCGATCGTGAGCGGCCGGTCGAGGACCTCCCCGATCAGCGCCGCGAGCCGATCCCGCTCGCCCGGCTCCTCGGCTTCCAGCCAGCGCTCCAGGGCCCACTCGGCGATGTGACCGAGCTGGGCGATCACCATCGCGAACGCGCCGCGATCGCGCACGTGTCCAGGCCCTCCGGCATCTCGGTAGGCGCGGGAGAGGGCCTCCGCTCGGTGCGCATCCGCGTCCGCGTACTCGAACAGGACGAGCGCGAGCTCCTGGCTGGGGTCGGCCAGGCCCCCGTTCTCCCAGTCGATCACGGCGAGGGAGCCGTCCGGGGTCGCCCGCACGTTGTCCGCCCACAGGTCCCGGTGGCACGTGATCAGGTCGCGCGGCGGCTCCAGCAGGGCCTCCATCGCGACCAGCTCGTCGCGATAGGCGGCGAGGGGCTCGGCGAACGCGGCATCCGCCGCCCGCACCGCCGCCACCAGCTCGTCCCACCTCGGCGTGCCGACCGGATCGACGTACCAGGGATCCGTGGGGTTCGTTCCCACGTAGCCCAGCCGGTGCAGCGAGGCCACCAGCGCCCCCACCGCACCGGCGTCGATCCCGGGATCGCGGTCGTGCAGGTCGACCCAGCCGTACGCTCGGACCGGCGTTCCGTCCAGGTCCAGGAGCACGTCGCCCTCCGCGGTGCGCCGGATCGGCGGGGCCAGGATGCCGGCCGCCACGGCCGCGTCCTGGAACGCCGCGTCCTCGCGGACCTCGGCCTCCACGGTCCGCTCCAGGAGGGCCTTGACCGCGAACCGACCGTCGTCGGTGATCAGCTCCCACAGCAGGCCCTGCTCGCCGCGCGCGACGGGTCCCCGAAGACGCGGGTTCGGACCGAGGCCGAAGGCGGCGGCGACGGGGTCCGCGGCGCGCTGGTCGAGCATCGCCGCAGCATAGGAGCTCGGCGTCGGACCTAGGCCGCGGTCGCGACCTCCGGACCCTCGGAATGACCGACAGGCCCCTTCAGTCCGGCGTCGCGCCGTCCTACCGTGATCCCTCGTAGCAGCACCGCTCGCACGATGGAGGGTCCAGCGATGCCCGTCCCACCCGCCCGCGACTCCTACGACCTGGCGTCCGGGCTGCGCGACCGACTCTCGGACGGCGTGCAGCCGGAGCCGGTCAGCGTCGTGATCCCCGAGCTTCAGCGCCTGGCCCGCGAACACCTCGGGGAGGATGTCCAGGTGCGCGCCGGCGAGGCTGACGAGGCGATCGACATCCGCGTCCGCGCGTGGTCGGTCGGCCCGGTCCGCCGTTCGTCGCGCCCGAAGAAGCCGTAGCTCCGCTCAGGCCTTCCGGTCGCGCCGGCGCGGCAGGCCGTGGTCGTTCAGGTCCGTCAGGAACGCGTCCACGTTCTCGAGCCTGCGCAGGACCTTCTCGGTCCACGTCGTCGGCTCCGGCTCTGGGTCGGTCGACAGGTCCACCACCCGTTCGGGCCGCTTGCGCTCCTTCCGCTCGCCGCGGTCCCTCGGCGTGGGGATCAGCTCGCGCCAACGGCGCCGCTCCCTCGCCGGCCCGAGCTCCACGACGTCGGCGCTCTGCGCCAGGGCGGCCAGGTGCGCGGCGCGCGTCAGGTCACCCGCCGAGCGCGTCATCTCGGTCAGGTCGACGATCGACGCGATGTGCACGCGGATCCCGTGTCCGATATCGATCAGGACGGCGTCCTCGCTCAGCTCCGGGTAGCCGGCCATCGTCGGCAGGAGCTCGAAGCAGTCCAACCTCCCAGCGGCCGTCTCGAAGCTCACCTTCGTCCCCGTGGACGTCGCCGGGTTGTCGCGGCCGCCGAGGTCGGCCAGCGCCAGGCCCATGCGCCGAAGGTTGCCGTCGTCGCCGGCGAGGCAGATGTCCACGTCGTCGGTCTCGGCCGGCGAGCCGTGCGCGACCGCCGCCAGGCCGCCGATCAGGACGTAGCGGACCCCGTGGGCCTCCAGGCTGGCCAGGATGCGCAGGGGGTCGAAGATCTCGGTCGGCATCGTGCGTCCTCCTCCACGAGGAGGTATCGGCCGCGGGCCGCCCCGGTCTTGAAGGGGAATGATGGGGAACCTGAGGCTTCCGCTACCCTCCCCGCGATGCCCCACGCCGCCGCAGCCGATCGGTACGACCGGATGATCTACCGGCGTTCGGGCCGCAGCGGCCTCCAGCTACCGGCGATCTCGCTGGGCCTGTGGCAGAACTTCGGCGGCGACCGGCCGCTCGAGACGAGCCGCGCGATCGTCCTGCGGGCGTTCGACCTGGGCATCACCCACGTGGACCTGGCGAACAACTACGGACCGCCGTACGGCTCGGCCGAGGAGACGTTCGGGCGCATCCTGGCCCAGGATCTCCGCCCGTACCGGGACGAGCTCGTGGTCTCCACGAAGGCGGGGTACGACATGTGGCCCGGGCCGTACGGGGAGTGGGGCAGCCGCAAGTACCTGCTGGCGTCGCTCGACCAGAGCCTGCGCCGGATGGGCCTGGAGTACGTCGACGTCTTCTACTCGCACCGGTTCGATCCCGAGACGCCCCTCGAAGAGACGATGGGCGCGCTCGACGCCGCCGTGCGCCAAGGCAAGGCCCTCTACGCGGGGATCTCCTCGTATTCGCCGACGACGACGCGCGAGGCCGCGGCGATCCTGCGCACGATGGGGACGCCGCTGCTGATCCACCAGCCGTCGTACTCGCTCCTGAACCGCTGGATCGAGGACGGGCTCCTGAACGCGCTCGAGGAGGTCGGCGCGGGCTGCATCGTGTTCTCGCCGCTCGCGCAGGGGCTGCTCACCGACCGCTACCTCGAGGGTGTACCGGAGGGGTCGCGGGCCAGCCGCCCTGGGTCGCTCTCGGCCGACCAGCTGCGCGAGGAGAACCTCGCGAAGGTACGGCAGCTGGCGGCGATCGCCGAGCGCCGCGGCCAGACGCTGGCGCAGCTCGCGCTCGCGTGGACGCTCCGCGACGCGCGCGTCACGTCCACCCTGATCGGCGCGAGCAGCGTGGCCCAGCTCGAGCAGAACGTCGGCGCGCTGGACCGGCTCGCCTTCGACCCCGACGAGCTCGCCGAGATCGACCGCGCGGCCACGGAGAGCGGCATCAACCTCTGGGCGCGGTCCAGCGCCGAGTAGCCCGCAACGACGCCCGGTTCGAGCTCCGACGGCCGGTCGCCGATCGTGGCATCGGTGCTCGGGCTGCGCAGACCCGACGTGCTTCCCGGTCGCCCACCCGAGGGGTACACTCGCCGGCAGATGAGTTGAGGTGACGTCCTCGCAGCACGACCCGGCCGCCGCCCGGCGCCGCGTCCGTCGACGTCCCAGGAGGTCACCTCGATGATCGTCAGCCCTCGTTCCCGGAACCGCCCCCGCAGCGCCTGCCGCCCCGCGCGATCCGGCGCGCCTCCGCGCGCGGGGTGCCGCCGATGAACGCCCTGGAGCTCCGTGACCTGTCCGTCGAGGTCGGCGGGCGGCTCGTCGTCAGCGACCTCACGTTCCAGCTCGCCACGGGCGACAAGGTCGGCGTGGTCGGACGGAACGGCGCCGGCAAGACCAGCCTGCTGAAGGTCCTCGCCGGCGAGGAGCTCCCCGTGTCCGGGACCGTGACGCGACGGGGACGGGTCGGGTACCTGCGACAGGACCCTCGTCAGCATCGGGCCGACGACGAGACCGTCGCGCTCGAGCACATCCTGGCCGCGCGCGACCTGGTGGACCTCGCTCGTCGGCTGGAGAAGGCGCGGATCGCCCTGGAGGAGTCGCACGGCGAGCGCAACGTCGCGCGGTTCGCCCGCGTCGAGGAGGACTACCGAGAGGTCGGCGGGTACCAGGCCGAATCCGAGGCGCGGACGATCACGGCCGGCCTCGGGCTCGGCGACGACCGCCTGACCCTTCCGGTGCGAGCGCTCTCGGGCGGCGAGCGGCGTCGGCTGGAGCTCGCGCGGATCCTGTTCGGCGGCTCGGACCTGCTCTTGTTGGACGAGCCGACGAACCATCTCGACGCCGACGCGAAGCTGTGGCTGATGCGGTTCCTCGCGACGTACCGGGGTGCGTTGATCGTGGTGAGCCACGACCTGGCGCTGCTCGACGCGTCGATCACGCGGATCCTGCACCTGGACCTGGACGGGGTCGTCGAGTACCGCGGGAGCTACTCGCGGTACCGGGAGGCCCGGCGGCAGGACGAGATCCGGCTGGGCGCCCTCGCCACGCGCCAGGACCAGGAGATCCGACGGCTGAAGACGCTCGCCGACTCGATGCGCGGCCAGACGGCCAAGCGAGCGCGGAAGGCGAAGACCCTGGACACACGCGTCGCCAAGCTCGAGGAGAAGCGCGTGGCCGGGCCGACGCGGGAGAAGCGGGTGACGTTCCGGTTCCCCCCGCCGCCGCACGCCGGCAAGGTCGTCCTGCAGGCCGAGGGGCTGACGAAGGGGTACGGCGGTCCGCCGGTCTTCCGCGACGTGTCGTTCGACGTGGGCAACGGCGAGCGCCTGCTGATCATGGGGCTGAACGGAGCCGGGAAGACCAGCCTGCTGCGGATCTTGGCGGGGGAGTCCGAGCCCGACGCGGGATCGTTCCGCTTCGGGCACGGCGTGCACGCCGGGTACTACGCGCAGGAGCACGAGGGGATCCGCGACGGCGTCGACGTGCTCGACCACGTGCGGGCGGAGTCGGCGGCGGACGACCAGGCGCTGCGCTCGCTGCTCGGCATGTTCCGGCTCGTGGGGGAGGTAGCGTTCCAAGACGCGGGCACGCTGTCGGGGGGCGAGAAGACGAAGCTGGCGCTCGCGCAGCTGGTGGCCGGGCGGAAGAACCTGCTCCTGCTGGACGAGCCCACGAACAACCTCGACCCCCCGTCGCGGACCGCGATCGCCGAGGCGCTGCAGGGCTGGCCGGGGGCGATGGTGATCGTCAGCCACGACACCGGGTTCGTCGAGGCGCTGCGCCCCGAGCGCGTCCTGACGATGCCGGACGGGACGCTCGACTTCTGGAGCGAGGACCTGCTCGACCTGGTTGCCTTGGCGTAGTCCGCTCCGGCTAGGCTTGCGCGTTCCGGAGAGCGGGGAGGGACATGGGCGGCAACGGCGGCGCGGACCTGGCCTTCGTGGGCGGCCCGGTCTACACGGTGGACGCGGCCAGGCGCTGGGCGCGCGCGGTCGCCGTGAAGGACGGGCGGATCGTCGCGGTCGGCACCGACGACGACGTGCGCCCCTACGTCGACGCGCACACCGAGCTGGTGGACCTGCGCGGCCGGCTCCTGCTGCCCGGGTTCCAGGACGCGCACGCCCATCCCGTCGCGAGCGGCGTCGAGATGCTGCGGTGCGACCTGACGAACGCGTACTCGATCGATGCGTACGAGCGGATCATCCGGGACTTCATCGAGGCCAACCCCGACGACCCCTGGCTGCTGGGCAGCGGCTGGTCGATGGACGTGTTCCCCGGCGGCCGGCCGCCCAAGGAGCTGCTGGACGCGCTCGAGCCCCACCGGCCCGCCTACTTCCCCAGCCGGGACGGGCACTCGGCCTGGGTGAACTCCCGCGCCCTCGAGCTGGCGGGCATCACGGCGGAGACCCCCGATCCGCCCGACGGTCGGATCGAGCGGGACGAGGCCGGCGAGCCGCAGGGCACGCTGCAGGAGGGCGCCTCGTACCTGGTCTCGGCGCTCGCGCCGGTCGAGACGCCGGAGCTCCGCGCCGAAGGTCTCCGGGTCGCACAGCGCTACCTGAACCGCCTCGGGATCACGGCCTGGCAGGACGCGATCGTCGACGTCGACCTCGTGTACGGCAGCTACGGGACCTACGTGGACGCGGCCGCCCGCGGGGAGCTGACGGCGCGCGTGGTCGGCGCGTTGTGGTGGCAGCGGCAGCTCGGGATGGAGCAGGTCGATGGGCTGCTCGAGCAGCGGGCGAACGGACGCGTCGGCAGGTTCCAGGCCACGAGCGTGAAGATCATGCAGGACGGCGTGATCGAGAACGGCACCGCCGCCTCGCTGACCCCGTACCTCGACGGGCACGGGCACCCCACCGACAACGCCGGGATGTCGTTCGTGGAGCCGGGGTTCCTGAAGGAGGTCGTGACCCGGCTGGACGCCGAGGGCTTCCAGGTCCACTTCCACGCGCTGGCCGACCGCGCCGTGCGGGAGGCGCTGGACGCGATCGAGGCCGCGCGGATCGCGAACGGCCCGAGCGACCACCGTCATCACCTGGCGCACATCCAGGTCGTGCACCCGGACGACCTGCCGCGCTTCCGTCAACTGGACGTGGTGGCGAACGGCCAGCCGCTGTGGGCGATGCTCGAGGGGCAGATGGTCCACCTCACGATCCCGTTCCTGGGGCCCGAGCGCTCGGGCTGGCAGTACCCGTTCGGGAGCCTGCAACGAGCGGGGGCGACGCTCGCGTTCGGGAGCGACTGGTCCGTCTCGTCGCCCGATCCCCTCGAGGAGATCCACGTGGCCGTGAACCGGACCGAGCCCGGCGACTACGCGTACGCGAGCGCGGACGACCCGATGGAGCCGTTCCTGCCCGACGAGCGGATCGACCTGCCGAGCGCGGTGGCCGCGTTCACGATCGGCTCGGCCTTCGTGAACCACCTCGACCACGAGACGGGCTCGATCGAGGCCGGCAAGCTGGCCGACCTGGTCGTGCTGGACCGCGACATCTTCGCGGAGCCGGTCGAGGCGATCGCGGACGCGAAGGTGGCCTACACGTTCCTGGAGGGCGCGAAGCTCTACGAGGCCGATGGCGCCGCGTGAGCCGCTGACCTGCGGTCGAGCCGGGTCCTTCCCCGCCCGACCCGCCGTGGGGTAGGCTCCGACCGGTCTTTGAACGGCTGTTCAAACCACGGGTCAGGCCCTGGTGAACGCCGTCCCGTTCCCGCGGTGCCGACCCAGGAGGTCCGTCCGATGTTCCGCGCGCCGATCCTCCGAGAGCTGCTCGAGCCCGTCCTCGCCCCGACCCTCGGGGAGAGCCGGACGCTGCCGCCCGAGGCGTACCTCTCGCCGGAGGTCTTCGCCTGGGAGCGCGAGCGCTTCTTCGAGGCCGGCTGGGTCTGCGTGGGGCGCGCCGACGGGCTGGCGACACCCGGGGATCAGCGCGCCGTGCGGATCGGCGGCGAGGGGGTGCTGCTCGTCCGTGGGGAGGACGGGGCGCTGCGCGGGTTCCACAACGCCTGCCGCCACCGCGGCCACGAGCTCCTGGAGCCGGGCGGGGAGCGGTCGATGCGGGCGATCAAGTGCCCCTACCACGCGTGGGTGTACGGCCTGGACGGCCGGCTGAACGGGGCGCCGCGGTTCAGCGGGGTCCCCGGGTTCGAGCGGGACGCCTACCCGCTCCTCGAGGCTCGGGTCGCGGAGTGGCACGGCTGGATCTTCGTGAACCCGTCGGGCGACGCGGCGCCGTTCCCCGAGTACGTGGGCAACCTGCACGACCTGGTCGCGCCGTGGGAGGCGGAGCGCATGCGGGTCGGCGCCGTGCACGAGTACGTGATCGCGGCGAACTGGAAGACGATCACCGAGAACTACCACGAGTGCTACCACTGCCCGAGCATCCACCCGGCGCTCTGCGAGGTGACGCCCGTGGATTCGGGGGAGAACTTCCCCCACGAGGGTCTGTGGGTGGGGGGGTCGATGGAGCTGAAGGACTTCGCCCAGACGATGTCCCTCACCGGCGCGAGCGGCGGGGTGCGGATCCGCGGGCTCAGCGATCGCCAGGCGCGTGAGGTCTACTACCTCGGGTTGTTCCCGAACCTGCTGCTCAGCCTGCATCCCGACTACGTGATGACGCATCGGTTCGAGCCGCTCGGTCCGGGCGAGACGAAGGTCGTCTGCGAGTGGCTGTTCCCGCCCGAGGCCTGGGACCTGCCGGGGTTCAGCCCGGACTACGCGCGCGAGTTCTGGGACATCACGAACCGGGAGGACTGGCTGGCGTGCGAGTCGGTGTACCGGGGTCTGCAGAGCCGCGGGTTCCGCCAGGGCCCGTTCGAGTGGAGCGAGGACGAGGTCCACAGCTTCATGGCGCTCGTGGCCCGCGGGTACCTCGACGGCCGGGCGTCGGCGCCGCCGCCCGCGCACGAGCGCGTCGGCGTCGCGTCGTGACGCCTCGTTGACCTGGGGTCAAGGGCCGTTCTTGTCACCCTCGGGGTGGTCCCGCACGATACGCCCGCGGAGAGGTGCCACCGACGTGCGACGGATGACCGCGGGTCGCACGCCCCGGAACCCGGGGAGGATCGATCGCATGGCCGAGCCGTTCGACATGGGGATGGTCCAGCGCGGAGCGCGCAACCGTCGCACCCCCTACTACGAGGCGACCCAGAAGTACGGACCGCTGGGCTTCACGGTCTACAACCACATGTACTTCCCCATCCGCTTCGACACGTTCGAGCGGGAGTTCGACGCGCTGCTGAACGACGTCACCCTGTGGGACGTCTCGGTCGAGCGCTGCCTGCAGATCAGCGGTCCCGACGGCTTCCGGTTCGCGCAGCTGATGACGCCACGCGACCTCTCGGCGTGCGCCGTGGGCCAGGCGAAGTACGTGCTCGTCGTCGACAGCGACGGCGGCATCATCAACGACCCCGTGCTGACGCGGATGGACGACAACACCTTCTGGTTCGCGCTGGCTTCGAGCGACGCGTTGCTGTGGGCGCGCGGGCTCAAGAACGCCTACCCCGACCTCGATGTGTCGATCGAGGAAGCCGACGTCGCCCCGCTGCAGGTCCAGGGGCCGCGTTCCAAGGACCTGATGGTCGACCTGCTCGGCGAGGAGATCCTCGACCTGAGGTACTACTGGTGGACCCACGCGGAGATCGCGGGCGCCCCCGTGGTCGTGACGCGGACCGGTTGGACGTCCGAGGTGGGCTACGAGGTCTACCTGACGGATACGTCGAAGGGCACCGAGGTCTACGAGGCGATCATGAAGGCCGGCGAGGCGTACAACATCAAGCCGACCGGCCCCTCGGACATCCGCAGGATCGAGGGCGCGATCTTCAACTGGGGCGCCGACATGACCTACGAGAACAACCCGCTCGAGCTCGGGTTCGAACGGCTGATCGCGTGGGACCTGTCCGAGGACGCGTGCTTGTCGATCGGGGCGCTCAAGCGGATCCGGGACGAGGGCGTCAGCCGGCGGATCAACGGCGTGGAGATCGACGGCGAGCCGTTCCCCGCCCTGAACAACGTGAAGTGGCCGGTCACGATCGACGGTGCCCGCGTGGGCAAGGTGACGTCGGCGATCTTCTCGCCGCGCTTGGGCAGGAACATCGGGTACGCCTGGCTCCCGGCCGATCAGAGCGCGGAGGGCCGGACCGTCACCGTCGAGTCGGAGTGGGGCACCCGCACCGCGACGGTGGTCCCCATGCCGTTCGTGGATCCGGAGAAGTCGATCCCGATCTCCTGACGGCCGCACGCCGCACCGCGAACGGGGAGGCGCGCCGGCGCCTCCCCGTTCCGTGTCCGGGTCCCGTCCGGCCCACGTGCGCGGTTGCCGCCGAACGGCTGTTTGAATCATCATTCAATGCCGCTCCGGGACGTGCCCGGCGCGCCGAGCGAGGAGAGCGTCGATGGTCAACGAGCGCAAGGAGATGCTCGACAAGAGCGCCACGTTGTATTTCGGCCCCTGGTACCGGAAGTCGCCGTTCTTCGAGGCGACCCGCCGGGCCGGCTGCAGCGCCTACGACATCTACAACCACATGTACCTGCCGGGCTACTACGACGATCCAGAGGTCGAGTACCGCGTCCTGAACGAGGGCGTGACGATGTGGGATGTCGGCGTCGAGCGGACGGTCGAGGTGAGCGGCCCCGACGCCGACCGCCTGATCGACCTGATCACGTGCCGCGACCTGACGACCTGCGCCGTGGGCCAGGGCAAGTACATGCTCGTGACCGCCCCGGACGGCGGGATCGTGAACGACCCCGTGCTGCTGCACGTGGAGCGGGACCGCTGGTGGATGCAGCTGGCGGACTCCGACGCCGGGCTGTACGCGCTGGGGGTGGCCGCGCAGGCCGGCCTGGACGCCCAGGTCACGCTCCCGGACGTCCACCCGATGCAGGTCCAGGGCCCGCTCGCCGGCAAGACGCTCGAGAAGCTCGTCGGGTCCTCGATCTACGACATCAAGTACTACTGGTGCGCGCCGTTCGAGATCGACGGCATCCCGGTCCTGATCAGCCGGACCGGCTGGACCGCGATCCCGGGGTTCGAGGTGAACCTGCTCGACGGCAGCCGCGGGGACGACCTGTGGAACGCGGTCGCCGAGGCGGGCGCCGAGTTCGACATCCGGCCGATCGCGCCGTGCGAGGCGCGCCGGATCGAGGCCGGGATCTTCAACTACGGCTCGGACATCCGTCTCTCGGACACGCCGCTGCACGTGATGGGGCTGGAGCGCCTGGTCGAGGATCAACCGCAGGACTACATCGGCAAGGCCGCCCTGGAAGCGCTGAAGGCGAGCGGCGTCGACCGCAAGCTGGTCGGGATCGAGCTGGCCGGCGACGAGCTGCGGGCCGAGATGTCGGAGTACTGGTTCGCGTACCGGGACGGCACGAAGGTGGGTCACCTCACGGACGCCGTGTGGTCGCCGGGCCTCGGCAAGAACATCGGGTACGTCTGGGTCCCGATCGAGCTGGCCGAGCCGGGCACCGAGCTCGACGTCGAGACGGAGGACGGTGTGCACCTGACCGGGGTCACCGCCGCGATCCCGTTCGTCGATCCGCGCAAGGAGAAGCCCGCCGGCAGCCTGCGCTGAGCCGTACGCTGGCGGTGGATGGGTCGCTGGGCTCGCGGGTCCTGAGAGTCGCCTGAGAGTCGGTCCGTCCCGCGAACCCGAGCTCCCACCGTGACGGATCCCGGGTGATGAGGATCCGGAACGGAGGAACCGGCATGCGCAGGATGATCGTCCCCGCCGCGGTGCTGGCGGTCGTCGCGACCGCATGCAGCCTGACGGTGGGTTCCAAGCAGGGCGCCACGAGCGCCGCGTCGCCCGTGGCCGAGCCACAGGTCTCGACGCCCGTCGTGAGCGGCAGCGAGCCGGTCGCCGACGTGGTGGCGAGGGTCCTGCCGGCGGTCGTGAACGTCACGACCGACATCGTGAGCGGCGACGGACAGACCGGCCGGGGGGTCGGGACGGGGTTCATCGTCCGCTCCGACGGCGTGATCGTGACGAACTGCCACGTGGTCGAGGGCGGCTCGAAGGTGACCGTGTCGACGTCCGACGCCGAGCCACGGCGGTTCGACGCGCGGGTGATCGGGGGCGACTGCGAACACGACCTGGCGGTCCTGAAGGTCGATGCGAAGGCCCTGCCGACCGTCCCGCTCGGAAGCTCGAGCGACCTGCGGCTCGGCCAGCGGGTCATCGCGCTCGGCTACGCGCTCGCGCTGGAGGGCGGCCCGACGGTGACGACGGGCATCGTCTCGGCGCTCGATCGCACGATCACCGCTCAGGACCCCGGCTGCGATCCGGCGATCTGCGGCCAGGATCAGACCCGGACGTACGCCGACGTGATCCAGACCGACGCCGCGATCAACCACGGCAACTCGGGCGGTCCGCTCGTGAACATGGCCGGCCAGGTCGTCGGGATCAACTCTGCCGGCGACGACGCGGCCGAGAACATCGGGTTCGCGATCGCCATCGACTCGGCGAAGGCGACGATCGACCAGGCCGAGTCGGACCCGCTGGCGCCGTCCGCCTACCTGGGCGTGACGACCCAGCCGGTGACGAGCGACCTCGCGTTCCAGCTGAACCTCACGGTGGACAGCGGGGCGTACGTCGTGGCGACGTCTTCGGGCGGTCCCGCGGACAGCGCGGGGATCCGTCAGGGGGACGTGATCGTGTCGGTCGACGGACAGGCGATCGGCTCCAGCGAGGAGCTCGGCGGCGTGCTGTCGGATCTGCGGCCGGGCGACCGCGTGACGGTCGAGGTGGTCGGATCCGACGGCCAGCAGCGCTCGGTCGAGGTCACGCTGGGCGAGCGTCCGCTCCCGATCGATCTGCCCTAGCTCCGGCCTCCGACGGGATCGGCCGCGGGCTCGACCCGTGGACCGGTCCCGTCGGACGCCGTGCGCTAGCCTTGCCGGCATGAGGGTGAGGCTGCGCAATCCCGACCGTGAGGTCGAGGTGACGGGCGGCCGGACCGTCCGGGAGGTCCTCGGCGAGCTGGACGTGAACCCCGATACCGTCCTCGTGATCCGCGGCGGCGAGCTGGTGACGCGCGAGGTCGTGCTGGGGGACGGTGACGACGTCGAGGTGCGGCCGGTGATCTCCGGCGGCGCGCAGGAGTCCGATCGCGAGCGGCGATGAGGTGCCGTCGCTGCCGCGGCCCCGCGGCGATCGAGATCCGTCGCCACAACGCGGCCTTCTGCCGGGACTGCTTCCCGCTCGTGTTCCGCGAGCAGGTCCGCCGAGCGATCCACCGCTACGAGATGTTCGCGCCCGACGACCGGATCCTCGTCGCCGTCTCCGGCGGCAAGGACTCGCTCGCCCTGTGGGACGTCCTGCTGCTCGAGGGCTACCGGGCGTCCGGGCTGTACCTGGGGCTCGGGATCGGTGACTACTCGGATCGCTCCGGTGACGTCGTCCGGGCGTTCGCTCGGGACCGAGGCGCCGAGCTCGTCGAGGTGGACCTGCGTCGCGACCACGGCTACGACATCCCGACGGCCGGCCGGAAGGGCCCGCGCTCGACGTGCGCCGTGTGCGGGCTCTCGAAGCGGTACGTGTTCAACCGCGCTGCGCTGGAGGGCGGGTTCGACGTCGTGGCGACCGGTCACAACCTCGACGACGAGGCGGCGACGCTCCTGGGGAACACGTTGCGCTGGCAGACCGCGTACATCGCGCGCCAGTCTCCCGCCCTGCCCGCGAAGGACGGCATGGCGAAGAAGGTGAAACCGCTGCACCGCCTGTCGGAGCTCGAGACCGCCGCCTACGCCTTCCTGCGCGGCATCGACTACGTCGTCGAGGAGTGTCCGCTCGTCGCCGGGAACACGCAGCTGCGCTACAAGGACGCGATGAACGCGATCGAGGCGACGTCGCCGGGGACGAAGACGCAGTTCTTCCTGGGCTATCTCGAGCGTGGGCTACCGCTGTTCCGCAGCGAAGACGTCGCGGAGCTCGTCCCGTGCGAGCGGTGCGGGCAGCCGACCACCGGTCGGTTCTGCGCGTTCTGCCGGGCCCGGGCGCAGATCCTGGGGGAGCAGCTGGGGACGCCGGCCGCCGACGGGCCGTCGGACCGGCAGGTCGCCGCGGAGCTTGCCGACGAGGTCCTGCCGGCCGAGCTCTACGGTGGGCCGGCATGAGCGCGCCCTTCGAGCCGGGGGAGCGCGTCCTGCTGATCGACCAGCGGGACCGCACCTACCTGGTCCGCCTGGAGCGCGGCGGCACGTACCACACCCATTCGGGCACCCTGGAGCACGACGAGCTGATCGGCGCGGTGGAGGGCACGCGCGTGCAGACGGCCCGGGGCATGGTGCTCGTGGCGTTCCGGCCGGGCTTGGCCGACTGGGTGCTGAAGATGCCGCGGGGCGCGCAGGTGATCTATCCGAAGGACCTGGGCTCGATCCTCGTCTACGCGGACGTGTTCCCGGGGGCCCGCGTGCTGGAGGCCGGAACGGGCTCCGGCGCGCTGACGATCGCGCTCTGTCGGGCGACCGGGCCGGACGGGCGGGTGGTGAGCTACGAGCTTCGCGCCGAGCACGGCGAGCAGGCGCGGACGAACCTGGAGGGGTTCTTCGGGAAGCTCCCCGCCTGGCTCGAGCTGCGCCAGGGCGACGTACGGACGGTCGGCGGGTCGGGCGATCGGTTCGACCGTGCCGTGCTCGACCTCCCCGAGCCCTGGGGGACGCTCGAGGCGCTGGGCGAGGTGCTGGAGCCCGGCGGCACGGTGTGCGCCTACCTGCCCACGACCGGCCAGGTCCAGGACCTCGTGATGGCGCTGCCGGGGGCCGGCTACCACCACGTCGAGACGTTCGAGACCCTGCGTCGAGGGTGGCACGTCACCGAGCGCAGCGTCCGCCCCGACCATCGGATGATCGGCCACACCGGGTTCCTGACGATCGCCCGCCGGATCCGATCCGGTTCCTGAGGCTCAGCACCCGGTGCCACGGTGCCGATGGGATACCTGGAACCGGGCATCATCGCGACGCCGAGAACTGCCGTATGACCTAGGAGAAGCTCCTGCCCGACCTTCCGAGGTCGAGGCGGAGGGGCCCCATATACTGACCACCCGCGCGACCGGGGAGGTGACCCGATGGCCGACCACGAGCAGCTCGAGCGCTACGAGAAGCAGGTGCACGAGCTCCAGACCCAGGTGACGTTCCTGGAGGAGGAGGTCGGGCTCCTGCGCCGGCGCCTGTCGAACGCGCCGCGCCAGGTCACCCTGCTGGAGGAGAAGGTCGTCGAGACGCGGGACCAGCTCGCCCGCGCGATGGGCCAGAACCAGAAGCTCGCCGACGCCCTGCG
>DATBJQ010000108.1:0-1942 GCA_036556385.1 Actinomycetota bacterium | reverse complement strand
CGGCTCGGATCGTTCGGATCCGGCGCCAGACGAACACCCCGATCGCCAGGACCACGGCGGCGGCGATCCCCCAGGCGAACGGCCGGAAGATCCGCTCGACCGACTCCCACTCCTCGCCGACCTGCATCCCGAGCCACGTGAGCACGAGGCACCACGGCAGGCACCCGAGGAACGTGTAGACGGTGAATCGCCACACGCCCATCCGCACGACCCCGGCCGGCAGGCTGATGAACGTCCGGATGACCGGGAGGAGCCGCCCGAAGAACACGGCCGCGGGCCCGTGGCGCTCGAACCAATCGTGCGCCCGGTCGACCTCGTGGGGCCGGATCAGCAGGTAGCGGCCCCACCGGTCGATGAGTGGCCTGCCGCCGGCGTAGCCGACCGCGTAGGCGATCCATGATCCGACGAGGTTTCCGAGGGTGCCGGCCATCACCACGAGCCAGAAGTCGAGCTGCTGCTCGGGGGCGAGGAACGGCGCGGTGACGAGGGCTCCGCCGAACAGCATCGTGACCTCGGAGGGGATCGGGATGCAGGCCGACTCGAGCACCATGAGCAGGAAGATCGCCAGGTAGCCGTACCTGGAGATCTCACCGGTCACGAAGTCGCTGAACAGGGCGAGCAGGGTCGTCTCCACTCCGGGCGGGAATGGATCGAGCCTAGCATCGCGTTCACTCGATCCTGGGGGCGGCTTCCACCCGGCAGGGTTGGGGAATCCCGATCCGGGGAGGAACCGCTGGTACCCTGCGCCGCGGGAGCCCCCGCTGCGTCCCCAGCCGTCGATCCCCCAACGGAGAAAGGGAGCCCGCAGCTCATGGCCAAGACGCTGGTCGTCGTCGAGTCGCCGGCGAAGGCGAAGACGATCGAGAAGTACCTGGGCGGCGACTATGCCGTCCGGGCGTCCTATGGCCACATCCGGGACCTTCCGAAGAGCGATCTCGGCGTCGACGTCGATCAGGAGTTCGCGGTCACCTACGAGGTCCCGCCCGACTCCGAGAAGCACGTCGCCGCCCTTCGCAAGGCGAACAAGGGCGCCGACGGGCTCATCCTGGCGACCGACTACGACCGCGAGGGCGAGGCGATCGCGTTCCACGTGGCCTCGCTGCTCGGCGTGGACCCCGGCTCCGCCCGGCGGGTGACGTTCACCGAGATCACCCGCGACGCGATCCTCGAGGCGTTCCAGCATCCGCGCGAGATCGATCTCAAGCTGTTCGACGCGCAGGAGGCCCGCCGGGTCCTGGACCGGCTCGTGGGCTACAAGATCTCGCCGTTGCTCTGGCGCCGGGTGCAGCCCGGCCTGTCGGCGGGCCGCGTGCAGTCGGTCGCGCTCCGCCTCATCGTGGAGCGCGAGCGTGAGATCCGCGGCTTCGAGCCCGTCGAGTACTGGAGCGTGGACGTCCGGCTCACGCCGGCCGAGCAGGAGCAGCCGTTCCTCGCGCGGCTCACGTCGATCCCGCAGGGGCGGCTCGCCTCCGCGCCGGACAAGAAGGGGATCCTCCTGGCCGCCGAGGCCGACGCCGCCGGTCACGTCGACCGGCTCCGGGAGGCCGCATACCGGGTGACGAAGGTCGAGTCGAAGGAGCGCAAGCGCTCACCGGCCGCGCCGTTCACGACCTCGACCCTCCAGCAGGAGGCCGCCCGAAAGCTGGGGTTCGGAGCCCGCAAGACGATGCGGCTGGCGCAGCGGCTGTACGAGGGCGTGGATCTGCGGGGCGAGGGAACGGTCGGGCTCATCACGTACATGCGGACCGACTCGGTGACGATGGCCGACACCGCCGTCCGCGAGATCAGCGGACTCGTGCGCTCGGAGTTCGGCAAGGAGTACGCCCTCGCCAGCCCGCGCCGCTACAAGACGCGCGCTCGCAACGCGCAGGAGGCGCACGAGGCGATCCGGCCGACCTCCGCCCTGCGAACCCCCGAGCGCGTGGCCGAGGCGCTCGATCAC
>DATBJQ010000107.1:0-9640 GCA_036556385.1 Actinomycetota bacterium | reverse complement strand
CCGGGGCCCGTCACGAAGACGCCGATCACGGCCGGCTGCCCGTCGAAGGTGGCGCGGATCACCCGGATCGGCGGGCCCTCGTCGGCCGTGGCGGGAGCGGCCGCCTGCAGGCACGCGACCGAATCCGAGAGCGAAGCTCCGCCCTCGGCCGCCGGGACCTGGGTCGTCGGCCCGAAGTCCATCCCGGGAGGCGGAGCCGCTCGATCCTGGGCCGCGCGTGCGCGCACGCCATCGGCCAGTGCCTGGATCTCCGCCACGTCGTAGTCGCGACCCTCCCGGTCGACCTGCTGCGCCGCGGAGAACCGCTGGCCCGGAGCCCCCGTGGCGGCGGCGTCCTCCGCGCCGGGGGCCGCATCGTTGCTCCCCACGTTCGGGAGCGCGAGCACCACGACGAGCAGGGCCGCCGCGATGCCGCCGCCCACCGCCCAGCGGTACCACCCGGGGGTTCCAGCGCGCTGCGAGCCGACGCGGCGCGGTGCGAGCGGGACGACGTCCTCGCTCCCGCCGCCCGTCCCCGAGTCCGCCGCCGCGCCCTCAGCTGCTCGGATCGCCGCCGCGCCGATCCCGGCGGGGGCCCGGACGTCGGGCATCCCGGTCAACGCCGCACGGGCCGACCGCGCCAGCGCCACCTCGCGGCGACACCGGTCGCAGGTCTGCAGGTGCGCGGACACGGCGGCGCGCTCGGTCTGGGGCAGCGTGCCGTCGACGAGATCCACGAGCTGCTCGACGGGATGGGTCATGGCTCTCGCTCCGACGTCTCCGGGTGCAACTGGGGTTCCCGCGCGTCGAGCCCCATCACCTTCGCCAGGGCGATCCGACCCCGGTGGACCCGCGATTTCACCGTCCCGACGGGGACGTCGAGCACCCGCGCGATCTCGTCGTACGGGAGGTCCTCCACGTCGGCCAGGACCAACGCGACCCGGAACTCCTCCGGGACCAGGGCCAGCGCCGCGGCGGCGTCGTGCGTGCCCGCGATCTCGTCGGCCGGGTCCGGATGCGGCGTGCCCTCGTCGTGCCGTTCGTCGTCGTCGCCCGCGGGCCGCAAGAGGGGCTGTCGGCGCCGCTTCCGCAGCTGGTCGTAGCAGGCGTTGACGCTGACCCGGTGCAACCACGTCGTGAAGCGGGCATCCCCACGGAACTGCCCCAGCTTCCGATAGACGGTGAGCAGCGCGTCCTGCGCCGCGTCCGCGGCGTCGTCCGGATCCCCGAGGACGCGCAGGCACACGGCGTACACCCGCGACTCGTGACGCCGGACCAGCGAGGCGAACGCGGACGTATCACCCGCCGCGGCCCGGCGGACGAGGGCCTCGTCGGTCTCCGACCCGGCTGAGGACTCCGACGGCACGGGACGGACGCTACACGCCCGATGGGCGGCCGGATTCGACCACGACGACCCTCGTCAGGTTCTTCGTGAACGAGAGGCGGCCGGCGACGATCGTCGTCACCCGCGCCTTGAGGGTGATGGTGACGGTCTCGGTCTGGAGGTCGAGCTCGCAGAAGGCCTTGCCGATCGGCTGGTCGGGGTCCTTGGTCTCGATCGCCTGCCGTGCGTCGTCGCACGCCGTCTCCTGACCGTGCGAGCTGCGCAGCGCCGCCGCCCCCACGGTGGCGGCTTCGGACGCGGTGTCGGACAGCCGGTACGTGGTGATCGCGATCGAGGCCGCGTCGACCGCCATCACGCCGACCAGCGCCACGAGCAGGAGCCAGACGACGAGGATCTTGCCGACGAGCCCTCGTGTGTCCTGATGGAGCCTCATCGCCGGAACCTCGAGAAGAGTGCGGTCCTCACTTCATCGACCTCCCGGACCCGCATCATGAGGGCGGCCACGCCGAACACAAGCACCCCCACCGCGATGCCGGCCGCCACCTGCAGGAGGCGCGTCAGCGGTCGGTCCAGCTCGATCACTGCGGCGATGGCCTCCGCCGTCAGGAAGGCGGCGACCCCGGACACCGCCGCGGCGGCGGTGGCCCGGAGCACCGTGGAGGCGATCCTCCTGCCGTCCGCGCCGGCGAGCCGGCGGCGGAGCAGCAGGAACAGGACCACCGACCCGACCGCGTACGACGCCGCGTGCCCGAGCGCGAGGCCCGGGACCCCCAGATCCAACACCAGACCCAGCAGCACCGCGACCGCGATGTTCACGACCGCCGCGCCGATGTTGACGAGCGCAGGCGTGCGGCTGTCCTGCGTGGCGTAGAAGGTCCGTGTGAGCAGCTGGAACGCCGAGAAGAAGGGGAGGCCCACGGCGAAGGCCGTGAGCGTGGCCGTGAGCAGGTCGACCCCCTCGGTCGAGACGGCGCCGTAGTCGGCGAGCAGCGCCACGATCGGACCCGCGAGGGCGACGAAGCCCGTCGCCGCCGGGAGCATCGCGACCTCGGTGTCGCGCAGGCCGCGCGAGAAGAGCTCGCGGGTGCCGGCGACGTCGCTGCGCGTCCAGCGCTCGGCCAGCCCAGCGAGCAGCGTCGTCACGATCGAGACCGCCACGATCGCGTGGGGGAGCGAGAAGAAGATGAACGCCTGCGAGTAGGCGGTGTACGCGCCGGGTTCCACGCGCTGGTTCAGGTTGATGATCAGCAGGTAGGCCACCTGGTTCGCGACGACGTAGACGACGACCCACTTCGCGAGCCGCAGCAGCGACCGGATCGCCTCGTGACGAACGTCCAGGCGGGGTCGGAGCCGGAAGCCCAGCCGGTGGATCGCGGGCCAGAGGGCGAGGGCCATCGCGACGACCCCCAGGGTGGTGCCGGCGGCGAGCAGCGTCCGCTCGCCGGCGCTCAGGCCCTCGATCGTCGGCGCAGCGCCGTCCTGCAGCGCCAGGAACGCCAGCATCGTCACGATCACCGCCATGTTGTTGAGGACCGGGGCGTAGGACTGGGCCACGAACCGGCGGTGGGCGGTCAGGATGCCGCTGGCCACGGCGGTGATGCCGTAGAAGACCATCTGCGGCAGGAACCAGCGCAGGAAGAACGTTCCGAGCGCGACCTGCTGATCCCGCTCGGCCCCCTCGGGCACGCCGGACAGGTACAGCCGCATGATCCACGGCGCGGCCAGGATCCCGACCAGCGCCGCGAACGCGAGCACGACGACGGTCACGGTCAGGATCCGGTTCGCGACGTCCCAGCGCTCATCCGCGCGCTGCGCGACGTGGTCCACGAAGACGGGGACGAAGATCGAGGTGAGGATCCCACCGAGCAGCAGCTCGTAGACGATGTTCGGCGTCGTGTTCGCCGCGTTGTAGGTGTCGGAGAGCGTCGTGAGGCCGAGCGCGGCCAACGTGA
The DNA here is from genome assembly GCA_036556385.1 of Actinomycetota bacterium. Taxonomy (GTDB): domain Bacteria; phylum Actinomycetota; class UBA4738; order UBA4738; family HRBIN12; genus AC-51. Next base: position 6,364 of record DATBJQ010000107.1, on the reverse strand, counting down.
CCGTGACCCGCACGAGCCCGGTGGCCCGGGACACCAGGGTGCCCGTCGACATCACCGCCGCGCTGCGGACGGTCACGTCGCGCTCGTCCACCGTCAGCTCGGGCTCGCTCTGCGCCGCACCCACCTCCTCGCGTAGAGCACGATCAGGAGCGCGGCCGCACCGGCCGTGACGAGCAGCGCGATGCTGTTGAGGGCCGTCGACTGCACCGTGATCGTCTGCCTGCTGATCCGGCGGCCCGAGGGCGCGAACACCTCGACCTGCATCGTCTTGCGTCCCGATCCCTTCGCCACCACGCGGAACGTCACGATCTCGTTCGGCTGGTCCAGCACCACGTCCTGGCGATTGCCGTCGGGGAACTCGAACTGCGACGACGTGAGCTCCACCGTCACCTGCAGCGGGATGTCACCGGGGTCGCCCATCCGCAGCGGGATCGATCCTTCGCCCGACGTGAAGGTGAAGACCTGGTTGACGGTCGGCGTCGTGCTCGCGAACGCCGCGTCGGTGACCGCCGAAACGGCGTCGAGCCACGCCGCACCCGCGTTCTCGTTCCCGAGGTACTCGGCGGACTCCGCGATCATCACGTCGCGGTGCAGGATCGCGGCCTCCGACTCGCCGTCGGTCAGCATCGAGGCGTAGGCGTCGACCTCGTGCTGCAGGATCTGGATCCGCTCCGCGTAGGCGCTCGTGAACGTCGCCTCGTCGGGCGCGGCCAGGCTGGCCGGCTCGCCGGGAGGGTTCACCGAGGCCACGAGGTCTTGCGCGTGCTCCGGCTCCAGGAACGGCGCGCCGGCGAGGCGTCGGAGCAGCGGACCCCAGATCGTCGGGGGGAGCTCCGAGGTGAGGGCCAGCGCCAGGCCTCGGACGGTCTCCGAGCCGTCGGGCTGGTCGGGGGGATTGGGCTGCTCCTTCCAGACCACCGCCAGCTCGCCCAGCACGACCTGGGCCGCGCGGACCGGGTCGACCAGCAGATCCGGACGAGCCAGCAGAGCCTGCGTCGAGGGGTTGGGCAGCACGAGCGTCGTGGTCCCGTTCTCGGTCGTGATCGTGGTCGTGGGCGGCGGCGCGAACCCCAGCGTTCCGGTCGCCCGCTCCACCTCGTCGGCGTCGGCCAGGACGGTCCCGACGTTCTGGGTCGTCAGGTAGCCGAGGGCGCTGTCGTTCATCAGGCCCTCGGGCGGCCGTGCGACCGTGATCTCCGGCAGGACCCCGAGGACGTCTTCCGTGAGCTGGTCGCCCGACGACCGCTGCCGGTTCAGCTCGAGGGAGAGCCCGCTGCCGAGCATCGCCGGGATGGACGGTCCGCTGAAGGGTTGGGCGCTGACCTGGACCGATTCGAAGGCAGCCGCCTCCTGCAGGACGTCCAGGAACCCGCTCGCCGACGCCGCGCCGCCGGTCCCGCGCTCCACGGTCTGGCCGGAGGTCCGCTCATAGCCGTCCGCCATCTGCCGTGCCTGGTACAGCAGCATGGGCTGGACCGCCAGGTCGATCTCCTCCGGGACCGACTCCTGCAGCAGCTGCAGTTGGGCCACGGGCTCGTACAGCGACCCGTCGGGCGCGAGGCTCAGCTCGAAGCCCGGGTCGGCGAGGCGCCCGTCGGGCGCGAAGACGACGGGAGCCGTGAGCTCGATCCACCATGCGATCCGCACGGGCGCGACGGGTTCCTGCACGATGTGGATCAGCGGGGTGTTGAGGGAGGCCAGGACGTTCCCGCCCGCACGGATGTCCACCGTCGCCGGGTACACCCCCGAGTCGGTCGGATCGATCGCGACGATCGTCGAGAGGTCCTGGGTGAACCCGGCCGTGCGGGCCGTCCCCGGTGTGAGCTCACCCTCGACCGGATACGTCGCGGCGAAGGCGGTCGACGAGGGGCCGAAGGCCAGCATCTCCTCGTACTGGTCCCGCGCACGGATCGCCGGGCCGATCGTGAGCCCGATCGACAGGTCCTGGAGCGGCGTCGGCCCGGTGTTCGTCGCCACGACGCGGACCGTCAGGTTCGGGGCCTCGTTCGTGGTCCACGGTGTCTGCTGCAGGAGGGAGAGGGAGACCTCGGGCGTCTGCGCCCGTCCGACGGTCGCCGGGACCGCGAGGGCGACGCCGCAGATCGTCACGAGGACCGCGGAGACGGCGCGCGCGACGCGGGGGACGGTCATGGGGACGCGCCCATCGTAGCCGTGGCCGCGCGCTCGACCGCGACCGCCTCGGGGTCGTGGGTCGTGAGCACCCAGGCCTCACTCAGGCCGTACGCGAGAGCGAGCAGCAGCAGGAAGCTCCCCACCAGCGTGCGCAGCGTCCGCTCGCGCGTTCCCAGCGCGATCGAGGCGCCGAGCCTCGCGCCCGGGATCGCACCCAGCGCCACGACCACGGCGATCGCCCAGTCGATGTTGCCGAGGATCGCGTGGACGATCGTGCCCGGGATCACCATCGCCACGATCGCCGCGAGGGAGGTCCCGAGGGCACGCTTGAGCGGCATCCCGAGCCACCCGGCGAGCAGCGGGACCATCACCACGCCGCCGCCGATCCCCAGGATGCCGGAGACGAGGCCCGCGATCGCTCCGATCGCGAGGAAACCGCCGGTCGAGGCGGTCCGCTGCGCCCGCGTCGCGTCGCTCCCTGAGGCGCCGCGGATGATCCCGATCGACTGCCATCCGAGCAGCGCCGCCGTGACGACCAACAGGAGATGGGTCGGGACCACCTCGGTCAGCGCGGCGCCGGCCACGGATGCCGGCAGCCCGGCGACGACCATCCACCCGGCGGCGCCCCCGTCCAGCTCGCCCGCGGCCCGGTAGCGGAGCGCTCCGGCCAGTGCCGTCGGGAGGATCACCGGCAGGGGGGTGGCCAGCGCCACGATCGGCGCGGTGCCCAGCAGCACCTGGATGCCGGGGGTCATCACGATCCCGCCGCCCACCCCGAAGAGCCCCGACAAGATGCCCGCGACCACCCCGATCGCGACGCCGAGGACGATCTCCGCGAGGCTCATGCGGGCGAGCGGAGGATCTCCGCGGCTCGGGCCAGGACATCGCGCTCGCCCCGGTACGCCGCCCGCTTCAGCGCCCGCTCGAGCGGGAACCAGCGGATCTCCTCCATCTCGTCGTCGCGGTCGCCGATGTCGCCGCCGGTATGCCGCATCAGGAAGAAGTGGACGGTCTTGCGGATGCGCACGTCCTCCCAGACGTACATGTACCTGGTATCCCCCAGGTCCTCCTCGATCTCCGCCCGCAGACCGGTCTCCTCGCGCACCTCGCGGACGGCGGCGCCCTCCCGGGTCTCCCCGTCCTCGATCCCTCCCTTGGCCAGCCCCCACGCCAGGTCTCCGCGCCGGGTCCGGCGCGAGGCGAGCACGACCTCGATGTGGCCGTCCTCCGTGCGCCGGTAGACCACGCCGCCCGCCGACACCTCGCGCGAGGTCGGGAGCGGCGGGGTGGTGGGCCGGCCCGTGCGCTTGCGCGCCCGACGCCGGGCGCCTCCTCGGGCTTTCCCCGAGGCCGAAGGCTGGGCGGCCGGCTGGGCGGCAGACGGCTGGTCGGTCGCCCCCTGGGGTCGCGGGGCTCCGGGCTTCCGGCGCCGCCGGCGGCGGCGTCCTCCGCCCTCGGTGCGATCCGCGCCTCCCACGGGGGCGATTCTAGGGGCGGGGGGCGGCCGTCCCGGGTGCGGCGCATCGTGTGCCGTGGGGACCGGAAGGCTCAGGGAGAGGCTCCGACCTGCCGAAACCGGGAGCGGATGAATCTGGACGAGCTGCTTCGGCATACCGTGGAACGGGGCGCGAGCGACCTCCATCTGAAGGTCGGGAACGTCCCGTTCCTCCGGATCGACGGTGAGCTGCATCCGACGGCCTACCCCATGCTGTCCGGGGAGGACACCGTCGCCTACGCGCTCGAGGTGATGAGCGAGCACAAGCGCCGCCGGTTCGAGGACGCGCACGAGGCGGACATCGGCTACACGCTCCTGGGCGTCGGCCGGTTCCGCATCAACGTGTTCCGACAGCGGGGCTCGGTCGGGTTGGCGGTGCGGCGTGTCCGGTCGGAGATCCCCACGATCGAGGAGCTCCTGCTCCCCGACGTGATGGCCACCCTCGCCGACGCGCCGCGAGGCCTGGTCCTCGTGACCGGCCCGACGGGCACCGGGAAGACGACGACGATCGCCGCGATGATCGGGCACATCAACCGGACCCGACGCACGCACATCATCACGATCGAGGACCCGATCGAGGTCGTGCACGACGACGAGCGCTCGATCATCCAGCAGCGCGAGGTCGGGATCGACACGGACTCGTACGCGTCGGCGCTCCGCCACGTGGTGCGGCAGGACCCCGACGTGATCTTCGTCGGTGAGATCCGGGACCCGGACTCGGCGCTGAGCGCGATCCAGGCGGCCGAGACGGGACACCTCGTGATCTCGACGCTGCACACGATCGACTGCATGGAGACGATCAACCGCATGCTCGACCTGTTCCCCGCGTCACAGCAGAAGGAGGTCCGGTCCTCGTTCGCCGGTGCGCTCCGCGGGATCGTCTCGCAGCGCCTCGTGCCGAAGGCCGACGGGAAGGGCCGGCTGCCGGCGGTCGAGGTGCTGATCAACACGGGCCGGGTCTTCGACCGGCTGGCCGACCCGGCGCTCACCGACCAGATCCTGGATGTGATCGCGGAGGGCGGCTTCTACGGGATGCAGACGTTCGATCAGAGCCTCGTCCAGCTCGTGAGGGACGGGCTGGTGTCGGCCGAGGACGCCCGCCGCATCGCGACGAACCCACACGACTTCGACCTCCAGCTGGCCGGGACGACCGAGCGTTCCGGCGCCTACGCGGACGAGAGCGCCGGGCTCCCCTACTAGCGGCGCTGCCCTCGCCGCACCGGTCGCGCCGGGTGCCACCGGTATCCTCGCGCCATGAGCGCCGCGACGCCCTCCGGGGCGAGCCTCGATGTGCCTCCGATCGCGAAGGAGCTGGGGTCGCGGTTCGCGGACGCCGGCCACCAGCTGTACCTGGTGGGCGGGACGGTCCGCGACCTCCTGCTCGGCCGTGACGCACCCGACTGGGACTTCGCCACCGACGCGCACCCGTCGGAGACCACGCGGATCCTGCAGGGATGGGCGGACCGCCGGTACTTCGTGGGCGTGCGGTTCGGCACGGTGGGGGCGTACAAGGACGGCCACCTCCTGGAGATCACGACGTTCCGTGAGGACGTCTACGTCGAGGAGCACCGCAAGCCGTCGGTCACGTTCGGCAAGGACCTCGACACCGATCTGAGCCGGCGCGACTTCACGATCAACGCGATGGCCGTGCGGCTGCCGGACGGGACGTTCGTGGACCCCTTCGCCGGCGCGAAGGCGCTCGGCGCCCGCAGGCTCGACACCCCCGTCGAGCCGGAGCGGTCGTTCGGCGACGACCCGCTGCGGATGCTCCGAGCAGCCCGCTTCGTGGCGCAGCTCGGCGTGACGCCGAGCGATCGCGTGGTTGCCGCGATGCGCGCGATGGCGGGGCGGCTCGAGATCGTCGCGCCCGAGCGCCTCCAGGGTGAGCTGGACCGTCTGCTGGTCGCGGAGCACGTCGAGGAGGGGCTCGAGCTGCTGGTGGCCACCGGACTGGCCGACGTGTTCCTGCCCGAGCTGCCGGCGCTCCGCCTGGAGCAGGACCCCGTGCATCGGCACAAGGACGTCCTCCGACACACGTACGCCGTGGTGGCGTCCACGGAGCCGCGACTGCACCTGCGGCTCGCGGCCCTCCTGCACGACATCGGGAAGCCCTCGACGCGTCGGATCGGTCCGGACGGGGTCAGCTTCCATCACCACGAGGTCGTCGGGGCCCGGATGGCTCGGGAGCGACTCACGGCCCTCCGGTACCCGAACGCCGTGATCGACGACGTCGCCACGTTGATCGAGCTCCATCTGCGGTTCCACGGGTACGGCGAGGGGTGGACGGACAGTGCCGTGCGACGGTACGTCCGTGACGCCGGGCATCTCCTCGACGATCTGAACCAGCTGACCCGCGCCGACGTGACGACGCGGAACGAGCAGCGCGCCACCTGGTTCCGCGGGCTGCAGGACGAGCTGGAGGAACGGATCGCCGCGCTCGCCGAGGCCGAGAACCTCGAGGCGATGCGCCCGCCGCTCGACGGGCGCCAGGTGATGGAGCACCTCGGGCTGGAGCCGGGCCCCGCGGTCGGGGAGGCCCTCGCCTACCTGATGGAGCTGCGGCTCGAGCGGGGTCCGGTGCCCGAGGACGAGGCCTTCCGACTGCTCGACGCCTGGGCGGCGGAGCGGGCCGTCGAGCCTCCGGGCGGATAGGCCCGCGGACCCGACACGCGCGGCGGCAGGCTCCCCACACCCAGCGCGTAGGCTCCGGTCCATGTCGGTCGACGAGGCCGTGAG
>DATBJQ010000106.1:0-5761 GCA_036556385.1 Actinomycetota bacterium | reverse complement strand
GGGCCAGGCTGGAGCGCATGTCCGGGGGCGAGGAGTTCGCGAAGTCCGACCGACCGATCGTCCCGGCGAAGACGAGGTCGCCGGACAGGACCAGCCCATCCGTCACGAAGCAGCAGCTCCCGGGCGTGTGGCCCGGCGTGTGCCAGACCTCGATCGCGGCGCCGGCCAGCCGCAGCCGGTCGCCGTCGGCGATCGTGCGGACGTCCCGGACCGGATCGAGGACGTTCTCCCACCCCGGGTTCCACGCCTGCGGGTCGTCCAGGGCGAGCCGATCGGCCCCGTGGATGAACAGGGGCAGGTCGTCTCCGCAGAACGCGCCGGCACGGCCGATGTGATCGACGTGCGCGTGGGTCGCGAGCACCGCGACCGGCGTCCGTTCCGCTGCGCGGAGCAGCGCCCACACCCGGTCGGGCTCGAACCCGGGGTCCACCACGACCGCCTCGTCGTCGGACTCGCCGGCCAGGAGCCAGCAGTTCGTCCCGTAGGGGTTGTCGTCGAAGACGTCCAGATACATCGGGCGGCCATCTTACCGACGGCGTCCCGGCGGCCGATCCCCGACCGGTCCTCCGACCATCCGCCGGATGCGGAGCGACGCCCTCAGAGGACCCCGGCGTCGACGACCAGCGTGACGGGACCGTCGTTCACGAGCTCCACCCGCATGTGGGCCCCGAAGACGCCGCGGCCGACCGTCACGCCGTGCCCCTCCAGGGCCGCGGCGAACGCCTCCACCCGTTCCGCCGCCGCCTCCGGCTCGGCGGCGTCGGTCCACGACGGCCGTCGTCCGCGCCGGAGGTCCCCGTAGAGCGTGAACTGCGACACGACCAGCGCCTCGCCACCGACGTCCAGCAACGACCGGTTCATCTTCCCGTCCCCGTCGGCGAACACGCGCAGGTGCGCGACCTTCTCGGCCAGCCGGTCGGCGTCGTCCTCCCGGTCGTCGCGGCCGACGCCCACGAGGATCAGGAGCCCTCCGCCGATCACCGCCACCGGCTGACCGTCCACGGAGACCGCCGCCCGCTCGACGCGCTGGATCACGAGCCGCATCCGAGCCGTCTCCCCGCTCCGGTCTCAGCTCGGGACGACGCGGTAGGCGTCGAAGACCCCGTCGACCCGCTTCACGGCGGTCAGGACGCTCGAGAGGTGGGCGATGTCGCCGAGCTCGAACGTGAACCGCAGGCGCGTGATCCGGTCCTTCCCCGTGGCCGACGTGGCCGACAGGATGTTCACGTGGTTGTCCGACAGGACGGTCGCCGTGTCGGACAGCAGCCGTGTCCGATCGAGCGCCTCCACCATGATCGAGACGACGAAGGACGTCGGCTTGCCCTCGGTCCAGGTCACGTCGATCATCCGCTCCGGCTCCCGCTCCAGGGACCTCACGTTCGGACAGTCGGTGCGGTGGACCGAGACGCCCTGCCCGCGGGTCACGAACCCCACGATCTGATCCCCCGGCACCGGGGTGCAGCAGCGGCCCAGCCGGACCCAGACGTCGGGCAGGCCGCGCACCATCACGCCCTGACCGACCTCCGAAGGCTTGCCCAGGCGCACCGGGCGCGCGAGCGGCACCTCGGTGACGTCGTCCTCGGGCGTCCCCGTGACCAGGCGCTGCAGCCGAGCGACGACCGATTGAGGCGAGACGTGGCCCTCCCCCACGGCCACGTACAGGGCCTCGAGGTCCGGGTACTTCAGCTCCTCGGCGATCTGCGTCAGCATCTCCTCGGTCGCGAGGCGCTTGAACGGCAGGTGCTGTTTGCGCATCAGGCGCTGGAGCGCGTCGCGCCCGTGCTCCATCGCGTCCTCGCGCCGCCCACGCGCGAACCACTGCCGGATCTTCGTGCGCGCCCGGGGCGTCGTGACGAACTGGAGCCAGTCCTGCGAGGGCCCCTCGCCCTGCGCCTTGGACGTCAGGATGTCGACCGTGTCGCCGGTCCGGAGCTCGTAGTCGAGCGGCACGAGCTTGCCCCCCACCTTCGCCCCGATCGTGCGGTGGCCCACCTCGGTGTGGATCGCGTACGCGAAGTCCACCGGCGTCGCCCCGGTGGGCAGGTTCACGACGTCGCCCTTGGGCGTGAAGACGAAGACCCGGCCGCCCGAGAGGTCGATCTTCAGCCCCTCCATGAACTCGCGGGGGTCGGCCATGTCCTTCAGCCACTCCATCATCTGGCCGAGCCACGCCGTCTCCGCGGCCTCGCGAGCCTGCTTGCCGCCCTCCTTGTACCGCCAGTGGGCCGCGATCCCGAACTGCGCCGTTCGGTGCATGTCGCGCGTGCGGATCTGGATCTCGAGCGGCTTGCCCTCCGGGCCCACGACCGTCGTGTGCAGCGACTGGTACATGTTCGCCTTGGGCATCGCGATGTAGTCCTTGAAGCGGTTCGGGATCGGACGCCAGAGCGCGTGCACCGCGCCGAGCGCCGCGTAGCAGTCGCGGAGCGAGCCGACCTGGATCCTGATCCCGACCAGGTCGTAGATCTCGTTGAACTCCTTGCCGCGGATGACCATCTTCTCGTAGATCGAATACAGGTGCTTCGGCCGGCCTTCGACGTCGGCCTTGATCCCGAGCTCCTTCAGCTTCCGCCGCAGGGCGTCGGTGACGCCGTCGATCAACGCCTGGCGCTCGCCCCGACGCGCCTCCACGAGGCTCGCGATCTCGCGGTACGGACCGGGATGCAGCGTCTTGAACGAGAGGTCCTCGAGCTCCCACTTCAGCTCCTGGACACCGAGCCGGTTCGCCAGCGGCGCGTAGATCTCGAGCGTCTCGGTCGCGACGCGGCGTTGCATGTCGGCGGAGAGCGCTCCGATCGTGCGCATGTTGTGGAGGCGGTCGGCCAGCTTGATCAACAGGACCCGGATGTCGCCGGCCATCGCCACGATCATCTTGCGGACGTTCTCGGCCTGTTCCTGCTCGCGGCTCTTGAACTCGATCCGCTCGAGCTTCGTCAGGCCGTCCACGATGCGCGTGACCTCCTCGCCGAACCCCTCCTCGAGGTCGGCGAGGGACACCTCGGTGTCCTCGACCGTGTCGTGCAGCAGTGCCGCCTCGAGCGTGGTCGTGTCCAGCCGGAGGTCGGCCAGGATCCCGGCCACGGCGACCGGGTGCTCGATGAAGTCCTCGCCGGATCGCCGCTTCTGACCGTCGTGAGCGGCCTCGGCGAACGCGTACGCCCGCTGGATCTCGCGGAGGTCGGCCCGAGGGTTGTACGTCCGGACCTTCCTCAGGACCGGTTCGATCAGCGCGGGCGGCGCCGGCTCGCCGGGCCGCAGGCGCGAGAGGAGCCCGCCACGCCGCTGTTCGGCCCTGACCTGCTCCTTGCTGTCCACGCGCGCCTCCTGCGGGCCAGTGTACGGAGGTTCGGGCCCGCCCCGTGCGAAGCGGGCGCCATGAGGGGCCTCAGTAGTGGATCAGCGTGAACAGCTCGTGACCGTCGATCCTGTCCCGCCCGCCCAGGGCGTCCAGCTCGATCAGGCACGCGATGCCGCAGACCTTGCCGCCGACCCGATCCACCAACGTCGCCGCGGCCGCCGCCGTCCCGCCGGTGGCGAGCACGTCGTCCACGACGAGCACGCGTTCGCCGGGGCTCACGGCGTCCTGGTGGATCTCGAGCGAGGCCGAGCCGTATTCCAACTCGTAGGCCTCACCGGCCGTCCTCCACGGCAGCTTCCCGGACTTGCGGACCGGGGCGAACCCGGCCCCGAAGTGGTACGCGACCGGCGCCGCCAGGATGAACCCGCGGGCCTCGATCCCGACGACCTTGTCGACGTTGCCCCGGCCGAAGTGCACGACGATCAGGTCGATGATCGTCGAGAAGGCGATCGGGTCCGCCAGCACGGGCGTGATGTCCTTGAAGCTGATGCCGGGTTCCGGGAAGTTCGGGACCTCCCGGATCAGGCCCTTGATGTCGGCGACCTCCACGCCCTACCGCCGCCGCCGCTTCGCAGGCGGCCGCCGCTTGCTCTTGGAGCGCGGCCGCGACGGTCCGGTCGACCGGCTGGCCGACGGGCTCGACGAGGCGGCCGCGACGCCGACCTCCTCGCCCTCCCCCGTCCCGGCGGCGGGCGCCGCCGCGCTCGCGCTCGCCGGGGTCTCCGTCCGGCTCGCCGTCCGGGTCTCGCGGACCGTCCTGCGGGCCTCGAGCTGCCGGTAGCGAGCCTCGCGACCCTTCAGGATCGTCAGCACGGGCGCCGCGATGAAGATCGAGGAGTAGGCGCCGGTCGCCACCCCGACGAACATCGCGAAGGCGAAGTTCTTCAGCGTGTCCCCCCCGAACAGGAGGAGGGACAGGATCGGCAGGAGCACCACGAGCGACGTGTTCACCGAACGCATGAACACCTGGTTGAGCGACAGGTTCACGACGTTCGCGTAGCCCTCGCGGGCGACGAGCGCCGCCGACTCCGTGTTCTCCTGGATCTTGTCGTAGATCACCACGGTGTCGTACAGGGAGAACCCCAGGATCGTGAGGATCGCGATCACGGTCTCGGGGGTAACCTCGCGGCCGGTGAGCGCGTAGACGCCGATCGTGATCACGACGTCGTGCACGAGCGCGATCATCGCTCCGATCGCCATCTTCCATTCGAACCGGATCGTGATGTAGAGCGTGATCGCGAGCAGCACGACGATCAGCCCGGTGAGCGCCTTGCGGGAGATCTCCTCTCCCCACGTGGGCCCGACGTCCTGGACGTTGATCTCGGTCCGGTCGATCCCCGCCTGCTCCGAGAGCGCGTCGAGCAGGTCCGCGGATGCCTGCGGGTCGCCGGTGAGGGAATCGGTCCGGATCAGGACCGTGTCGCCGTTCGCGATCTGGACGTCGGCGTCCGGATGGCCGTGCTCGGCCAGCGTGGCCGTGACATCCCCCACGGTGACCTCCGTCTGCCACGCGTAGCTGATCTGCGCGCCTCCCTCGAAGTCGATCGAGAGGTTCAGCCCGCCACGGGCCACGAACCCGACGATCGACAGCAGGATCAGGGCGCCCGACAGGGTGAACCACCAGCGGCGGTGCTCGATGAACCGGAAGTGGGGGATCGTGTGGCCCCGGTACGTCTCGATCGCGTCGTGCCACCTCATCGCGACCCCCCCGCGACGGGCGCCGGTGCCGGCGTGGACGCACCCTCGTGATCGGCAGCGACGCCGCTCTCCAGGCCGAAGCCGGGGAGCGAGACGAGCCGGCGGTTGCGCGCGATCAGGAACACCGTCGGACGCTTGAAGAACCAGACGACGAACAGGTCGAGCAGGGTCGCCACCCCCAGCGTGAGCGCGAACCCGCGGACGGAGCTCACGGCCGTCAGGTACAGCACCACCGCCGCGATCCCCGTGACGATGTCGGCGGCGACGATCGTCTTGTAGGCGCGTTTGAACGCGGGCTGGACGGCCGAGCGCGCGGAGCGTCCGCCTCGGACCTCGTCCTTCAGGCGTTCGAAGAAGACGATGTAGGAGTCCGCGGTGACCCCGAGCGAGATCACCAGCCCCGCCACGCCCGCGAGCGTCAGGGCGTAGCCGAAGGTCTCCCCGGCGATCGACACGAGGGCGAGCGCGAGGATCGCCCAGATCGACATCCCGAACCATGCCACGATGCCGAGCAGCCGATAGTAGAAGAGCAGGTAGAGGAACAGCAGCACGAGCCCGACCACCCCGGCCACGATCCCCTGATGCAGGGATTCCTTCCCGAGCGTCGGGCTCACGGTCAGCACCTGCTGCGTCTCGAGCTGGACCGGGAGGGCACCGGCGTTCAGGACGGTCGCCAGGTCCTGTGCCCGCTCCTTCGTGAACTGC
>DATBJQ010000105.1:0-16277 GCA_036556385.1 Actinomycetota bacterium | reverse complement strand
TCGACCACCATCTGCGCCCCGGCTCCGCCAAGGACGGGGCGTACGTCCGTCGGCTCGCGGATCGTCTCGGGCTGCCCTTCCATCTCGAGGAGGCGATCGATCGGCCGAGGAAGGGCATGTCGGTCGAGGCGTGGGCGACCGCGGCCCGGTGGACGGCGGCGAACGACGTCCGTCGCCGGATCGAGGCCGCCACGATGGCGGAGGGACACATCCTCGACGACCAGGCCGAGACCGTCCTCCTCAACCTGATCCGAGGGACGGGGCTCGACGGTCTCGTCGGCATCGATCCCGGAGACCGAGGCGCCTTGGTGGTGCAGCCGCTCTTCGACGTGGAGCGCACCGAGGTGGAGACGTTCTGCCGAGCGCTCCGTCTCCGCCCTCGACGCGATCCGATGAACGACGATCGCCGCCTGCTCCGCAACGCGATCCGGCTCGACGTGATCCCGAGGATCGAGCAGGTGACCGGCCGGGGGATCAAGGCTCCGATCGTCCGGACGGCGACGAACCTCCGCGCGGATCGTCGCGAGCTCTTCGAAGCGACCTTCCGCGCGTACGACGAGGTGGTCGAGGGGCGGCCCGGCGTCGAGGCGCGCTTCGACGCGAAGGCTCTCCGGGCGCTGTCGCCGCCGATGGCGATGCGCGTGATCCGGCTGGGCGCCTACGACATGGTGGCGGCCGACGAGACCCCGTGGGACAAGCGGGCGATGGATGCGGTGCTCGATCTGGCCCGCGGCCGTCCCGGGAGGAGGCGCGACCTGCCGCTCGGCTACACCGCCCGCCGCGACCGCACCCACGTCGTCGTCACACGCGCGGAACGAGAGGACTAGACTCCGGGACTCCGATGGAGATCTACGAGTCGGACATCCAGAAGGTCCTGATCTCGGAAGAAGAGATCCAGGCCAAGCTGGCCGAGATGGGTGAGCAGATCACCCGGGACTACGAGGGTCGTCGGATCCTGCTCGTCGGCGTGCTGAAGGGCGCGTTCGTGGTGATGGCAGACCTGGCACGGCACATCCGGCTCCCGCTCGAGTTCGACTTCATGGCGGTGTCGTCCTACGGCGCCGCGACGAAGACGAGCGGCGTGGTCCGCATCCTGAAGGACCTCGACCACGACCTGGAAGGGCTCGATGTGCTGGTCGTCGAGGACATCGTGGACTCCGGGCTGACGCTGAAGTACCTGTTGAAGAACCTCGCCGCGCGCAAACCGGCCACGCTGGAGGTGGCGGCCCTGCTCCGCAAGGAGGGGATCCAGCAGGTCGAGCTCGACCTCCGCTACGTCGGGTTCGACATCCCGAACGAGTTCGTGATCGGGTACGGGCTCGACTTCGCCGAGAAGTACCGCAACCTTCCCTACATCGCAACGCTGATCCCGAGCGTCGTCGTCGACGGCTGACGCCCTCCACCCCACGTCCTCCCGGACGGCTCGGGGTTCCTGCCCGGTGCTACCATCCGCGCACGGGCCCCGGCACGGATCGCGCCAGGGCCTGAGCCATCTTCCCCGAGGGGTGCGTCCTGACCGCGAAGCAACCACCGTTCAAGCAGGTCCTCCGGTCCCCGTCGCTGTGGATCCTCGGGCTGGCGCTGATCCTGCTGCTCGGGTTCTCGCTGTTCTCCTCGGATGCGAGCGACGCGGTCGAGATGTCGGCCAGCGAGTTCCAGACGGCGCTCGAGGCCGGCCGGATCGAGACGGCCGTGATCGACATCGGAAGCTCCACCGTGTCCGGCGAGCTGGCGGGCGGTGACCAGACCTACGTCTCCACCTTCGCCCCCGAGCGGGAGGACGAGCTCGAGGAGGATCTCCAGGCGGCCGGCGTCGCGTACGAGGTCGTGCCGGAGCGCGAGGACGGGCTGCTCGGCAACCTGATCTGGACGCTGCTCCCGACGCTGCTGATCATCGGGGCGCTGTTCTGGATCCTGAACCGGTCCCAGGGCGCCGGCGGCCGCGTGATGCAGTTCGGCCGCAGCCGCCACAAGCAGGTCACGAAGGACACGCCCAAGACCACGTTCAACGACGTTGCCGGACTCGACGACGCGGTCGAGGAGCTGCAGGAGGTCAAGGAGTACCTGCAGAACCCCGCGAAGTTCCAGGCGATGGGCGCCAAGATCCCGCGCGGCGTGCTCCTGTTCGGGCCGCCCGGGACCGGCAAGACCCTCCTGGCGCGCGCCGTGGCCGGCGAGGCCGGTGCGCCGTTCTTCTCGATCAGCGGGTCGGACTTCGTGGAGATGTTCGTCGGGGTCGGGGCCGCGCGGGTGCGCGACCTGTTCGAGCAGGCGAAGGCGGCCGCACCCGCGATCGTGTTCATCGACGAGATCGACGCCGTGGGCCGCCATCGCGGCGCCGGGCTGGGCGGCGGCCACGACGAGCGCGAGCAGACGCTGAACCAGCTCCTCGTGGAGATGGACGGCTTCGACCAGCGCAGCACGGTGATCCTGATGGCCGCGTCGAACCGGCCCGACATCCTGGACCCGGCGCTGCTCCGCCCGGGGCGGTTCGACCGGCAGATCGTGGTGGATCGCCCGGACCTCGAGGGCCGCAAGGCGATCCTCCGGGTGCACGCGCGCGGCAAGCCGCTCGGTCCCGACCTCGACCTCGACGTGCTGGCGCGCCGCACGCCCGGGTTCACGGGGGCCGACCTCGCCAACGTGATCAACGAGGCGGCGTTGCTGGCCGCGCGACGGAACCACCGCGCGATCGCGATGGCCGACGTCGAGGAGGCCGTGGACCGCGTGATGGCCGGCCCGGAGCGCAAGACGCGGATCATGGACGAGGAGGAGCGCCGGCTGATCGCGTACCACGAGGGCGGTCACGCCCTGGTCGCGCACGTGCTCCCCAACACCGACGAGGTCCACAAGATCACGGTGATCCCGCGTGGCCGGGCGCTCGGCTACACGCTGACGCTGCCCGAGCAGGACCGGTTCCTGATGTCGCGCGAGCAGATGCTGGACGAGCTGGCGATGCTGATGGGCGGGCGCGTGGCCGAGGAGATCGTGGCCGGCGACGTCACCACCGGCGCCGCGAACGACATCGAGCGCGCCACGAAGATCGCCCGGCAGATGGTCACCGAGTACGGGATGTCCGATCTCATCGGGCCCCGCACGTTGGGACAGAAGCAGGCGGAGGTCTTCCTGGGCCGCGACTGGGCGTCGACACCCGACTACTCGGACGCCGTCGCGTTCGAGATCGACCAGGAGGTGCGCCGGCTGATCGACGAGGCCCACGACCTGGCGCTGGACATCCTCACCGAGCGGCGGGCGAAGCTCGACGCGCTCGCCGACCTGCTGCTCGAGAAGGAGACGCTCGACCGCGAGGAGGTCGCGAAGTTCTTCGCGCAGGTCGAGAAGCGAGCGCCGCGGGAGCCGGAGGTCCGCGGCGCCGGCCTCGCCGTCTCGCGCCAGGCTCGCCGTCGCGAGCAGGATCCTCCGCCCCGCCCCTCGGGCTGACCGCGCTCGGACCCTCGGCCCTCCGTACACTCCGCGCGTGGCCGACCGCTGGGCGACCTTCGACTGCTACGGGACGCTGATCGATTGGGACGGCGGCGTCCGCGCGGGACTCGCCTCGCTCTGGCCGCTCGCCGACGCCGACGCGCTGCTCGCCCGGTACCACGAGCTCGAGCCCGGTCTGCAGGCGTCGGGGGAGCGCTCCTACCGGGAGGTCCTGACCGACGTCGTTCCTGCGCTCGCCGAGGCCGAGGGTCTCGAGGTTCCGCCCGGGCGGGCCGCCGCGCTCGCGGATTCGCTGCCGTCCTGGCCCCCGTTCCCCGAGACGACGGAGGTGCTCCGCGACGTCCGGGAACGGGGATGGCGGCTCGGGATCCTCTCCAACACGGATCCCGAGTACCTCGCCGCGTCGTTCGAGCTGATCGGGGTCCCGGTCGACGTGACGGTGACGGCGTCGGAGATCGGCTCGTACAAGCCGGGGTTCGCCCACTGGGAGAGGTTCTTCCAGCGGACCGGCGCGGACCGATCGCGCCACGTGCACGTCGCGGCGTCGTTGTTCCACGACGTCGAGCCGTGTGCGGCGCTGGGCCTCCCGTGCGTCTGGATCGACCGGCTCGGGGAGACGAGCGACCTGCCCCGCGCCGGGCAGCTGCCCGACCTCCGCGGGCTCCCCGAGGTGCTCGAGGCCCTCGTTCCGGCGGATGGAACCCCGCGAGCGGGGTGACCTAGACTCGCCTGCGTGGACGCCGAGCCGGTCGGAGGGCCCTTCGATCCGTACCTGGTGCTCGGCGTCTCGTCGCTCGCGAGCCGTGAGGAGATCCGCCACGCGTACCGGGGCCTCGCACGGCAGCTGCATCCGGACGCGAACGCCGGCGATCCCGCCTCGGCCGTCCGGTTCGCGCAGGCGACGGCCGCGTACGAGCTCCTGCGGGACGACGCGCGCCGGCGTGCGTTCGACCTGCACCGCGCCGCGTCGCACGGGCCCCGCTCCCAGCGGGTGGCCCCGGCCCCGACGGGGAACACCTCCGTCCGCGGTCCGGGTGCGCGCCCGGCGCACCGGCCACGGGAACGCGATGCTGGGGTCGTGCAGGTCGTGCGCGAGACGGACGAGCTCGCGGTCCTGCGGACCTTCGTGAAGCTCGGCGTCGTCGCGGTGGTGCTGTTCGTGATCGCCGTGGGGATCCTGACGATGCGGCAGCCGCCCGACTGCGCGCCGGGCGTCTCGCAGCCGTGTCGCATCGTCGAGTCGCCGTCCGGCGGCTAGCATCCGTCGCCATGTCGAGCGTGAACCGGTCGAAGGTGGAGCAGGGCGTCCGTCTGATCCTGGAGGGGGTCGGTGAGGACCCCGACCGCGCGGGGCTCCGCGATACCCCCGCGCGCGTCGCCCGGATGTACCAGGAGATCCTCGGCGGGATCGGCGAGGACCCCACCCCGATCGTGACGGTCGTCGAGGGGGCCGACTTCGACGAGATGATCATGGTGCGCGACATCCCGCTTTCTTCGACCTGCGAACATCACCTCATCCCGTTCAATGGACGTGCCCACGTCGCCTACGTCCCCAATCGATCAGGCGAGATCACGGGGCTGTCGAAAGTGGCACGTGTGGTCGACGTGCTGTCCAAGCGACTGCAGGTCCAGGAGCGGCTGACGACCGAGATCGCCGACACGATCGAGGAGGCTCTCCACCCCCGCGGGGTTTTCGTCGTGATCGAGGCCGAGCACCTGTGCATGACGATGCGCGGCGTGAAGAAGCCCGGAGCCGTCACCGTGACCTCCGCGGTGCGCGGCCTGTTCCGCAGCGACGCGCGGACCCGTCAGGAGGCCATGAACCACATCGGGATGCGCTGAGGTCACGCCCGCGTGGGCGGGCGCATCGCCTGGCGATGCTTGCGAGCCTGATCCCGCTGACGCCGGTCGATCAGGAGTCCGATCGGGAGCGACGCGACCCAGATCAACCACACGTACCTGGTGACGGGGTCCCAGAAGGCGATCGGGATCGACACCAGGAACAGCGCGACCGGGACCGTGGACTGGATCATCCCGTACCGATAGACCTCGTCCGTCATCGGGTGGACCAGCAGTCGCTCGCGGTGCGCGTGCCGGAAGATCACCGTCTCCATGCCGCTGATCGCAGCCATGGTGAGCGCGAACAGCGTCACGCTGATGGGGTTCTCCTCGTACTTGCCGATCAGCTCGGTGGGGAACGGGAGGAAGGCCACGAACGACAGGTAGATCAGGTTGAGGGCGATCAGCCGGCGGTCGACCTTCTCCAACACGGCGAAGAAGGCGTGATGGGCCATCCAGTAGCGACCGAGCAGCAGGAACGCGAGGAAGAAGCTGATCAGCTGTGGCGCCATCGCCTTGAGGGGCTCGATCAACGTGGACGGATCGTCGAGCGGCCCCACGAGCTCGGGCAGCTCCACGGCGACGATCAGCAGGGTCATCGCGATCGCGAAGACGGCATCGGTGAAGAAGGCCACGCGGTCGAACGCGATGCCGACGCCCCGCCGGTAGGTGCGGTGACCCGTCTGCTGCTCGTCTTCCTCAGAGCCGTGCTGGAGGCCCGACGGATCGCTCACGACACGGATGCTCCCACGCGGGCCGCGTTCGATGCGAGCCTCGCCACTACGATGGCCGCATGGGGAGGCGGTGGCGCTGCGGGCAGCGGGGGTTCGAGCTCGGCGACCGGACGCTCGTGATGGGGATCGTCAACGTCACCCCCGACTCGTTCAGCGACGGCGGCCGGTTCGCCGATCCCGCCGAGGCGATCGACCATGCGGCCCGACTGTTGGACGAGGGGGCGGCGATCGTCGACGTGGGAGGTGAGTCCACGCGCCCTGGAGCCGAGCCGGTGCCCGTCGACGAGGAGCTTGGCCGCGTGCTCCCGGTGATCGAGGGGATCCGCGCGGCCCACCCGTCCGCCGCGGTCAGCATCGATACGCGGCACGCCGCCGTCGCGAGCCGGGCGCTGGCCGCGGGCGCCGACCTCGTGAACGACGTCGGGGCGGGCCGCGACCCGGAGATGTTCGAGGTCATCCGCGCCGCCGAGGCAGGGCTGATCCTGATGCACATGCAGGGAGAGCCCGCGACGATGCACGAAGACCCGCGGTACGACGACGTCGTGGCGGAGGTCCACGAGGATCTGCGGGAGCGCGTCGAGGCCGCCGTCTTCGCCGGGATCGACGTCGAGCACCTCGCCGTGGATCCGGGGATCGGGTTCGGGAAGGACCTGGACCACAACCTCGCGCTCCTCCGGAGCCTCGACGCCTTCACCGACCTCGACGCGGCGCTGGTGGTCGGCGTCTCGCGCAAACGGTGGATCGGCGAGCTGACCGAGGTCGCCGAGCCCGCCGACCGTCTCGAGGGCTCGCTCGCGGCCGCCACCTGGGCGGCGTCGCACGGCGCCGACGTGGTGCGCGTGCACGACGTCCGCGCCACCGTCCGCGCGCTCCAGGTGACGGACGTCCTACGGGGGGCCACCCGATGACGGACCGTCCCGCGATGGACCGCGTCCCGACCTCGCTCGGCGAGCTCGCCTACCTCGACGAGGGGACCGGCGAGGGCGTCCTCCTGCTCCACGGGTGGCCGGTCGACGTGACGCTCTGGCGCAGGATGGTGCCGCTGCTCGCGGCGCGGTTCCGCGTCGTGGCGCCCGACCTGGTCCTCGGCGGCGATCTCCGCGACCAGGCGGCCGCCGTCCGTGAGCTGCTCGCGGCCCTGGACGTGGAGCGACTCGCGGTGATCGGGCACTCGCACGGGGGTGGCGTGGCACAGCTGCTCGCCCTCGACGGTCCCGGCGTGGACGCGATGGTCCTGCTGGACTCGGTCGCGTTCGACGTGACGCCGCCCGATGACCTGGAGCCGCGCGCGTTCCTCGAGCGCGGCTCGGTGGAGTTCGCGACCTTGCCGGACGACGACCTGGCTGCCTACCTGGCGGCGCCGTTCCGGTTCGCACCGGATCTGGCCGGCGCGCTCCTCGGCCGGGAGCCGGAGCTGGAGGCCCTCGACCTGCCCGCGTTCCTCCTGTGGGGGGAGGAGGATCCCTTCGTGCCGGTGTCGGTGGCCGAGCGGCTGAACGCCGCGATCCCGGCCTCCACCCTGGGGGTCGTGCCGCAGAGCGGCCATTTCCTGTTGGACGATGCCTTCGAGTCGGTCGGCGTCCTGATCGCGGAGTGGCTGCGGGCCCGGTACCTGGGCGCTCCGCACGGTCACGAGGGTCTGGTCATGCTGCAGCTCGAACGACGCCCACCCTGGGTGGACCTGGCGCCGTACGAACAGGTGGACGAGGAGGCCGCGACGCCCGATCCGGCCGAGCAGGAGGTGGGACCGAACGCATGAGCAGAGCACGGCTGTTCCTCTCGGGGATCGAGATGCAGGGACGACACGGCGCGCGCGAAGGGGAGAAGGACACGGAGCAGGCCTTCGTGGTGGATCTGGACCTGGAGGTCGAGGTCGGCGAGGACCGGATCGAGGGGACCGCCGACTACCGGAAGGTCGTCGAACGCGTGCGAGAGGTGATCGCCGAGGACACGTTCGATCTGATCGAGACGATGGCGGAGGAGATCGCGAAGGCCTGCATCGGCTTCGACCGCGTGATGCGCGCGACGGTCGTCGTCCACAAACCCCGCGCCGCCGACCGGCTCGGGATCGCCGGGACGGCCGCCGCCGTCACCCTCCCCGAAGGGTGAGTGGCCACGTCGCGTTCCTCTCGCTGGGTTCCAACCTCGGCGACCGTCTCGCCACGCTCCAACGCGCCGTGCGGTCGCTGGCGGACCGGGACGTCCGGGCGGTGGCGTCGTCCCGCGTCTGGGAGACGGAGCCGGTCGGCGGTCCCGAGGAGCAACCGCCGTACCTCAACGCGGTGATCCGGGTCGAGACGGACCTGGAGCCCCTCGACCTGCTGGCGGCCGCGAACGCCGTCGAGGCCGACGAGGGGCGGGTCCGCGAGGTGCGCTGGGGTCCGCGGACCCTCGACGTGGACCTGCTCCTGTTCGACCGGGTCACGATGGAGGATCCGGTCCTGACGATCCCGCATCCGCGGATGACCGAGCGGTCGTTCGTGCTCCTGCCCCTGCTCGAGCTGGATCCGGATCCCCGGCTGCCCGACGGCACCCGCGTCCTCGAGCTCCCGACGCCCGCGGGTGACGCCCGACCGTTCGCGCCACCCCTGGCGCTGCCATGACCGCGCGCGTCTGCCTCCGCTGCGACTGGTCCGGAGAGTCGCGCTCGCACACCTGCCCTCGGTGCGGGGCCAGTCTCTTCGACGCGTCCGAGACGCAGGAGGCCGACCGCCCGGCCGGGAGACGGCGGCGGACGCCCCGGGGTCGCCGTGAAGATCGTCCGCCGGAGCCGGAGACCCGGCCCGGGGGTGGGGCACCGCCGGTCCGCGACGTTGCCGTCGCCGTCCCGGAGCGGTCCCTCGGCCGTCGGTTGGCGGTCGGTGCGGTGATCGTCGCCGCGGTGGTGGCCGTCGTGGTCGTCCGCTCGAACACCCCGACACCGTCCGCGGACCCGATCGCCGGCCTGCAGGGCATCCTGGTCTACACCGACGCCGACGTGCAGAGCGGTCGGGCACGGCTGTGGGCCTGGAACCTCGAGACCGGCGAGATCAGCGAGGGTCCCGAGGTCGACACGCCCGTCCAGCTGGTCGACGCGTTCGAGGCCGGTCCCGGCTGGGTGGCGCTCGCGAGCGGCGATCGCGACGGGATGCGCGCCTCCTCCCTGGACACGTTCGCCACCGATCGGCAGGAGACGACCGTGCTCGATGGCGACCTCGTCACGTGGGGCCCTTTCGGCGAGGAGGCCGCCGCGGTCACGATCGACGAGGACGACGTCTGCGAGCTGCGGGCGGTGGCGGTCTCCGCCGATGTGGAGAGCCGGACCGAGCCCTTCCCGTGTGGCCACGTGGACGCGATCGCGCGCAGCTCCGCGAAGACCTTCCTGGGCTTCAGCTCGGCGGGTCACTCCGAGATCGTCTCCACCCTCGAGGACGGAGGGGTCGTGCACGAGATCGACGACGCCCGTCTCGTGTCCGTCTCCGAGACCGGTCGCATCCTGGCCGTCGACACCAGGTGCAGAGCCGAGGACATGCGCGAGGGCCAGTGCCAGGGGCTCGGCCTGGTCAACGTGATCCCCGATCCGTTCCTGGGTGGGGAGCCGACGCGGGAGCTGGTCCGCTACGGCGAGCGAGACGCGACCCTCCTGTTCGAGAGCCTGGCCGGTTGGTCGCGCTTCGGGGACCGCGCGTACGTGGTCGGCAGCTACCGGGGGGTCCTTGGCCTGTACGGGATCCCGGTGCCCCGCCCCTCCGAGATCGTCGACGAGCCCATCATGCCCGAGCGGCTCCTGCCCGCGCTCACCCTCGACATGTCCGTCACGGAGACCTCGACCGGCGAGCTGCTGATCGCGCGCGCGGGGACGCTGGTCCTGTCGCGTGCCGGCGCTCCTCCCGAGTACTTCCAGCCGCCCAGCGGCGTGCCGCCGATCGCCGGCCCGATCGTCTGGCTGCCGTCCCTCGCGGGAGTGACCGCGTGAGGGTGGCCGTGGTCGGCGCGGGGCGGGTGGGGACCGCGATCGCGGTCCTCCTGGGCCGGGCCGGGCACGAGATCGTCGCCGTCTCCGGGCGGGAGGCCAGCGAGCAGCGCGCGTCGGTCCACCTTCCGGGGGTTCCGCTCGTCGCAGCCGCTGACGCCGTGCGCGAGGCGGACCTGGCCGTCGTGAGCGTCCCCGACGATCTGCTCGCCGAGCTCGTGGGGACCGTCGCCGCGGCGATCCGACCCGGGACCTGGGTCGCGCACGTCTCGGGCGCCGCCGGGCTCGAGGTGTTGGCGCCCGTGGGCGAGCACGGAGGTCGCCGGCTGGCGATCCACCCGCTGCAGACGTTCCCGGACGTGGAGCGCGCGATCGCCTCGATCCCGGGCAGCCTGCTGGCCGTCACCGCGGACGACGAGGAGGGGTGGGACCTGGGCGAGCGGCTCGGACGCGATCTGGGCGCCCGCCCGTTCCGCCTGGCCGACGAGCACCGGCCCCTGTATCACGCGGCCGCCGTGTTCGCGTCGAACTACCTGGTCGCGGTGAGCGCGCTGGCCGCCGAGCTCTTCGAGGCGGCCGGGGTCCCGGACCCCGTCGAGGCGATGCGCCCGCTGCAGGAGGCGTCGCTGGCCAACGTGGCCCTGCTCGGGCCCGCGGCGGCGCTCACCGGGCCGGCGGTCCGTGGCGACGCCGGCACGATCGGGTCGAACCTGGAGGCGCTCGCGACCTCGGCCCCCGGAGCCGTGGAGGCCTACGTCACGCTCTGCCGGGTCGCCCTGGAGCTGGCGACCGGGCTCGGACGCCTCGCCGACGAGGACCGTGCCGCCGTCGAGGAGGTCCTCGCTCGATGGAGCTGACCCCGTCCGGGACGCCCGGCGTCGGGTTGGCGCGCGAGGTCGCCTCGTTCCGCGAGCTCACGGACGCGTGGCGGAGCTCCGGATCGACGGTCGGGCTCGTCCCGACGATGGGAGCGCTCCACGCGGGGCACCGGAGCCTGCTGCGACGTGCGCGGGCAGAACGCGACCGCGTGGCGGTGTCGATCTTCGTGAACCCGCTCCAGTTCGGACCGGGGGAGGATCTCGCACGCTACCCACGCGACGAGGAGGCCGACGTGGCCCTGTGCGCGCAGGAGGGCGTGGACGCCGTCTGGGCACCCTCCGTCGACGAGGTCTACCCGCCGGGGGTCGACCTCGTGGCGCCCGATCCCGGGCCCGTCGGGGGAACCTTCGAGGGCGCCGCCCGCCCCGGTCACTTCGCCGGCGTCCTGAAGGTGGTGCACCGGCTGTTCGAGGTGACGGGGCCGAGCGCCGCGTACTTCGGCGAGAAGGACGCCCAGCAGCTGTTCCTGATCCGCCGGATGGTCGAGGCCCTCGGTCTGCCGGTGGACCTGGTGGCCTGCCCGACGGTTCGCGAGCCCGACGGCCTGGCCGTGTCGTCGCGCAACGTCTTCCTGGGGCCGGAGGAGCGCGACCAGGCGTCGTGCCTGTTCCTCGCCCTCACCGAGGCCGCGGAACGCACCCGGTCCGGCGAGCGCGACGCCCGGCGCCTCGTGGCGGCGATGGCCCGGGAGGTCGGCGCCACCCCCCTCGCGCGGCTCGACTACGCCGCGGTCGTGGACGACACCACGTTCGAACCGGTCGACACCCTCGAGGGGCCCGCACGGGCGATCGTCGCCGCGCGGTTCCCCAGCGCACGGCTGATCGACAACCTCGTGCTGCCGGCAACCTCATGAGCGCGCGGGGGTTGTCGGGCCCCGACCTCGTCCGCGAAGCTGGACCGTTCCGCCGACCCGTACGAGGCAACGATGCTGCTCACCGCTGACGTCGGGAACACCGAGATCGTCCTGGGTGTGTTCGAGCATGAGGACCTTCGGCACACCTGGCGCCTGTCGACGCGGGCCGAGAGCACGTCGGACGAGCTCGCGTTGGAGCTCGCCGGCCTCCTCGAGCATCGCGAACTCGACCTGCGGCGCGACGTGACCGGGATGTGCGTCGCGAGCGTCGTGCCCGACCTGACCAGCGCGTTCCGCGAGATGGCGGAGGGCTACCTGCGCTTCGCGCCCGTCTTCGTCGGGCCGGGCGTGAAGACCGGCGTCCCGGTGCTGACCGACAATCCCCGCGAGGTCGGGGCCGACCGGGTCGTCAACGCCCTCGCCGCGTTCAGCCGGTTCGGCGGGCCGGCGATCGTGGTCGACTTCGGCACCAGCACCAACTTCGACGTCGTCTCGGCGAAGGGCGAATTCATCGGCGGCGTGATCGGTCCCGGGATCCAGGTCTCCGCGGCGAGCCTCGTGTCCCGGACGGCCCGGCTCCCCCGCGTCGAGCTGGTGGCGCCACCGTCCGTGATCGGCACGAACACGGTGGCCTGCATCCAGTCCGCGTTGGTCTTCGGGACGGCCGACATGGTCGACGGGATCGTGCGACGTGTGCGCGGGGAGATTGGGGAGGCGACCACCGTCGCCACCGGTGGGCTGGCGCCGGTCGTGCTCCCGTACTGCCGATCGGTCGAGCATCACGAGCCCTGGCTCACCCTCGAGGGGCTCCGCCTCGTGCACGAGAAGAACACCGAGGATCCCGGCGATGCCTGACGATCCCGGCGACGCGTCCGCCGACGCCCGAGGTCGCGGCGCGGAGGTGATCGCGGCGCGCCGGGCCTCGCTCGAGCGTCTCGGCCGTGAGCGGGCGTTCGCCCTCACGCTGGAGCAGGTGCTCGGTGTCGCCGAGCCGAACCGGACCTCGACGATCCGGGCGACGCACGGCGACCTGGCGCCGGACAGCCGGAGCGAGGATCTGGTGACCGTGGCGGGCCGGATCGTGCTGCGCCGGGACCTCGGCAAGCTCGTCTTCATGACCCTCCGCGATCGCGACGGCGACCTCCAGCTGGTCTTCGACTCGAGCTCGATGGACGAGCCGGGGTTCCGCGAGCTCGCGGAGGTCGACCTCGGCGACATCGTGGGCGTCACCGGTGTGGTCGGGACCACGCGCCGGGGTGAGCTCAGCGTCTTCGCGGAGCGGTGGGCGATGCTGACGAAGGCGGTGCGGCCCCTGCCGGAGAAGTGGCACGGTCTGCAGGACCCCGACCTCCAGCAGCGGCGGCGGTACCTGCATCTGATCGTGGACGAGGCGCCGCGTCGATACCTGCTGGCCCGAGCGGCCGTCCTGCGGGCGATGCGGGGCGTGCTGGACGAGCGCGGGTTCGTGGAGTTCGAGGGGCCGATGCTGCAGACGGTGGCCGGCGGGGCCAACGCCCGGCCGTTCACCACGTACCACCACGCGCTGGACGTCGACATGAAGCTGCGGATCTCGCTGGAGCTGTTCCTCAAGCGGGTGCTGGTCGGCGGCGTGGAGCGCGTCTTCGAGCTGGGGCGCAACTTCCGCAACGAGGGGATCGATCGCGACCACAACCCGGACTTCACGATGCTCGAGGCGTACCAGGCCTACGCGGACTACACGGCGATGATGGAGCTGTCGGAGGAGCTGATCGCCGCCAGCCTGCGCGCCGTGAACCCGGTGATGGGCCGGGACCCCGACGTCCGCTCGATCCCGTACCGCGACCGCTCGGTCGACCTCACGCCGCCGTTCCGCCGGCTCACGGTCCTCGACGCGGTCTCGCAGGCGACGGGGGAGGAGGTCGCGCTCGACCGGACGGACCTGCGCGACCTGGCCGAGCGCCACGGGGTCGTCCCCGGCGAGACCGCTGGGCCAGGGGCGATCGTCCAGGAGCTGTTCGACCGCCTCGTGCAGCCCACGATCTGGGAGCCCACGTTCGTGTGCGACTTCCCCCGGGAGGTCTCCCCCCTGGCGCGCCCCCACCGCGAGGACCCGGGCCTGACGGAGCACTTCGATCTGGTGATCGGCGGGCTGGAGCTCGTCACCGCGTTCTCGGAGCTCACCGACCCGGACGAGCAACGGGCGAAGTTCGAGCTCCAGCAGGAGCTCCGGGCGGCGGGGGACGAGGAGGCGCACCCGCTCGACGAGGACTTCCTGCGCGCGCTGGAGCACGGCATGCCGCCGGCGGGCGGGCTCGGCATGGGCGTCGACCGCGTGCTGATGCTGCTGACGGACGCGCCCAGCCTCCGGGACCTGATCATGTTCCCCACGCACCGGCCTGAGTAGCGGGCCTCCGGCCGCCGCGCTAGGCTCGCAACGCCTCGCAGCCGGAACGTGCGACCAGGGGGTTCACGATGACCGTGACGATCGATCAGCTCCGCGGCGTGCCGCTGTTCAACGGCCTCAAGGACTCCGACCTGGAGCGGATCGCCGCGATCGGCAAGGAGGTCACCCACGAGGCCGGGAGGGCCGTCGTCGAGGAGGACCACACGGGCGTGGGCTTCCACCTGATCATCGACGGCGAGGCCAGCGTCACGGTGCACGGTCGCGACGTCGGCACGTTCGGCCCGGGCTCCTACTTCGGAGAGATGTCCGTGATCGACGGCGGTCCCCGGTCGGCCACGGTCACGCCCGTCACCGATCTGCTGACGTTCTCGATCCCCGCCTGGAACTTCCAGGAGCTGATGGACACCTTCCCGAGCATGATGAAGGCGCTGCTGATCGAGCTCTGCGCGCGGATCCGCCGGATCGACGAAGCGAAGGCGTAGCGCCGGAGGCGGCTCAGCCGGGGACGGCGGCCTGCAATGCCCCCACCAGGTCGCGCAGCCCGGACCCCTTGGCCAGGAACCCCTGGGCGCCGGCCTCGCGCGCGGCGCGCTCCACGCCCTCATCGGCGTGGGCGGTGAGGATCACCACGGGCAGGTCGGGGGTGGACTCGTGGATGCGCTTCATCGCGCCGATCCCGTCGAGGTCGGGCATCGACAGATCCATCACGATGGCGTCGGGCCGGAGGCGCTCGGCCTCCGCGCACGCTTCCACGCCACCGCCGGCCTCTCCGGCGACCTCCACGTCGTCCACCATGCTCAAGGCGGACGCGAGGGCCTTCCGGAAGGCCATATGGTCGTCGACGATCAACACGCGCACGGGCTCCACCCTTTCCTGTTCCCCTCGCCCCGGCACTCGTGAGATCCCTTCTCGGGAACCTCCCACCGAGCTTCGGCAGCGAGGCAACCCCGCTTGACATCGTGCCTGCGAGTTGAGCCGGATGCCAGGGTCCGGGTGACGGATTCGGCTATGGCCCGAACGGACGATGAGGTATCGGCTGGTCGTCCTGTGGACAACCACGGGCTCGCACCTACAGAAAGCGTGGGACTCATCCTCGGGCCCTTCCGTACCGAAGCACAGGGGGTGGGCCGACAGCTGCAGCAGCCATCCGGGAGGAGCCGGTTCCGGGGGAAAAGAGGCCCGCGGGTATACTCGGCTGTAGCGAGCGCCGGGGCCGAGCCACGGTCCCAGCGCCGTACGTACTTCGGGGGGAGGACGTGGTCCACGGATCCTCGGGGACGACGGGTGACGAACGGGCTCATGCCCGGAGGGCGGTGACATGTTCGAGCGATTCACGGACCGCGCCAGGCGCGTCGTGGTCCTCGCCCAAGAAGAGGCGAGGATGCTCAACCACAACTACATCGGTACCGAGCACATCCTGCTCGGGCTGATCCACGAGGGCGAAGGCGTTGCAGCCAAGGCGCTCGAGTCGCTGAACATCTCGCTCGAGGCCGTTCGCCAGCAGGTGGAGGAGATCATCGGTCAGGGCCAGGCGGCCCCGACCGGGCACATCCCGTTCACCCCTCGTGCCAAGAAGGTCCTGGAGCTGTCGCTGCGCGAGGCGTTGCAGCTCGGACACAACTACATCGGCACCGAGCACATCCTGCTCGGGTTGATCCGTGAAGGTGAAGGCGTTGCCGCGCAGGTGCTGCAGAAGCTCGGCGCCGATCTCAACCGCGTTCGGCAGACGGTGATCCAGCTGCTGTCCGGCTACACGGGCGGCAAGGGTGAGCAGGTCACGGCCGGTGGGTCCGGCGAGCAGCCGCAGGGCGGCTCGGCGGTGTTGGACCAGTTCGGCCGCAACTTCACGCAGCTCGCCCGCGAGGGCAAGCTCGACCCGGTGATCGGTCGCGAGAAGGAGATCGAGCGGGTCATGCAGGTCCTCTCGCGCCGGACCAAGAACAACCCGGTGCTGATCGGCGAGCCGGGTGTCGGCAAGACCGCCGTCGTCGAGGGGCTGTCGCAGGCGATCGTGAAGGGCGAGGTGCCCGAGACGCTCAAGGACAAGCAGCTCTACACGCTCGACCTGGGCTCGCTGGTCGCCGGTTCCCGCTACCGCGGTGACTTCGAGGAGCGCCTGAAGAAGGTGCTCAAGGAGATCCGCACCCGCGGCGACATCATCCTGTTCATCGACGAGATCCACACCCTCGTCGG
>DATBJQ010000104.1:0-1616 GCA_036556385.1 Actinomycetota bacterium | reverse complement strand
TTCGTCCGGGGCAGCCTCCCCGAGCCCCGCCGCCACACCATCGACGATGGCGGCGTACCGGACGGGGTCCAGCCAGACGTGCGGGTCGACGCTCAGTCCCTCCTCGGCCTCCTCGGGCGGGGCCGGCACCGTGTCGACCGCATCGAGCGCATCCACGGCGATGCCCTCAGCTCCCGCGACCGCCTCCTCGACCGCCGGCTGGAAGCCGCCGCCGAGGTAGACGACCACGTCGGCCGTGGTGATCGCCTCGACCTGGCCTGGCGTGAGCTCGAGGTCGTGGGGCTCGACCCCCGGGGGCGTCAGGTTCGTGACGCTCACGAGATCCCCGCCGACGCGCTCGGCCGCTTCGGCGAGCGGATAGAAGCTCACCACCACCGAGAGCGTGTCCTGCTGATCGGCGTCCCCGGTGTCGTCGTTCGACGAACCGCAGCTCGCCGCGAGCAGCGCCACGGTGAGCATCACGGAGAGCCAGAGAACGAGCCGCCGGCCGGTGGTTCCTCGGTGGACCATCACGCCTCCCGTAGTCGCTGGACGGGCCGCGCGGGCGGTGCCTCCCTTCGCAGAGAGGGCGCACGGGTTGAGCGCGATGCCCCGGGTGGTCACCGCCCACGCGACCCTTGTCTAGATGAGAGTGAGAACTACTCTCATTCTCGGACGGACGATACCCATCACCGTCCACCTCCGTCAAGGCGTGAGCGGGAGTCGAATCCGCCCGCGACCGACCCGTTCGACGAGCCCGTCACGTTCGAGGGCGCCCACGATCTTCCGGATCTCGGGATCGGGACGGCTCAGGGTCAGCGCGAGCTCCGAGACGCGCTCGGACGGGACGGACCGGAGCCGCTCGATCACGCGGCCTCGCACCTGGCGCATCG
The DNA here is from genome assembly GCA_036556385.1 of Actinomycetota bacterium. Lineage (GTDB taxonomy): Bacteria > Actinomycetota > UBA4738 > UBA4738 > HRBIN12 > AC-51. The sequence continues at coordinate 744 of DATBJQ010000104.1, read as the reverse complement.
ACCCCTCGAACCGGGGCGAGGTCCGGTGGGAGCGCGCCTGCGCGGGCGTGGTCCGGCCATCGACGGATCGACAGCCCGAGGCGATCGGACAGACGGCGCACCGCGGCTCCGGACGGCACACGAACCGCCCCAGGTCCATCACCGCCTGGTTCCAGGCGCCTGGATCTTCGGGGGCCAGCCACGACGACGCCGCGGCGCCGATCTCAGGGTGACGAGCATCGCTCGGCTCCGCACCCAACAGGGCCCGCGCCACGACCCGCCGCACGTTCGTGTCGATCGCCGCGACCGGGACGCCGAACGCGATCGACGCCACCGCCGCCGCCGTGTACGGCCCCACGCCGGGCAGCGCGCGGAGCTCGACCGGGTCGGACGGCACCTGTCCGTCGTGCCGATCCACGATCGCCCGGGCCGCGCCGTGCAGCCGGACCGCGCGGCGGTTGTACCCGAGGCCTTGCCACGCGCGGATCACGTCGGCGGGCGTCCCCCCGGCCAACGCCCGAACGTCGGGGAACCGGGCCAGGAAGCGCGGCAGCGCATCCGCGACCCGCGCGGCCTGCGTCTGCTGGAGCATGAACTCAGAGACCAGCACGACGTACGGGTCGGGCTCCGGCGATCGCCAGGGGTAGGCCGCCCCCTCCGCGCGGAACCAGGCGAGCAGCGCTTCCCGCGCCGCCGGGTCCGGACTAGCCTTGCGAGCGGGGGGCGCCATGGTCGCGATCCGCGAGGTCATGAGCACGGACCTGG
>DATBJQ010000103.1:0-58345 GCA_036556385.1 Actinomycetota bacterium | reverse complement strand
GCCCGGTCTGCGCGTCGAGCACCAGCAGGGTCTCGTGCACCGTCGCCCCGGCCTTGACCACGACGCGCTCGATCTTGGCGAGCTCGTCCATCAGCGGCTGCTTCGTGTGGAGGCGCCCCGCGGTGTCCACGATCAGGACGTCGGTCCCCCGTGCCTTCGCCGACGTCACGGCGTCGAACGCGACCGCGCCCGGGTCCGCGCCACGCTCCTGCGCGACGAGCTGCGCGCCCGCGGTGCGCGCCCAGACCTCGAGCTGCTCCCCCGCGGCCGCGCGGTAGGTGTCCGCGGCGGCCACGCTCACGGTGCGGCCCTCATGGACGAGCCGCTTCGCGAGCTTGCCGATCGTCGTGGTCTTCCCTGCGCCGTTCACCCCCACGACCAGGATCACGCTCAGACCGTCGGCCAGGTGGAGCGGCTCGTCCGGACCGAGGAGCGCCACGACCTCGCCGTGGACCAGCTGCACCGGGTTCGCTCCGTGCCGGTAGTCCTCGCGGACGCGGGCCACCAGGTCGGAGGCCGCCGCGGGTCCCAGGTCGGCACGCATCAGCAGATCCTCGAGCTGCTTCCACGTGTCGTCCTCGACGGCGCCGTGGAACAACCCCTTCACCTTGGCGCCGAGGCCCTCCCTGCGGAACGCACCGCCGGAGGCACCGGCCTCGCGCGGCGGTGCGGCGTGCCGCTGCGCCGCCGGATGCTCCACCGCGGGAGCCCGCACGTGGGAGCGTCCGGTGGGCACCTCGCGCTGGAGCTCGCGTCGCTCCGTCCGCTCGCGGCGCTTCACGACGACGAAAGCGGCGATCAGGAGGAACGCGAGCAGCCCGAAGATGAGGACGTACCACCAGAACATGGGCGCCCAGGCTAGCGGACGGGCTCGCCCTCCGGCACCCGGACCACGTCCGCCTCGGAGGGGTCGGATCCCTCCACGCGCTGCGCGACGACCTTCGTCGTTCCATCGGCGTTGAGCGAGATGCCGTACAGCATGCCGGCGATCTCCATCGTGCGCTTCTGGTGGGTGACGATCAGGACCTGGCTGTCCTTCGCGAACCCGCCGACCAGTCCCAGGAAGCGGTGCAGGTTGATGTCGTCGAGGGCAGGCTCGACCTCGTCCATCAGGTAGAAGGGCGAGGGCCGCGCCGTGAAGATCGCGAACAGGAAGGCGAGCGCGGTGAGCGACCGCTCGCCACCCGACAGGAGCGAGATGCGACGGACCCGCTTGCGGCCGGGGCTCGCCTCGATCTCGACCCCCGAGGCGAGCGGGTCCGAGGGATCGGTCAGCACCAACCGTCCCTGACCCCCGGGGAACAGCTCCGCGATCAGCCGCTCGAACTGCATCGCCACGTCGCGGAACGCGGTCGTGAACGCCTCGGTGATGTCGCGGTCGACCTGCGCGATCACCTCGAGGAGGTCGCGCCGGGCGGACCGGATGTCGTCCAGCTCGCGCTGGAGGAAGTCGTGGCGCTCCTGCAGGGCCTCGAACTCCCCGCTCGCCAGCAGGTTCACGCGACCGAGGAGCCCGAGGCGGCGCTGCACCAGCTCCTGCCGCTTCTCCAGCGTCTCGACCGTGTCGTCGTCGGACAGCTCGCCGACGGCCGATGCGGGTTCCGCCTGGAACCCCTCGCGGAGGAGCCGCTCCGCGTCCGCGATCCGCCGCTCAACCTCGCCGCGGAACCGGTCCTCGTCCTCGTACCGCTGCCGGAGCTCGTCGAGCGCCGTGGAGGCGTCGCGCCAGGCCTTGTTGGTGGCGGCTTCCTCGGCCGCCGCGGCTCGCTCCGCATCCGCCGCCGAGGTCCGCGCCGCGTTCGCGTCGGTGAACGCGGCATCGGCCGCCTGCAACGAGGTCTCCGCCTGCTCCCGCGTCGCGGTGGCGGTCTGGAGCTCCTCCCGGAGACGCTCGGGATCCTGGGCGGCCAGCTCGTCACGCTCGCTCCCCAGGTGGGTCCGCCGCTGCTCCAGCTGGCGCCGCGACTGCCGGAGGGTCTCGACCGCGACCCGGGCCTGGATCGGTGCATGCGGCATCGGCGGCAGCTCGGGGACGTCGTCCTCGTGCCCGCCGAGCGCCCCGAGCCGGTCCGACCACGTCGTGACGTTGTCCTCGAGCGCGGCGATCCGCCCCGCGAGCAGCTCCTCCTCCTTGCCGAGCCCGGCGAGCTCCCGGCCCGCGGTCCCCAGGCGCTCGGCAGCGTCCGTGAGCTCGGTGTCGGAGGCGTCGATCTGCTCCTGGACGAACGAGGACTCCGCCGCGATCTCGTCCAGACGCGCACGGCGCGGGCGCAGCTGCTGCTCCGTGGCCGTCAGATCGTGCGCCAACACCTGGAGCTCCGCACGGATCTCCCGCAGCCGCCCATCGAGCTCGGCGGTGGTGTGGATCACGGAGGGCCCGATCAGGATCCCCTCGGCCGTGACGAACGACGCTCGGGGGTGCTGATCGTGCTTGGCGGCCGCCTCCTCGAGCGAGTCCGCGAGGTAGACGTCGCGCAGCACGGCGCTGACGATCCCGCGCGCGGCGGGCTGCGCGTCGACGGCCGAGAGCAGCGGACGCTCCCCCTCGATCCCGCCGCCCACCGGTCCCCCCGATGCGATCGCGAGCACGGCGCCATCCCCCTGGCGCGCGTCCTCGAGCGCGTGGTCGCCGTCGTCGTACACCACGGCGTCCGCCAGCGGTCCGAGCGCGGCGGCGAGGGCTCGCTCCAGCCCCGCCTCGATGCGTACGAGGTCCTTGAGCAGTCCCGAGGCGCGGCCCTTGTGGTCGCGCAGGAACCGGGACCCGGGCGTCTCCTCGATGTCGCGGCGGCGAGCCTCGAGGAGGTCCCGCCGCACCCGCATCCCCCGGTGGGCCTCCTCGAGCTCCTCGAGCCGGTCGACCAGGCCACGGCGCTCGTCATCCAGCGCCGCGCGCCGGTCTGCGAGCGAGGCCGCGCCCGCGTCCAGGCCTTCGATCTCGGACTCGAGCGCCCGGTGCTCGGCCTCCACGCTCTCGATGCGGTCGCGGGCGGTGGCGAGCTCGCCCCGGAGACGCTCGCGCTCCCGCTCGGCGTCACCCAGCGCGCGCTCGAGCGTCTGGAGCTCTCCGCGCCGGGACGCGGACTCCTCCCCCAGCCGGCGGCGGAGCTCGTCGATCCTGCGCCGCTCCTCGTCGGCGACCCGGAAGGACTCCTCGGCCTCGGCGAGCTCGCGTTCACGTGCCTCGAGCTCAGCGTCCATGCCCGACAGCTGCTGGTCCACCCGGCCGATCTCGTCGACGATCGCGTCGGCGCGCGCGGCACGCGCCGTCCGCGCCGACATCCGCTCGCGCGCGCCGGTCTCCGCGGCGACGGCGTCACGGTACCGCTGGTCGGCGCGCTCGCGGTCGACGCCGGCCGCCCGGAACGTCTGCTCGCTGTCGACGAGCACCTGCGAGGCGCGGGCCCGCGCGTCCGCGGCCGCGAGCACGTCGCCGTCCAGGGCCTCGAGCCGATCCCGCGCCTCGCGACGCTCCTCGAGCCCGCGGTCCCAACCACCCTGCCGCCGTTCCCGCTCCCGCAGCAACGCCCGCAGCCGGGCCGCCGCCAGCCGCCGGGCCAGCGTCTCGGCCTGCGTCGTGAGGTCCTCGTGCTTCTTGGCCATCTCCGCCTGCTGGCGCAACGGCTTGAGCTGCCGCCGTAGCTCCGCGAGCACGTCGGACAGTCGCAATAGGTCCTGATCGAGGTTCGTGAGCTTCCGCTCGGCGCGCTCCTTCCGCCGGCGATGCTTCGCGATGCCCGCGGCCTCCTCCACGTAGCGGCGCCGGTCGTCGGGTCGCGCCAGCAGCACCTCCTCGAGCTGACCCTGACCGACCACGGTGTGCAGGGCGCGACCGATCCCGCTCTCGGCGAGCAGCTCCTGCACGTCCAGGAGCCGCACCACCTGACCGCCGATCCGGTACTCCGAGTCGCCGCTGCGGAAGATCGTCCGCGAGATCTCGATCTCGGACATCGGCACGGGGATCGCCCCCGCGGTGTTGTCGATCACGAGCTTGACCTCGGCCATGCCCAGCGCGGGCCGGGACGGGGTCCCGGCGAAGATCACGTCGGCCATCTGGCCGCCGCGGAGCGCGCGGGGGCCCTGCTCACCCAGCGCCCAGCTGATCGCATCGACCAGGTTGGACTTCCCCGAGCCGTTGGGTCCGACGATCACGGAGACACCGGGAACGAACTCGAGGGTCGTCGTGTCCGCGAACGACTTGAACCCGCGGATCGAGATCGACCGGAGGAACATGTGGCGGGATGCTAACAGGCATGTGATTCGAGACCGGGGAGCCTCGCGAGGCTTCGAGGCGGAACGTGCTTGGGCTCCACCCTGGCACCGTCCGGGTCAGCCGTCGATGCGGAAGCCCTTGTCCCCCACGGGTTCCTCCTCGGTCACGCCGAGGTCGTCCACCCGCGCCCCCTCCGGTCCCGCACCGCACCACGCCACCAGCGCGGCCACCTGCTCCGCGGGGCCCTCGAACGCGGCCTCGACCGCGCCGTCGGTCCGGTTGCGCACCCAGCCGGCCACACCTCGCGCCCGGGCTTCGCGTGCGCACGTCGCCCGGAAGAACACGCCCTGGACGCGGCCCCGCGCGACCACCCGAACGCGACGAGCGTGGTCCGGTGCCGTCAGCTCTGGCACTGGGGGCAGTAGTAGCTGGTGCGCTGCTGGATCTTCACCGTCTCGATCGGCGTCCGGCACCGGCGGCACGGCAGCCCGGCCCGCCCGTAGACCTTGAGCTCCTCCTGGTACGCGCCGGCCTTCCCGAACAGGTCGACGTACGCCTCGTCGTCCAGCGTGGTGCCCCGCGCCTTGATCGCTTCCTGGAGCGTCTCCTGGATCGCCCGGTAGAGCCGACGGACCTCCTGGGAGGACAGCGTGTCGCTCGGGCGGTCGTACCGCAGGCCGGCCGCGAACAGGACCTCGTCGCTGTAGATGTTGCCCAGGCCGCTGATGAACTTCTGGTCCATGAGCAGGAGCTTCATCTTGGCGGCGCGCTGGGCCAGCAGGTACTGGAACGTCGGCCAGGTGAAGACCTGGTCGAGCGGGTCGATCGCGATGTGCTGCAGCTCCTTGATCTTGCCCAGCTCGTCGGTGGAGGCCACGAACATCTCGCCGAACGTGCGGGGGTCGAGGAAGCGCAGGTCGCCGCCCTGCTGGAAGGTGAGGATCACGTGCGTATGCGGCGCCTGGGCGATGCGCCCGCTGCCCCGCTGGAACTGGCCGCTCATCCCGAAGTGCACGATCAGGGCCTCGTCGCCGTCCAGGAGCAACAGCAGGTACTTGCCCCGGCGCTCGACCTTCAGGATCTTGTGGCCGATCAGGCGGGAGGTGAACTCCTTCCTGGTCTTGTGCCTGCGGATCACCCGCATCGCGTTGCGCGAGCCCTTGACCTCCGCGTCCTTGATGCGTCGGCCGACCACGTCGCGCTCGAGGTCCCGGCGCATCACCTCCACCTCTGGCAGCTCCAACCCGCCCTCCTCTAGGGATGCTCGACGGAGGCCAGGCGCTCGGTGATGCGGGCGTGCGCCTCACGCGCGGCCTGTTGCTCGGCTTCCTTCTTCGATCTCCCCACGCCGGTGCCGAGGGACTCGCCACCCACCAGCACGACGGCCGTGAACTCCTTCTCGTGGTCCGGACCCCGCTCGGCGATCCGGTACTCGGGCAGCGCATGGAGCTCCTGCGACGCCAGCTCCTGCAGGATCGTCTTGAAGTCGCGATCCCCCTCGCCGCGCACGTAGGCCTCCATGCGGGGGCGGAACAGCCGCTCGATCAGCTCCCGCGCGACGTCCAGCCCGAGGTCGAGGTACACGGCTCCGAACACAGCCTCCAGCGCGTCGGCCAGGATGCTGGCCTTGTCGCGACCACCGGACTGCTCCTCCCCCTTGCCCAGGAGCACCACCTCGCCCATGCCGAGCGACCGCGCGACGTCGGCGAGCGCCTGCATGTTGACGATCGCCGCCCTGAGCTTGGCCAGCTGGCCCTCGGGCATCTCCGGGTACGCCGCGTACGCCATGTCGGTCACGACGAGGCCCAGGACCGAGTCGCCCAGGAACTCCAGCCGCTCGTTCGTGACCCGGAGCCCGTGCTCGAAGGCGAACGACCGATGGGTGAGGGCCGCTTCCCGCAACCCGGGGTCGCGGAAGTTCACCCCGAGGGCACGATCAAGAGGCTCCACGTCCCCCCTGGCAGGGGCGGGGTCCACGGGGTTACTCGACCTCGACCGCCTGCCGGCCCGCGTAGGAGCCGCAGTGCTGGCAGACGCGGTGCGCGAGCTTCGGCTGCTTGCACTGGGGGCAGGTGCTGTAGGCGGTCGGCGCCGCCTTCCAGGTCGCCCGACGCCTCGCGGTGCGGGCCTTGCTGTGCTTCTTCTTCGGGACCGCCATCTCGTTCCTCTCTGTCTGGTTCCGCCGCCGGGGCGGCGATCGCCGATCGGGCCTCAGCCGCCCGCCTCCGGTCCGTCCGCGGCGCCGCCCCCGAACAGCTCGGACAGCACCGCGAACCGCGGGTCGACGCTCTCGTGACCGGGGCACTCGCCCAGGTTGCGGTTCCCCCCGCACACCTCGCACAACCCGAGGCAGTCCTCCCGGCACAGCGGTGAGAAGGGCAGCTCGACGCCCACGGCGTCGCGGACCAACTGCTCCGGGTCGAGGCCCACCAGGGGATCCAGCACGTAGTCCTCGCCGTCGTCGTCGGGCCGGGTGACGAACAGCTCGCCGACCTCCACCGTGAACGGCGCGTCGAACGCCGTGAGGCACCGCGCGCAGTGGAGCCTCCAGGTGCCCGTGATCGTCCCCGAGACCAGGATGCCCTCCACCACGGCCTCGAGCAGGACCTCGCCGCCGATCGGCGCATCGTCCGGCACGAGGGCAAGCTCGGTGCCGAGCCCCTGCACCGTGCCTGCGAGCCGCTCCCGCCGGCTCGAGCCGGGGCTGGCCACAAGGTCGCGGACGTCGATCGTCGTCATGGTCATGGCTCGCTCACCCCCCGGGGAGGTCCTCCTCCTCGTCGTAGAGCGGCGACGGCTCCTCGGGCCCGTGCGGCGCCAGCTGCTGGTCGGCAGTCGTGCCGGGTGCCCGCAGGTGCTCGCGCCCGACCTCGACCTGGTCCAGGGTCTTGGCGAGGGCGCGGTTGGCGGTCTGGGCATCCTCCAGGACCTTCCGCAAGGCGATCTCGAACTGCGCGAGCTTTGCGTCGATGTAGTCCTCCGCCTCCCGCTGCATGTCGCCGCTGCGCTCGTCGGCCTCGGCGAGGATCCGCTCGGCCTCCTCCTCGGCGCGCCGGGCCACCTCTTCCTTCAGGGCCAGACGGCGCTGCTCCTCGCGCGCGTGCTCCACGATCCGCTCGCCCTCGGCTCGCGCCTTCGCCAGCAGGTCCTCGCGATCGCGGACGATCCAGCGAGCCTGCTTGATCTCCTCGGGCAGGTCCTCCTGCATGTCGTGCAGCATCTGGAGCACCTCGTCGCGGTTCACGAGGACCGAGGACGACAGGGGCATCGACTTGGCGTCGCGCACGAGCGTCTCGAGCTGCTGCAACCGGCCGGCGAGATCCATCAGGCTCCCTCCGCCTGCTGCGGCGGGACCAGCCGCTCGGCGAGGGCCTTGCCCACATGGGGCGGTACGAGCCCGCTCACGTCGCCGCCGAGCTGGGCCACCTCCTTCACGAGGGAGGAGGACAGGAAGGACCACTTCGGGCTGGTGGGCATGAACAGCGTCTCGACGCCTCCGATGCGTTGGTTCATCTGTGCCATCTGGATCTCGTACTCGTAGTCGCTCACGGCCCGAAGGCCCTTCACCAGCGCCGTCGCCCCCTGCTGGCGGGCGAACTCCACCAGCAGCCCCCGGAACGAGAGCACCTTGACCCCGGGGAGCCCGGAGACCGCCTCCTGCAGCAGGGCGACGCGCTCCTCCAGGGAGAACAGCGGTTCCTTGGCGGGATTCTCCAGGACACCGACGATGACCTCGTCGAACGTGTCTGCCGCACGGCCGATGATGTCGAGATGTCCGTTCGTGACGGGGTCGAACGTTCCCGGACACAGGGCGTTCAGGCCCATCCAACCTCCCGGTAGAGGGTCAGGAGGCTGTCCCCGTACCGGAGCTGCCTCGCGACGGCCCAGTGTACCGGAACCGCAGGCAGCGAGCCCTTCTGACCCCGGGTCAGCACCACGGTCCACCCCGTCGGGGGGAGCCACGACGCCGCGAGCGCCTCGAGGACCCGATCGAGCCCGGGCGACCCGAGCTCGTACGGCGGATCGAGGACGACCAGGTCCGGGGGGACGTCGGGCGGGGGCCGTCGCAGGAAGGCGGGGACGTCGGCCCGGCGGACCGCGGCGCGGGCGGCGAACCGGGTCCGCTCCAGGTTCCCCTCGATCGCGCGGCACGCGTCACGGCTGCGGTCCACGAAGGTGCACCGGAGCGCACCGCGGGAGAGCGCCTCGATCCCCACCGCGCCGGTGCCCGCGTACAGGTCGAGGCAGGACGCCCCCACCACCCGGCCCGCCAGGCTCGCGAACAGCCCTTCGCGCGCTCGGTCGGACAACGGCCTGGTGCCCGCGGGGACCGCTCCGAGCCGGACCCCCTTCGCGGAGCCGGCGATCACGCGCATCGTGGCAGGGTAGTCGTGGCTCCGGGCGCCGGCCGCGGGCGCCTCAGGTGCTGAAGAGCCATTCGATCGACCCGTCGAATCGGCGACGGAGCTCTGCCAGGAGGTCCGGGTGCCGGGCGAGACCCGGATCGTCGTCGAGCAGGGCGAACGCACGACCCCGGGCGCGACGCACCAGGTCGAGATCCTCGGCGAGCCGGGCGAGTCGGAGATCGGGCATCCCGGACTGCCGGGCGTCGAAGAGGGTGCCCTCCCCCCGCAGCCGCAGATCCTCGTCGGCGAGGGCGAACCCGTCGGCGGTGCCCACCAGTGCGTCGATGCGCGCCCTCGCCTCCGGGTTGCCCTCGTCGCTCTCGTCGAACAGGACGCAGGTGGAGGCGTGGCCGGCACGGCCGATCCGGCCACGGAGCTGGTGGAGCTGGGCGAGGCCGAACCGCTCCGCGTTCTCCACCAACATCACGGTGGCGTTGGGGACGTCGACACCCACCTCGATCACGGTGGTCGAGATCAGGACGTCCGCCTCACCCGCACGGAAGGCGTCCATCACCCGCTCCTTCTCCCTCGGGCGCATCCGGCCGTGCAGCAGCTCCACGCGGAGCTCCGGGAACACCTGCGTGCGCAACCGCTCCGCCTCGCTCTCGGCGGCCTTCACCTGCGTCCGGTTGCCCTCGTCGATCGCGGCGCAGACCACGAACGCCTGCCGGCCCGTCGCCACCTCGTGCCGCACGAGCTGCTCGGCGGCCTGCCGCTCGCCCGGGGTCCGAGCGGCCCGCGTCTCGATCGGCCGGCGACCCGACGGGAGCTCGTCGAGGACCACCACGTCGAGGTCGCCGTAGTACGTGAGCGCGAGCGTCCGAGGGATCGGCGTGGCGGTCATGATCAGCACGTCGACGTCACCGCCTCCCTTGCTCCGCAGCGCCATGCGCTGGTGCAAGCCGAACCGGTGTTGCTCGTCGACGACGGCGAGCGACAGGTCCCGGAAGGCGACCCCCTCCTGCACCAGGGCGTGGGTCCCGATCACCAGGTCCACGGCGCCGTCACGGATCCCCGCGAGGATCCGTTCGCGTTCCCTGCCCGTCACGGACCCGGTCAGGAGGGCGAACGTGGGCCCCTCGGCGCCCCCATCGGCGGGCGGCTCACCTGCCTGCTGGTCGGGGAACAGCGCGGCCTGGTCGGTGGGCGCCGGCGTCGTGCGACCCGCCGGAGCGGAGAAAGCGGTTCCCCCGAGCCCGGAGAGCAGGGATGCGACCGAGCGGGCATGCTGGCCCGCCAGCACCTCGGTGGGCGCCATGATCGCGGCCTGGTGGCCCGACTGGATCGCCACGAGGCACGCGTGGACAGCCACCAGGGTCTTCCCCGCCCCGACGTCACCCTGCAGCAGGACGTTCATCGGCGTCGGCGACGCCATCGACGTGCCCACCGTGGACATCGCGCGTCGCTGAGCCTCGGTGGGCTCGAACGGCAGCGCGGGCTCGAGCCGCTCCGTCAGCGGGCCGTCGGGGTCGTGCTGCACGGTCTTGTGCTCGGCCCCGAGACGCTGCTTGCGGTAGCCGACCCCAAGCTCGAGGGTGAACAGCTCGTCGAACTTCAGCCGCTCGATCGCGGCGGCCAGCTCCTGGTCGTCCTGGGGGAAGTGGATCCGGCGGATCGCGTCGTCCCAGCGGCGGAGCCCTTCGGCGAGGACCACGTCCGGCGGGAGCGGCTCCGGCTGCCGCGGGAGCCGCTCGAAGGCGACGTACACGAGCTCCCGGATCGTCTTGGGGCTGACCCCCTCGGCGGCCCGGTGCACCGGCGTGATGCGGGCCATGTGGATCAGGTCGTCCTCGCCCTTCAGGATCTCGATCTCCTGGTGCCCGAGCTGCAGACGGCCCTGGTAGCGCTGCGGCACGCCCGTGACGGCGACCTCCATCCCCGCCCGGTACTGGCGCCCGATCCACGGTTGGTTGAAGAACGGGAGGCGCAGCGAGCCCGAGCCGTCGCTGATCGTGACGGTGACCAGCGAGCGCCGCTGCCGGGTCTGCCGTCGGTCGACGCTGCGGACCGTGCCGATCACGGTGGCGGGCCGCCCGAGCTCCAGCCCTCGGATCGTGTCCACGTGGGACCGATCGATGTAGCGGCGCGGGTAGTGCTGGAGCAGGTCACCCACCGTCTCCACGCCGAGCGCGTCGCGCAGGACGATCCAGGCCTCGGGGCCTTTGGTCGCCGCGCCCATCCGCCGGCGCGCCAGACGGCCGTCGACGTCGGCGACCGGCGAGGAGAGGGTCAGCGGTGCCATCGAGGGGTCCTCACGCGCACGGGTTCTACCATGGCGCCATGACGGGTCCGCTGCTCCGAACCGCGATCGCGGCCACGGCGCTCGTGGCGCTCGCCGGGTGCTCCGGCGGCGGCGACCCGGAGCCGACGGGCGCGGGCTCGTCCCCGGCGATCCGCGTGGTGGACGCCGAGCTCCTGCCGGCCACGGTGGACGAGCTCCCGGCCACCGACGTCGCCACCTTCGAGCAGCTGCTGGGGCAGCTGCGGGGGACGCCGGTGGTCGTCAACTTCTGGGCCGCCTGGTGCGAACCCTGCGAGCGGGAGATGCCGCGGCTGGCCGAGGCTGCCCGCGAGCACGCGGACGGGGTCCAGTTCGTCGGGGTGGACATCCTGGACAACCGCGCCGACGCGCAGGCCTTCATCCGGCGGTTCGACGTCCCCTACCCGAGCCTGTTCGATGCCTCGGGCGACGTCCGGACCTCGGTCGGGAGCATCGGGCAGCCGGTGACCGTGTTCTACGACGCCGACGGCTCCACCGTGGCCAAGGTGGACGGCGAGCTCGCCGCGGACGTCCTGGCGGAGCACCTGGCCGCGATCTCCGGCTGAGGGACCACGCCGCAGGGGAACAGAGGACGCCTGCTATCCTCGTCGCGCTATGGCAGCGGTCTGTGACATCTGCGGGAAGAAGCCGTGGTTCGGCAAGTCGGTGTCGTTCTCCCACAAGCGGAACAACCGGCGATGGGACCCGAACATCCAGCGCGTCCGCGCCGTCGTCGACGGCTCGCCGCGCCGGATCAACGCCTGCACCAGCTGCATCAAGGCCGGGAAGGTCGTCCGCCCGGCCCGCGTCTGACCGTCCGCTAGGATGAGCCCCCGGCTCCACCCCCGACCTCACACGCACAACGCCGCGCGCGGCGTCGCGGAACGACGAGCCAAGGAGGCCCGCGTGGCGAAGGAACTCCACGAACCGACCCCCGAACAGCTCCGCGAGCTGACGGAGGCCATGCCGGAGTGCCGCCGCACCGAGTTCGGCAACGTGAACGTCCAGACGAAGGTCCTGTCCCGCAGCGCCGGGAGCACGTACGTCGTCGACCGCGAGTCCAGCGGCAAGACGATGACCCGTGAGGACTACGACCGGGTCGCCGAGCTGCAGGGCGCCTACCTGCGCGACCACGACGTCGTGGTGGTGGACGGGTTCATCGGGAACGACCCTGAGCTGCGCACGCGCGCCCGGCTCGTGATGGAGGCGCGGTACGCCAACATCGCGGGGATGCAGCAGAAGCTCTACTTCGAGCGGTCCGACGGCGCCGAGCCTGAGGTCCAGGTGCTCTACACGCCCGGCCTGGCCGCCCCCGGGTACCCCGACGACCGCGTGATCGCGGTCGACCTCGACGGCTACGTCACGCGCGTCCTGAACTCGGACTACTTCGGGGAGTCCAAGAAGGGCGGGCTGCGGATGTGGAACGACATCGTCTACGGCAAGGGGGGCCTGGCGCTCCACGCCGGCCTGAAGGTGATCCCCACCGCCGAGGGCGACAAGGTGTTCATGATCATCGGGTTGTCCGGCACGGGCAAGACGACGACCACCTTCACCACCCAGAACGGCTCGCGTCCCATCCAGGACGACTTCGTGGGGCTGATGCCCGGTGGGAAGGCGTACGGCACGGAGAACGGGTGCTTCGCGAAGACCTATGGGCTCGACGCCGCGTTCGAGCCCTCGATCCACGGGGCGGTCGTCAAGCCCGGCGCCTACCTCGAGAACGTCTTCCAGGACGATGCAGGCACCGTCGACTTCTTCAACGAGCACTACACGAAGAACGGTCGAGCGGTCTTCGAGATGCGCGACCTCCTGGTCCACGACGATGCCCGCAACGTGGGGCCCGTGGACTATCTGCTGATCCTGAACCGGAACGAGAACCTGATCCCGGCCGTCGCCAAGCTGACCCAGGAGCAGGCGGCCGCCTACTTCATGCTCGGCGAGACCACCGGGACGTCCGCGGGCGGCGCGGCCGAGGAGGGCAAGTTCCTCCGCGTGCCGGGGACGAATCCGTTCTTCCCGCTCCCCCACGGCCTGCAGGGGAACCGCCTGCTGCAGCTCCTGGACACGCATCCGATCCAGGCCTACCTGCTGAACACCGGTCGCGTCGGGGGCCCGGAGGGCGACGACCGCTCGAAGAAGGTGAAGATCCCGCACACGTCCGCCTGCGTGAAAGGCATCGCGGAGGGCACGATCGTCTTCGAGGACGATCCGGACTTCCGCTACCAGGTCGCCACCGAGGTGCCCGACCTCGACGATCCCGAGCTGCTCCGGCCACGGACGCTCTACGAGCGGCAGGGCCGGTCGCTCGAGTACGCCGACATCGTCGACCGCCTGAAGGCGGACCGGGTCGCCCATCTCCAACGGTTCACCCAGCTCTCCGAGGAGATCATCAAGGCCGTCGGGTAGCTCGTCGCTCCGACCGCGTGACAACGGCGCCCGCGGTGGCGCAGCCTGGTACCGGAGGGGGAGGCCCTGGACCATCACGCGACCCCGCACGCCGACCATCGCGTCGACGCACCTTCGGGTCACGGCGCGCATGCGGGTCACGAGGCACCGACGCACCACGACCCGCACGCGGGACACGGGGGCGATGAGCCGGCGGCTGGGCACGACCAGCACGCCGGTCACAGCGTCGCGATGTTCCGCGACCGCTTCTGGCTCAGCCTGGTCCTGACGATCCCGGTCCTGGTGTGGTCGGAGATGGTCCAGGAGTGGCTCTCGTTCGACGCACCCTCGTTCCCCGGCAGCACCAGGATCCCGGCGATCTTCGGCACCGCCGTCTTCGTGTACGGGGGTCTGCCCTTCCTCCGCGGCGGCGTCCGTGAGGCGCGGGATCGCCGCCCCGGCATGATGCTGCTGATCACGCTGGCGATCTCGGTCGCCTTCCTGGCGAGCGTCGCGAGCGAGCTCGGCTGGTTCGACCTGGAGTTCTGGTGGGAGCTGGCCCTGCTGATCGACGTGATGCTCCTGGGTCACTGGCAGGAGATGCGGGCGCTCGGCCAGGCCTCGAGCGCGCTCGACGCGTTGGCGGCGCTGCTCCCCGACGTCGCCGAGGTGGTGGAGGGCGACGGCGTCCGAGAGGTCCCCGCATCGTCGCTGACCCCGGGGGACCTGGTCCTGGTGCGTCCCGGCGGACGGGTGCCGGCCGACGGCACGGTGAGGAGCGGGGGCGCCGACGTCGACGAGTCGATGATCACCGGGGAGTCGCGGCCCGTGCGGCGGGGCCCCGGGGATCGGGTGGTCGCGGGCACGGTCGCGACCGACTCGTCCGTGCGGATCCGGGTCGATGCGGTCGGCGAGGACACCACGCTGGCAGGGATCCGGCGGCTCGTCGCGGACGCCCAGGCCTCCCGCTCGCGTGCCCAGGCGCTCGCGGATCGGGCGGCGGCCCTGTTGTTCTACGTGGCGCTCGGCGCGGCCGTCGTCACCTTCGCGGCGTGGGTCGTGGCCGGGGAGCCGGACCAGGCGGTCGAGCGGTCGGTCACGGTGCTCGTGATCGCGTGTCCGCACGCCCTGGGTCTGGCGATCCCGCTGGTGATCGCGATCTCCACGGCGATCGCGGCGCGCGCCGGGATCCTGGTGAAGGACCGGCTCGCGCTGGAACGGATGCGCGTCGTCGACACGGTGCTGTTCGACAAGACCGGGACCCTGACGACGGGGGAACCGTCGGTCGCCGACACGATCGCGGTCGACGGGGACCCGTCGGCCGTGCTCGCCCTGGCGGCGGCCGTCGAGTCCGAGAGCGAGCACCCGATCGCTCGGGCGATCGTGGCCGCGGCGGGAGGAGCGCGGGGTGGGACCGCGGCGGACGACGTCCGCTCGATCCCCGGGATGGGTGTGCGGGGACGGGTCGATGGGTCCCAGGTCGCCGTCGGCGGTCCCGCCCTGCTGCGGGAACTCGATGTCGCGCTGCCCCTCGAGCTCGGTGAGCGGGTGGACGCGTGGGATCGGCGGGGGGCTTCGGTGATCGCGGTCGTCCGCGACGCCGTCGTCGTCGGCGCGATCGCGGTCGAGGATCGCGTGCGGCCGGAGTCCCGCCGGGCGATCGACGAGCTCCGGGCGGAGGGCGTGCGGGTCGGGATCGTCACCGGCGACGCCCGGTCGGTCGCGGAGGCGGTGGGACGCGACCTCGGGGTGGACGAGATACGGGCCGAGGTCCTCCCCCAGGACAAGGAGGCGGTCGTCGGAGAGCTGCTCAGACAGGGCCTTCGGATCGCGATGGTGGGCGACGGCGTGAACGACGCCCCGGCCCTCGCGCGGGCCGACGTCGGGATCGCGATCGGGGCGGGTACCGACGTGGCGATCGAGTCGGCCGGGGTCGTCCTGGCGAGCGACGACCCCCGCGCCGTGGTCTCGGTCCGCCGCCTGTCCCGCGTGAGCTACCGCAAGATGGTGCAGAACCTCGCGTGGGCGACCGGCTACAACGTGGTGGCGATCCCGCTCGCGGCCGGCGTCCTGGCGGGGGTGGGGATCGTCCTGTCGCCCGCGGTCGGAGCGATCCTGATGAGCGCCTCGACGATCGTCGTGGCGATCAACGCGCAGCTCGTGCGTCGCGTGGACCTGCGGACGGACGGGGGCTGAGCGGCTCAGCCGTCCGGCGGGCGCCGCCGACCGAGGAACCAGCCGGCCACCAGTTGGAAGGCGCCCAGGACGAGGAAGACCAGGACGAACCAGCGGTACTGGGAGGCGGCGTCGGAGAAGGCGCGTCCCTCGGCGGGGATCCGCTCGCCCGTCACGGGGTCCACGGTGTCCACCGTGGCGAAGAGCCAGAACATCCCCGCGAACGCGAACCACAGCCCCACGCGGCCCGTGAGGTACAGCGCGTAGAGCAGCCGGTCGGTCCGATCGGCCGACTCGAACGGCCGCCGCGACCAAGAGAGGAAGGACCGGATCCCCATCGCCGTGAGCACGGCGGCAACGACGACCTCGAGCGTCCTCATGCCGCCGCCGCGAGCACGGCGCGCACCTCCTCGTCGGTGACCTGGTCGAACCGCTCGTACCACTGACCCACGGCGAAGAACGGCTCCGGTGTGAGCAGCACGACCACGCGGTCGCACGCCTCCCGGAGCATGGCGACCGTGTCGGGCGGGGCCACCGGCGTCGCGAACACCACGGCGTGAGCACCGCCCCCCCGCGCCCAGGCCAGCGCGGCCCGCGCGGTCCCCCCGGTCGCGACGCCGTCGTCGATCACGACCGCGGTCGCCCCGGCCAGGTTCACGGGTCCACGGTCGCCGCGGTAGCTGGCCGTCCGCCGCGCGATCTCGGCCTCCTCGCGTGCGATCTCGGCCTCGAGGTACCGCTCCGTCACGCCCAGGCGCGCGAGCAGACGCCGATCGAGCACGCGGACACCGGGGGCGACGGCGCCGATGCCGAGCTCGGGGTTGCCCGGGGCCGCCAGCTTCTTCGGCACGACGATGTCCAGCGGCGCGCGCAGCGCGGTCGCGACCGGCGCCGCGACGAGCACGCCGCCCCGCGGCACGCCGAGCACGACGGCGGGGCCGCGCACGTCCCCCGCGACCTCGTCGGCGAGACGGCGCCCAGCATCGACCCGGTCCGCGAACCTCATGCGTCCATCATCGCGGGGCGCGCGGCGGTCGGCACCGCGTGCCGTCGTTGGACGGCATCCCGGCCCGGGGCTAGCATGAGCGCTCCCATCGAGCAGGAGGACACTCGACGTGGTGCACGCGTACATCCTGATCCAGACCGAGGTCGGCAAGGCCGCCTCCGTGGCCAGCGAGGTCCGCGACATCCCCGGCGTCGCAGAGGCCGAGGACGTGACGGGCCCCTACGACGTGATCGTCCGGGCCGAGGCCAAGACCGTCGACGAGCTCGGCAAGCTGGTCGTGGCGCGGATCCAGTCGGTGGAGGGGATCACCCGCACACTGACCTGCCCGGTGGTGCACCTGTAGCCGACCGCTCAGGCGGCCTCACACGTCCTCGCCGTGCAGCTCCCGGACGTGAGAGCCCTTCGCACGCTCCAGTTCGAAGCGCTCTTCCGCCAGATCCAGGAGGCGCTCGACCAGGGCCGGGTACGACAGCCCCGAGGCCTCCCAGAGTCGCGGATACATCGAGATCGGCGTGAACCCCGGGATCGTGTTGATCTCGTTGAGCCAGAGCTCCGGACCCCGCAGGAACAGATCGACGCGCGCCATCCCCGAGCAGGAGATCGCGCGGAAGGCGCTCACGGCGATCCGCTGCACCGTGGCCATGACCTCCGTCTCCAGGGGAGCGGGGATCAGGAGCTGGGCGCCGTGCTCGTCGAGGTACTTCGCCGCGTAGTCGTAGAAGTCGTGTCCCTGCGGCACGATCTCGCCCGCGACCGACGCCACCGGGTCGTCGTTGCCGAGGACCGCACACTCGATCTCGCGCACCGGCTCGATCGCGAGCTCCACCACCGCCTTGCGCGCGTAGCGGAACGCTTCCTCCAGGGCCTCGTCCAGCTCTCCCGGACCGTGGACCTTGGTGATGCCGACCGACGACCCGAGCGTCGCCGGCTTCGCGAACCCCGGGTACCCCTGGGCCGCGACCCGGGCCGCGATCCCCTCGGGGTCCTCCCGCCACTCCGGCTCCACCACCACCTCGAAGGGCACGACCGGCAACCCCGCGGCGCGGAAGAGGACCTTCTGGACCGCCTTGTCCATCCCGATCGCGGAGCCCACGACCCCCGCCCCCACGTACGGCACCCCCGCCAGCTCGAGGAGCCCCTGCATCGCACCGTCTTCCCCGAACGGCCCGTGGAGCACCGGGAACGCGACGTCGATCGGCTCGCGGGTGCCGTCCGCGCGGACCAGCTCGCGCGTCGCCCCCTCCCCCGCCAGCTCCACGGCCGGGCCGGCGCCGTCGCCCACCTCCGGCATCGCGCCCGTCTCGGCGGGCAGCGCGGGTGGGCCCGGGAGGATGCGCCAGCGGCCCTCGCGGGTGATCCCGATCGGCACCACCTCGTTGCGGGTGGGATCCAGCGCGTCGATCACAGAGCGTGCGGAGATGCACGAGATCTCGTGCTCCGCCGAGCGTCCTCCGAACAGGACCGCGACCCGGCGTCTCCCCCCCTGGCCGTCCGGCGTGCCCGCCACCTTCAGACCTTCTCCAGGGCGCGATCCACGTCGTCGATCAGGTCGTCGGCGTCCTCGAGTCCGACGCTCATCCGGACGAGCCCGTCGGAGATGCCGGCGGCGAGCCGGGCCTCGCGCGGGTACTGGCGGTGCGTCGTCGAGGCCGGGTGGCCGACGAGCGTGTGCGTTCCCCCCAGGCTCGTGGCCACCCAGGCAAGCTCGAGCGCATCGCAGAAGGCCTTCCCGCCGTCCACCCCGCCCGTCACCTCCACCGCCATCATGCCCCCGGCGCCGTGGGGCAGGATCCGGCTCGCGACGTCGTGGTCGGGATGCGATCGCAGCGACGGATGATGCACCGCCGCGACCTTCGGGTGTCCCTGCAGATGCGCCGCCAGCGCTCCCGCCGTGGCCGTGTGGCGCTCCATCCGGATCCCGAGCGTCATGATGCCCCGCATGGCGAGCCACGCCTCGAACGGCGCCATCGTGCCTCCGGTGTCGATCACCACGTCGCGGAGCCGCGCGCGATCCTCGGTCGAGCACGCGACGACACCGCCGGTGTGATCGTGGTGACCCCCGAGGTACTTCGTGGAGGAGTGCAGGACGTAGCCGAACCCGTGCCGGACGGGGTTGCAGAGCGCCGGAGACGCGAACGTGTTGTCCACGGCCGCGGGGACGCCCAGCTCGCGGCACAGGCCGCCGAGGGTCTCCAGGTCGGCAACGCTCATCGTGGGGTTGGCGATCGTCTCGGTGTAGAACAGCGCCGCACCCGGCAGCGCCGCGCGGAGGGCCTCCCGGTCGCGCCCGTCCACCAGCTCCACCGTCACGCCGAACCGCGGCATCAGGCGCGTCGCGAGCGCGAACGTGCCGCCGTACAGCGCCGGCGTGGCCACGATCCGGTCCCCCGACGACGCGACGGCGGTCCAGAGCGTGTGGATCGCCGCCATGCCGGAGGCGAACGACATCGCGTCCTCGGTGCCCTCGAGGTCGGCGAGGCGGGCCTCGAACGCGTCCAGCGTCGGGTTCCCGTATCCCCGTGTGTACGTGTAGCCGGGCTTGCGGAACGCGATCGTCTCCGCGTAGTCGTCCGCGTCCTCGAACCGGAAGGTCGCGGTCTGATAGATCGGCGCGCTGGGCGTCTGCTGTTCCACCGGTGGCATCGGAGGCCCGTGCACGGCTCGCGTCTGGAACCCTCGCTCGCGTTCGGCCACGCGCTCAGCCTACTTCCGCGTCCGACCACCGCCGTGGGTACCGCTGCCGGAGGTCCTGAACCAGCATCGTGAGCACCGCCATGACGTCGGCGGTCATCGAGCGCAGCGCGTTCGGGTCCTCGACCTCCCCGGCCCGCGCGCCCAGATCGATCGGGGGTCCGGCCTTCACCCACACCGGCCTGCGCGGTTTCAACGAGCCCGGTCCCGACTTCTGCCACACGGCGGCCGACCCCCAGCTCGCCATGGGCACGATCGGGACGCCGGTCGCGAGCGAGAGCCGCACGGCCCCCGTCTTGCCCCCCATCGGCAGCCCGTCCGGACGCGTCGTCACCGTGCCCTCGGGATAGATCACGACGACCTCGTCCCTGGCGATCGCCGCCTCGGCGGCGCGCAGCGGCGCCGGGTCGCTCGAACCGCGGCGGACCGGGATCTGACGCGTGCCCCGCAGGGCGCTCCCGACGAGCGGGATGTCGAACAGGTCGTCCTTCGCCAGGAAGCGCGGCCTCCGGCCCGCGCGCACGATCGCGTACGCGTTCGCGATGGGGTCGAGGTAGGAGGCGTGGTTGCAGGCGATGATCGCCGGGCCCTCCGGCGGGATGTGCTCGAGACCTTCGAAGCGCCACGAGAAGTACGCCCACGCGGCAGGGATCACCGCCGTGTAGGCCACCGGGTACCAGGGTTCAGCCAGGATCCACCTCCCCGCACGCACCGGCCGCACAGCGTAGCCCCCCCGTCGAGCAGGCGGGTACGCTGGCCGCTCCGTGCGTGCGATCGCCCTGCCCGTGAAGCGTCTGGACGAAGCGAAGTCCCGGCTGTCGTCGCTGCTGGCGCCGCTCGAGCGCGGGGCGCTCACGCTGGCGATGCTCGAGGACGTGCTGGACGCGACCCTCGCGATGCCGGGCTGGGCGACGATCGTCGTGTCCCCCGACGAGTCGGTGCTCGAGGTGGCGGCTCGTCGCGGAGCCGTGGCGCTCGCCGAGGAGCGCCCGCCTCTGGCCGCCGCGATCCACCAGGTGGAAGAGGAGGCGTTGGCGCGAGGCCTGGACGCACTGGCCGTGATCCTGCCCGACACGCCACTGCTGAGCCCGTTCGCGCTGAGCCGCGCGCTCCACACCCTCGGTCCGGTGGTCGTCGGTCCCGCGACCGACGAGGTCGGTACGAACCTGTTGCTCCGGCGCCCTCCCGATGCCATCGCATCGCACTTCGGACCCGATTCGTACCGGCGGCACCTCCAGGCGGCCGCGGAGGCCGACGTGCCGGTCGCCGTGGTCGAGAGCCCCGAGCTCGGGTTCGACGTGGACGTGCCGGACGATATCCTCACCGTGTTGGCGTCCCGGAAGGCGGGTCGGACCCGACAGGTGGTCCGGGAGCTCGAGCTCGCGGGTCGCCTCCCGTCGCGGGCCAGCGGTACCTGAGGGGGTCGCGTGCAGGGAACGGTGAAGGATTTCGATCAGTCGACCCGGACGGGGTCACTGCTCACGGACGATCGCCGCGAGGTGGTCATCGAACCCGACTCCCTGGACGGCGAGCTCCTGATGCTCCGTCTCGGGCAGCGCGTGCGCTTCGAGCTGGCGGAGGCGGAGGGCCACGCGGTGGCGCGCGCGCTCCGCGTCGTCACGTTCGACTAGATCGGCCCGTCCGACTCCGGTCCATCGACCACGCGGGAGCGGAAGTCCTTCCCCGGGGTGAACGAGGGGAGGTCGCGCGCGGGGACCACGATCGGGACGTCGGGCTTGCGCGGGTTGCGGGCGATACGTTCGTTGCGGTGCTTGCGTTCGAAGGTGCCGAAGTCGGCCAGCGTGACCCGATCGCCGTCCACCACCGTGTCGCGGATCGTGTCGATCGCCGCGTCGACGATCCGTCCGACCTCGGCCTTGCCGATGCCGGTCTTCTTGGCGACCTCCGTCACCAAGCCGCCCTTGTTCATGGCTCCCCCTCCAAGTCCGTGCTTCCTTCCAACCTAGCTGTGCAGCGCAACGAGGGTCAAACGCCCTGGACGCGACGGTCCCGAGCCGTCGGGGGTGCGCACCGGAGGAACGGCGCGGCCGGGAGGTCGGGATGGTGGTGGGGTCACGGGGCCCTTGCTACAGTGCCCCGGCACCCGCGATGGGGCGTGGTGTAATGGCAGCACGACAGGTTCTGGCCCTGTTAGTCGAGGTTCGAATCCTTGCGCCCCAGCCATCCCGGCGTGACGCCCGGTCGCGCCACCTGACCAGGAGGCGACGCCGTTGAGCTCCGCAGCGCCCCCCGCATCCGCGGCCACGATCCCGGTCACGTTGATCCCCGGCGACGGGATCGGCCCCGAGTGCGTCGAGGCGGCACGCAGGATCGTGGAGGCCTCCGGCGCGCCGATCGCGTGGGACGTCCAGGAGGCCGGAGCGAAGGTCTTCGAACGCGGCCTCCCCTCGGGCGTCCCCCAGGAGACGATGGACTCGATCGCTCGGACCCGCGTGGCGCTCAAGGGCCCCCTCGAGACACCCGTCGGGTTCGGCGAGAAGAGCGCCAACGTGACCCTGCGCAAGCTCTTCGAGACCTACGCGAACGTGCGCCCGGTCCGCGAGATGCCCGGCGTGGTCACCCCCTACAGCGGACGGGGCGTGGACCTCGTCGTCGTCCGCGAGAACGTCGAGGACCTGTATGCCGGGATCGAGTACCTGCAGACCCCGGGGACGGCGCAGGCGCTCAAGCTGATCAGCGTCAAGGGGTCCGAGAAGATCGCGCGCTTCGCCTTCGAGTACGCCCGCAGCGAGGGACGCACGTCGGTGGCGTGCGCGACGAAGGCGAACATCATGAAGTTCTCCGAGGGCACGATGAAGCGCGCGTTCGAGAAGGTCGCCCCCGACTACCCGGAGATCGAGCCGTGGCACGTGATCGTCGACAACGCCGCGCACCAGCTCGTCAAGCGACCCGAGCAGTTCGAGGTCCTCGTGATGACCAACATGAACGGGGACATCCTGTCCGACCTGTCGAGCGCCCTGATCGGCGGCCTCGGGTTCGCGCCCAGCGCGAACATCGGCAACGAGGTCGCGATCTTCGAGGCGGTCCACGGCTCTGCGCCGAAGTACGCCGGGAAGAACGTGATCAACCCGACGGCCGTGATCCTGTCGTCGGTGCTGATGCTCCGCTACCTGGGCCTGTTCGACCAGGCGGAGGCGATCGAGCACGCGATCTTCGTGACCCTGGAGGCCGGCGTGCTCACCGGCGATGTGGTGGGGTACGAGCGGGGCACGTCCACCACGGACTACGCCGACGCGATCATCGGGAACCTCGGCCGGCGCACGGAGAACTGGACGATCCGCGACGTGCAGCCCCTCCAGCTGCCGAAGCTCGATCCCGATCCGGACTACGTCAAGACGTCGTCGCGCGCGGTCGTCGGCCTCGATGTGTTCGTGGAATCACCGCTGTCGGCGGCGGAGCTCGGGGCGTCGTTGATGGATCTCACCCGCGACACGCGGCTGTCGCTCAAGATGATCTCCTCCCGCGGCACGAAGGTCTTCCCCCCCACCGGGGCGATGACGGAGACCGGGGACCACTTCCGGTGCCGGTTCATCACCCGGGAGAACCCCGGCGATATCCCCGATCAGGACGTGCACGAGCTGTTGGTGAGGATCTCGCAGGAGCATCGATGGATGCACATCGAGAAGCTCCAGGAGTTCGACGGCGAGTTGGCGTTCACCCGGGATCAGGGCGAGAATTAGGCGCTCGCCCGGGGCTCACGGGGGCGGGGCGATGTACGTGGCGCCCGTGATCCTCCCGTCCTGGACGTCGACCCGCCACACCGAGCCCTTCTCCCACGCGACGGTGCCGTCGCCGCCGATCGGCACGTCGCGCTCCTGCAGACGCCGGACGAACCCCTCGACGTTGGCGCCGTGCGTCGAGAGCGCCGCGGGCCCATCCGTGGAGGCGGCCAGGACCCAGGCTTCGGTGCCGGACGGCGGCTCGTCCTCGTCCAGCTCCTTGGCGATCGTGATGTCGAGCCCGCGGCGCTGTGCGATCGGCTCGAGCGACTGGATGCAGCGGAGGTAGGGGCTCGAGACGAGCCGGGTGAACGCGACGTCGGCGAGCTGCTCGGCCACGCGACCGGCCTGGCGGAGTCCGGCCTTCGAGATCGGTCGGAGCTCGTCGGGCTCGTCCCAGCTCTCGCGCTCCCCCGCTTCGGTGTGTCGCAGCACGAACACCGACACGGGCGGCCCTTCGGGTGGCAAGCCCGTCAGCCGCCGGAGCAGCGCACGGTCGTGCTGGTAGGTCAGCATCGAGCCGGCCTCCGCCAGCGGGATCCAGCGGGCGTCGTCGACCTCGTGGTCGCCGCGAGGCTGCGAGCCGTTCGCGGGTGCCATCCGCCAGTACCGCACGACCTTGGGCCGGCCACGGCCGTCCACGTACGTGATCGCGCCCAGATCGTCGGCGGGCAGGCCGACCAGGCCGGTCTCCTCCAGGACCTCGCGGAGCGCGGCCTCCAACTCCTCCTCGCCGGGCTCGAGCTTCCCCTTGGGGAACGACCAGTCGTCGTACGCGGGGCGGTGCACCAGCACGACCTCCGGCCCTTCGGGCCCGTCGCGCGTGATCAGGCCCCCGGCGGCCCGGATCAGCGTCACATCCAGTCCCTCAGGTCGGGGTCGTCGAGCCGCTTCCACGCGCGACGCCAGTCGGCACGTGCGGCGCGGGCTCCGGCGTGCTCGCGGCCGGCGATCGCACCGGCGGCGAACGCGGCGTCGGGCGAGGCCTGTCCGGCGGCCCAGCTGCGCAGCCACTCCTCGGCGACCACCGCGTCCTGATGGCTGCCCAGCACGTCCTGGAGGCGCTCGACGGCCTCGGCGAAGCGCGTCGCCTGTTTCCCGAGCGCCGGAGCGACGGCCTCGGCCGCGTAGCGGACCCGCTTGGCCTGGATCCGCATCCCATGGAGCGCCTCGTCGGCCGGATCCCTCCCGGCGGCCTTGACCTCACGACGGAGCTTCTTCCAGGGTCCGCGCACGAGCGGAGGGAGCGCCTGCTGGGCCGGCACGGCGGCCTCCGGGAGCACGGGAGGCCGGTTCGCGGCGGCCACCAGCGTCTCGAGCAGCTGCACGTACCGGTCGGAGCGCAGGGCGTCGAGCAGCTGCGCGTGGATCTCCTTGTCGGCGAGCTCGAGCGCGGCCACGACCGCCGCGCCGCCCGCCTGTTCCTCCTCGGGAAGGGCCGCCGCGTCGTCCCGGATCCGTTGGAGCAGCACGTCGGTGTCGCGGGCCCCGCCGAGCATGTCCGCCAGCCAGCCGAGCTCATCCCGGGCTCCGCGCGACCAGCCCTGGTCGACCAGGGCGTCGAAGGTCCGCAGGTCCGAACGGAGGCGTCGCGTCGCGACCCGGGCCTGATGGACGCCTTCGGGATCGATGTCCAGGCGGATCACCACGTCGTGCCGGATCAGCCGCTCCACCGACTGGGCGATCGCGCGATGGATCACGTCGCCGGCGGTGGGGCGGGGCCCCAGGTCGGGGACCGTGATCTCGGGGGCGGGCGACGCACCGTAGCCGAGCGCGCGCAGGTGCTTGGACAGCGCCGGGACCCCACCGGCGCCCGCTCCGCGCAGGCGCGCCTCGACCGCGCGTGCCAGCTCGGGCGGGCAGGCCTCGTCGAACTCGACCTCGAGCTCGCGGAACCGGCCGACCACGGCACCGCCGCTGCGCACGGTGACGTCGTCGTCGGTGAGCTCCGCGAGCTGCTGACCGGTGGCCGACTCGAGCCGCACGGGGCGCCGGAACGTCCCCATCTCCACCACGGCCACCAGGGGCTGGATCCTGGTGAACGCGCGGACCAGGTCGGCGGCCGGCGCGGGAACCGCGGCGGGGTCGTCGCCGGGGAACGGATGCTCGGCGCGGACCAGCACGTCGCCCTCCGGTTGCTCCGCGAGCTTCAGCGTCCACCCCTCGCCGTCGCGGTGCCGCAGGCTGGCACCCCATCGGGCGAGCCGCAGGTCGGCGGTGTCGTGGTAGACGGCCTCGAGCCACCGCTCGTCGGCCGGGACCGGGGTCACCCCGGGGACCAGGTCGTCCAAGGAGGGCACGGCGAACGTCGGGGGCACGACGAGCTTCAGCTCGCGCTCGAGGTTCACGGCTGCGCTCGCTCCTCGGCCAGCCGCTGGAACTCGACCTGCGACTCGAAGCGCCCGGTCGGCAGGCGCCCCCATCCCTCGGGCCTGCGTTCCCACGCGAGCACGTCGTCGCGGAGGTTCACCGCGAGGACCTCGTCCAGGCGAGCCCGCAGCGCGGGGTCCGTCACCTCGGCCACGCACTCGACGCGGTGATCGAGGTTCCTCGGCATCAGGTCGGCCGACCCGATGAAGTAGCGGGCCGCGTCCTCGGAACCGAACCGGAAGATCCGCGAGTGCTCCAGGTAGTGACCCACGATCGACCGGACGCGGATGCCCTGGGACAGCCCGGGGATCCCCGGTCGCAGACAGCAGATCCCCCGCACGATCAGGTCGATCTCGCACCCGGCGCCCGCGGCCGCGTACAGAGCGTCGATCATGCGCGCGTCCACGAGCGAGTTCATCTTCATCGTGATGCGCCCGCCGGGCTGCGCCTGCTCGTCGATCATCTCCAGGATGCCCGGCCGCAAGCTCAGGGGAGCCACCAGCACCGTGCGGTAGGACTCTTGCTTGGAGTACCCGGTGAGGTAGTTGAAGAGGTCGGCGACGTCGGCCGTGAGATCGGGATCCGCGGTCAGCAGTCCCAGGTCCTCGTACAGGCGCGCGGTCCCCGAGTGGTAGTTGCCCGTCCCCACGTGGCAGTAGCGGCGGATCTGGTCACCCTCGTCGCGGATCACGAGCGAGAGCTTGGCGTGCGTCTTGAGGCCGACGACCCCGTACACCACGTGGACGCCGGCCTGCTCGAGCACGCGCGCCCAGGTGATGTTCGCTTCCTCGTCGAACCGCGCGGTCAGCTCCACGAGCGCCACGACCTGCTTGCCGGTCTCGGCGGCGCGGACCAAGGATCGCACGATCGCCGAGTCCTTGCCCGAGGTGCGGTACAGGGTCTGCTTGATCGCGAGGACCTGCGGGTCCTTCGCGGCCTGCTCGACGAAGAGCTCGACCGAGGTGTCGAACGCGTCGTAGGGGTGCTGCACGAGCAGGTCCCCCTGGCGGAGCACCGAGAAGATGTCGGTGCGCCCTGCAACGGCCGGCTGGAGGCGACGCTGGGTCTTGGGGGTCCAGGGCTCGTACTTGAGGTCGGGGCGATCCAGCGCCGCCAGCTGGAAGAGGTCGGACAGCCCGAGCGGCGACCTCGCCACGTAGACGTCGGTCTCCTCGACCTCGAGCTCCTCCATCAACAGCTCGCGCATCGCGCGGGGCATCGAGCGAGCGACCTCGAGGCGGACCGTCTCCGGGGAGCGCTCGCGCTGACGCAGGATCGACTCGATCTGGGAGAGGAGATCCTCGGCCTCGTCGATCTCGAGCTCGACGTCGGCATCCCGGGTGATCCGGAACGGGTGCGCGGCCACGATCTCCATGCCGGGGAAGAGGTCCTCCATGTGCGCGGCGATCACCTGCTCGATCGGCACGAACCGCTCACCGTCGGGGAGACCGAGGAACCGCGGGAGGGAGGGCGGCACCTTCACGCGTGCGAAGCGCGTCACGTGGGTCCGGGTGTCGCGGACCCCCACGGCCAGGTTCAGGGAGAGGTTCGAGATGTAGGGGAACGGGTGGGACGGGTCGACCGACAGCGGCGTGAGGATCGGGTAGACGCGCTCCTCGTACGCGCCGCTGAGGTGCAGGCGGGCGACCTCGTCGAGGTCCTTCCAACCGACGATCCGGATCCCGGCGTTCGCGAGCCGCTTGCGCAGGGACCGTGACCAGACGCGATGCTGGCGCAGCATCAGCTCGCGCACGTACTCGGCGATCCGGTCGAGCTGCTCGACCGGCGTGAGGCCGTCGGGGGACGTGGAGTGCAGGCCGGCGTTGATCTGTTCCTTGAGCCCGGCGACGCGGATCTGGAAGAACTCGTCCAGGTTGTCCCCGAAGATCGCCAGGAACTTGACGCGCTCCAGCAGCGGGAGGTGGGGGTTCTCCGCGAGGGCGAGCACCCGTGCGTTGAAATCCAGCCACGAGAGCTCGCGGTTGTCGAAACGCTCGACGGCGGGGACGTCGGCGGGCGATCCAACCAGGACTGGGCGTGCGGTCAGGGGAAGCCTTCCCGAGGAACGAGGATGGCATCCTACCGGAGGGCATGAGCCCGGGGAACCTCCCCGACCGGCTTGCTACGATGCTTCGGCGAACCTGTTCCGGTCCGCACTGGTCCCATCGTCTAGAGGCCGAGGACACCACCCTCTCAAGGTGGAGACACGGGTTCGAATCCCGTTGGGACTACTTGCGCCGCAAGCGTTGGGCGATCGTCGGCGTCTCGGCGAACTCCAGGTTGAAGGTCGAGACCACCCCAGGCCGCCTTGGCGGACCGCCCCGGGACGGAGCGGTCCGACGAGACGCCCCGAACTGCAACCCCTAGCAGCAACCGGGCGGGCAGCATCCTCCGTCGTGCATCGCCGTCTCCTCCTCTCGTCCATCGATGATCGTCGATACGTTGACAGACCCATCGACGTTCGTCAATATGACGGCGTGCGTGAGATCGCGGTCATCGACGCGGAGTGCTGCCCGCAGGTCCTCGCCGCCCCGCTGGGCGAGGACGAGGCCGAGCGGCTCGCCGGAGCCCTGAAGGTCCTCGCCGATCCAGCCCGGCTCCGCCTCCTGAGCCTGATCGGCGCGCACCCCGACGGCGAGGCTTGTGTGTGCGATCTCACGGCTCCGGTCGGACTCTCCCAGCCGACGGTCAGTCATCACCTGAAGGTCCTGACGGAGGCCGGTCTGGTCGGGCGCGAGCAACGGGGTCGGTGGGTCTACCACTGGCTCGTGCCGGAGCCGATCGAGCTCCTCCGGTCGGCGCTCGCTGGGCCGGTCGGAACGGCACGGAAGGAGAAGGCGGGATGAACGAGCTCCGGGAACAGGTCCGCGATCGCTACGCGGTCGCGGCGCGTGCCGTCGACGACGGCTTCGCGGCGAACGACTTCGGCGAGGAAGCCGGCTGCTGCGAGCCAGGGCAGGGCCTCGGGACGATCCTGTACGACGAGGCTCAGCGCGGCGAGGTGCCTGGTGATGCCGTGCTTGCGAGCCTCGGATGCGGCAACCCCACGATGGTGGCCGATCTCCACGAAGGAGAGACCGTCCTCGATCTCGGGTCGGGGGGTGGGATCGACGTCCTGCTCTCCGCGAGGCGGGTCGGACCGACCGGCACAGCCTATGGGCTCGACATGACCGACGAGATGCTCGACCTCGCTCGTCGCAACGCCGCGGAAGCGGGAGCCGAGAACGTCGAGTTCCTGAAGGGCTACATCGAGCAGATCCCGCTCCCCGATCGATCCGTCGACGTGATCATCTCGAACTGCGTGATCAATCTGTCGACCGACAAGCCGAAGGTCCTGGCGGAGATGTTCCGGGTCCTGCGTCCGGGGGGACGCCTCGGCGTCAGCGACGTCGTCGCCGCCGACGGCCTCGACGAGGCCGCGCGTCTCGAGCGTGGCAGCTACGTCGGATGCATCGCGGGCGCGATGACGCTGTCCGAGTACTCGGAGGGGCTGATGGACGCGGGATTCACGGACATCACCATCGACCTCACGCACGAGCTCGCGGACCAGATGTACGGGGCGAACGTCCGAGCGACCAAACCGTGAGGGGACATCCGTCGTTCACCCCCCGTTCACGCGGCGATGGAAGCATCGGCCCAACGAGGAGGCGTGATGTCGGAGCTCACCGAGGCGTTGAGCCTGCTTCCCGTCGAGCAGCGCTCCACCGTGCGTCACATCGCGGCGGACCTCCGGGAGGAGTTCCGTGGCATCTTCAGCGCGGAAACGATCGAGCTGTACCTCGCATCGTCGTTGCTGGCGTTGCAGGCGGCGAGGATCAAGAACTTCGTTCCACTCTTCTCGGGCCGGTACGCCCGCCAGCGTCTCCGTGCCCTCGGGAGGGTTGAGGGCAAGATGACCAGCACCGTGCCCGAGGTCGTGTTCCTCTGCGTCCACAACGCCGGACGGTCGCAGATGGCGGCGGCGTGGGCGAAGGCGCTCGGCGGCGATCGCCTGGAGGTCTTCTCGGGTGGCTCCGACCCGGCGAGCGAGATCAACCCCGCCGCGGTCGCGGCGATGCGGGAGGTCGGGATCGACATCACGACCGAGTTCCCGAAGCCGTGGACCGACGAGATCATCCAGGCCGCCGACGTGGTGATCACGATGGGCTGCGGGGACGCGTGCCCGATCTTCCCCGGCACGCGCTATGAGGACTGGGAGGTACCCGACCCGGCCGGGCAGGAGGTGGCCCAGGTCCGACCGATCAGGGACGACATCGAGCGGCGCGTGAAGGTCCTCCTCCAGCAGCTGGGCGTGCTCTGAACGGCAGCTGCGCCGGCGCCAAGGTCGGTGCCGACTTATGCCTCGTGTCGCGCCGCGCTGTCGGACTCGGGCAGCCTCGTCACCGTCTCGGTCCGGAAGAGGGGCGAGGAGAGCCTGAACCCCTTGACGATGCAGTAGATGCTGAGCGACAGCTCCCAGAGGAACTCGGGGATCGTCGCGATGGCTTGGACCGCCCCTCCTCGTTCGATCGCGTCGAACATGACGGCGATCCCGGTGACCATGACGAGCGGGCCCCCGATGAGACCCAGCATCGCCATGCCGCGTGGTACCAAGCCGGATCTGTACATCAGGTACCCGAGGATCACACCGTTCGCGAGACCCGCCATGAAGCCGGGCCCGATCAGGAACGCTCGGTAGTAGATCGCGACGAATGCATCACCGAGCGCGGGATCGGAGACCGCCGTGGCCTCCTGCCGCATCAGCACGAACGCGAGCGCGCTGACGATCCCGATCGCGATGAAGATGCCCTCGACGAGACGCGCCGAGACGTAGCCGACAGCCCCGATCTCGCTCTCGCGTTTGAGGATCGGGTACGCGATCACGGCGGTGGCGACGTTGGCGATGATGAGGAAGACCTCAAGCGTCGCGGCGGTCGCCACGCCCGGCGTGGGATCCGCGCCGGTCCCCGTGATCAGACCGGGGTCGTCCAGGATGCGGGCGTAGCCGATGAAGTAGGCCGGGATCGACGTGAGGAAGGTGGCGAGGAAGAACCAGCCGAACACGCGCCCGACCGTCGTGACCCGTCTCGTGTGGCGTCCATCGATGATGGTGGGCTCAGCCGTCGCCATCGCCATCGGTACCCCTCCTCCGTGCTCGGATCCCGCCCTGGACATGCCCCTCCTGAGCAACCACGAAACGCACGAGGCAGGGCGGTGCGGGGCGGGCCCACAGATCCCAGCGAGATGGCGGGGGACTCAGAGCCTGAGCCGGGTCACGACCCGTTCGCAGGCTCCGCCGACTCCATCCGCCGCTTCAGGTTGGCGAGCGACGTCATCGCGTCCTTCCTGATCGCGCGTGACGCCACCAGGAAGATCACCGGGCTGAGGCCACCCGTCAGGTGCTTCGTCACGGTCGTGCCCGCCCCGCTCGGTCGCAGCACGTAGTCGTTCTGGTACCAGACGTCCTTCTTGCCCTGCTGGTGCTGGGTCGATCGGATCGTGAACCGGGTGGACGGATCGAACCCGGTCACCGTGAGGTCGGCCGAGACGTCCTTGCCGCCGAACACCGCCTTGGACCGGTAGGTCGCGCCGAGGCCCGGGCCCTTCCCGCCCGTCTGGGCCATCGTGAGCCTCGCCTTCGGGTTCGCCCACGAGGGATGGCGCTCGACGTGGGCGAGCTCCTCGAAGACCCGCTCGGGTGGCGCCTCGATCTGGATCGTGAAGCTGGGCATGGCCCCTCCTTCCTCGATCGCCGTCGTCGACGACCGTGCTGAGACGACGAACGAGGCCCCCGGAACTCGACGAGGAGGCAGCCCGTGCCGGCCGCGCCGCACCTCAGCCGAGGACCATGCCCTCGGCGGAGCCGGACGGCGCCGGGTCCAGCAGCTTCAGCATGCGGAACGCGTTCACGAGGCCGAGCAGCCCGGCGAGCAGCGGGATCAGCAGCGCCACCTGGAGCGCGAGCGGCCGAGCGTCGGTGTTGATGCGGATGATCTCCGCCTGGACGTCGGGGGGCTGGCCGACCAGGAGCTCCTCGAGCTGCGTGTTGGTCATCACCTCCGCGTCCTCCTCGAGCGCCGTGGCGACCTGCTCCTGCTCGGCCGGGGCCAGTACGGCGCTCGAACGCGCCATGTCGGTGAACGCGACCGACAACGTGGCCAGCATGATCGCGCCGGCGAAGGCCAGGCCGAAGGACAGTCCGAACGACCCGGCGGCCGAATTCACCCCCGCCGCCTCGCTCACACGCTCCTCCGAGATCGGCGAGAGGGTGTAGTTGTTCAGCTGGGACACGAGCAGCCCCAGCCCGGAACCGGCGACGATCAGCGGGATCACCAGGTACCACCCGGAGTCCGCCCTCGGGACGACGAGGATCAGCGCCACGACGCCCACCACGAGCAAGGCGAACCCCGCGCGGATGATGGCGCTCGGGCGCCGCCGGCCGGCGCGCTTGCCCGCGAGCACGGCCACGCCGAACATCGTGAGCGACAGCGGCGCCAGCGAGAGGCCCGCCTCCAGCGCGTTGTACTCCAACACCATCTGGAGGTAGATCGGCAGGGCGATCATCATGCCGCCGAGCGAGATCTGCTGGAACATCTGATCGGAGATGCCCAGGCGGAACATCTTGGAGGAGAACAGATCCGGGTCGATCAGCGAGGGCTTCCCTTGGCGCTTGCGACGCACGAGCCAGAACGCCAGCCCGGCGAGGGCGGCCCCGCCGATCACCATCAGCGCGCCGACCGCCTCGCCCCCCTCCTGCCACACGAGGATGCCGAGGACGAGACCTCCCATGCCGAGGACCGAGAGCACCGCCCCGACGACGTCCACGTTCCGCGGGCCCGTGTACGGGACGTCGTGGACGAGCTTGATCCCCGACAGGACGACCGCGATCACCACGACCTCGAGCAGGAACCCGACGCGCCACGACAGGAACGTCGTGACGAACCCCCCGAGCAGCGGCCCGACGGCGGCCGCGATCGCCGCGGCGGCGCCCACGAGCGCGTAGGCACGCTTCTGGGCCACGCCCTCGAAGTTCCCGTGGATCAGCGACTGCATCGCCGGCAGCAGCAACGACGCTCCGAGCCCGCCGATGATCGCCCAGAACACGACGACTGCCGTCAGGCTCTGGGCCAGCGCCATCGCCAGGGCACCGACCGCGTACCCGAGCAGCCCGAGCACGTAGGCACGCTTGCGCCCCGCCAGGTCCCCCACCTTGCTGCCGATCAGGATGAAGGCGGCGGAGACGAGCGCCTCGAGTGCGATCGCCGACTGCACACCGCTCACGGTCGTGTCCAGGTCGCGGACCACCGCGGCGATCGACACGTTCATCAGCGACGTGTCGACGACCAGCACGAACATCGCCATCGCCAGCAGGATCGCCAGCTTCGTCCCGCCCGTCGCGGCGCCACCCGTGTCCGTCCCCGGGTCGGTCTCCGTCACGGGAGCAGCATGCGGGGCCCGGTGGCGGGGTGCAACGCCGTCCCGACGTCAGAGGTAGCCGTGCTTCAGCAGGTGATCGGCGCCTTTGCCGTACCGCTCCGGCGTCACCGTGAGGAACCCGAGCGAATCCGCCACCCGGTCGATCGTGTTGAACAGGAACCCGACGTAGAGCGCGTCCACGACGCCCGCGGGGGTGACGCCCGCGCCCAGCACGGGCTCGACGTCCGCGGGGGTCATCTCCGCAGGACGGAGCGTCATCGTCTCGAGGAGGGCGAGCGTTGCGTGGACGCGCCGATCGACGGGCGCCGACCGCCAGTCGCGGAGCACGGCCGCCGTCTCCGCCTCCCCGAACGCCTTCGACGCGACCGCGCCGTGAGCTCCCGTTCAGAACTCACATCGGTTCCGTTCGGAGACGAACGCGGCGAAGAGCTCCCGCTCGCCGACGCTCCACTCCGACGGACCCCGGAGGACCTCCTCGATGAGGACGTTGAACGGACCGCCGAAGGCCTTCGGCCGGAACGACAGCGTCTTCACGACGTCGAGCGTGGGAGCGCCCGAGAACACCCGGATCATCGCGAACTTGGCCTTCGCGCCGAGCCCGCGGCCGCGTGCCACCGCCCGGAGCCGCATCAGCGCTCCTCCGTCGCGGCACGCACCGCGCCGAGGGCGGCGTCCAGGCGGCGACGCGCGGCGCCGTAGGCGGCCGCGACGGTGATCTCGAACACCTCGTCGTCGCTCGCGCCGCCCGCCTGCAGCTCAGCCACGGTGGCGTCGGTGATGCGAGAGGCATGGTCGTGGATCGCGCCGACGTACGAGGAGAACCGCTCGGGGACCCCGGCCCGCGTCGCCGCGGCGGCCCGCTCGTCGGGCGGCAGGACCCCGGAGCTCTCCACGACCGCCGCGTGGAGACGTTCCAGGGCCTCGCGGTGCCGCTCGAGCGGCTCGTCGTGATCGGGAGGAACGCGCGGCATGAGCGCCGAGTATGGGGGTCCGGTCACCCCCCCGCAACCGGAGCGAGGTCGTTCGAGCCCACGGCCGATACCGTCTCTCGCGTGGCGCACCCCCCCGTCCCGTCGCCGCTGACCCGCGCCCTCGCCGCCGCCATCGCCCTGGCGGCGGCCGTCGCGACGGTGTCGTGCGACCGGTCCGCGGGGAGCCCGCCGGACACGTACGCGGGCGTCTCGGTGCGCCAGCGCTCGCCGGACGCGATCTCGGACACGACCGTCGAGTTCGCCCAGCATCCCTCGCTGGCGATCGTCTCCGGGATGGTCCCGTGGAACCTCCTCGAACCGCAGGACGATGCCTTCGACTGGACCCAACTGGACGCGAACGTCGCCGACGCCCGCGATCGCGATCGCAGGATCATCCTGCGGATCATGGCGGGTCGGCTGTCGCCCCAGTGGCTCACCGCGGCGGGGATGGCCTCGATCGAGATCCTGGGCACCGATCCGAACGCGTTCGACTTCTGCCAGCTGATCCAGGTGCCGCTGCCGTGGGACCCCGTGCTGGAGGCGGAGTACCGCGAGCTGCTCGCGGCGGTCGCCGAGTGGATGGAGGAGCCGGACGGCGACGGCGGCACGAAGGGCGACCACGTCCTCGCCGTCCCGATCTCGATGCCGTCGGTGCTGGGCAGCGAGATGCAGATCGGGTTCGGGCAGGACCTGGCGTGTCCCGCGGGCACGGAGGGCGCCGGGCTGAACCTGGCGGGCACGAACCGCGAGCGCTGGACGGCCGTCGGCAGCGTCGCCGACCTCCGCGCGTGGACGGAGGAGGCGTGGCGCGCCGCGATCGCGATCCACCTCGACGAGCTGCCCGACGAGATCCCGTCGGTGATCGCCTACGGCGGGATCTTCGGCGATTCCCTGTCGGCCGCGGTGCACCTGGCGGAGACCGAGGTGCCGCCCGAGACCGACCGCCTCTGGTCGATGTTCACGAACCTCCAGCCGGCCGTGTCCGCGAACGGCACGACCGAGGGCCCCTGGGCGGACTGGTGCCCGGTGTGCGACCAGATCCTGACGGGCGTGCGAGACGTCGGAGGGGTGGTGGGTCTGCAGCTGGCCGCGACCGAGGGTGTGGACGAGGCCGACGAGCTGATGTACGCGATCGACGAGGCGGTCCCCCGGTACGAACCCCGGTTCCTCGAGGTCAACCCGGAGATCGCGGCCGCCTTCGAGGGTTATCTGCTGACCGACCCCGACAGCGTGCAGGAGCGGATCCGCGACGCCACCGGCTGAGCCGTGTCAGACGCCGGCCCGGCGCTCGGCGACGTGGTCGGCGACGCCGATCGCCGTGAACGGCAGGCAGGGTGCGATCAGGACCGCCGCCTCGGGCGCCGTGCGAACCGCGAGGACGACGACCGCGGTGGCGATCGCGACCCCGATCGCGCGGATCCGCCACGAGTGCACCAGGTCCGCCCGGATCGCGGCGATCCCGCCGGCGCCGATCCCCGCAACCATGCCGCTCACGGCGTCGGCCGCGAGGGCCGACACCGGGATCCCCACGAGGAGCGTGAGCGCCATCGCCTTGAGGACGGCCGCCGGCATCCGGGGATGCTGGGACAGGACGGCCAGCGCGAGGAACAGGAACGGCACCACGCACAGCCCGAAAGCGATCAGCGGGCCGGGGACCGGCCCCCCGGTGTCATCCGACGCGGCCGAGACGACGCCGGCGAGCACCGACCAGTAGGCGGGAACCAGCAGCAGGGTCCCGAGCAGGATCGCGCGCCACTTCACGCGCGGTGTGAGCGGCACCATCCCTGACGGCGGCGAACCACGCAGCCGCTGCACGCTCAGCCCTTGACCGACCCGGCGGTCAGACCCCGCACGAAGTACTTCTGGAGCGAGAAGAACACCAGCAGCGGGAGCAGCATCGTGATGAACGCGGCCGCCGTCAGCAGATGCCAGCTCTCACCTCGCGACCCGACGAGGTTCGCCAGGGCGATCGTGAGGACCCTCGTATCCCGCGTCCCGCCGAGCAGGACGTAGGCCACCAACAGGTCGTTCCACACCCACAGGAACTGGAAGATCGCGAACGCGGCCAGCGCCGGGACCGAGAGCGGCACCACGAGCCGCCAGAAGATCGTGAAGTGGTCGGCGCCGTCGATCTTCGCCGACTCGATGATCGAGGAGGGCAGGGAACGCATGTAGTTCGCGAGCAGGTAGACCGC
This sequence comes from Actinomycetota bacterium, assembly GCA_036556385.1. Taxonomy (GTDB): domain Bacteria; phylum Actinomycetota; class UBA4738; order UBA4738; family HRBIN12; genus AC-51. The sequence goes on along the minus strand of DATBJQ010000103.1, from coordinate 22,517 downwards.
CAGCGGCAGCCCGAACCCCGCGTGCGCGAGCCAGATCCCGAGGAACGTCCCGTTCAGATCGAGGTCGGGGAACAGCTGGAACGGTCCGAGCTCGGCACCCTCGACGTAGAGGCGAAGGATCGGGATCAGCGACATCTGCAGGGGCACCACGAGCAGCCCGACCACGACCACGAACAGCACGTACCGGCCCTTGAACTCCATCCAGCAGAACGCGTACGCGGCGAACGCGGCGATCGTGATCGGGATCACCGTGGCGGGGATGGAAACGGCGATGCTGTTGAGGAACGCGTTGCCGAACCCCTCGGCGGAGAGCGCCGTCCGGTAGTTCTCGAGGGTCCACGCGGCGTCCTGGAACGGGTGGGCGAACACCGTCCACCACCCGGTGGTGTTCACGAGGTCCTCGGGACGGAACGACGTGATCAGCACGCCGACCGTGGGGATCAGCCACAGGAGGACGATCACGGCGACCACGATGCGGACGAACCATCCGCCGCTCCCACGCTCCTCCGGATCGCGGGGTGGGGCTTCGACGGCGGCGCTCATCGGATCGCCTCCTCCTCGCGGAACCGACGGATGTTCCAGACCATCACCGGGATGATCGCGATGAACAGCACGACGGCGATCGCGGCGCCGCGGCCGTCGTTGTTGAGCAGGAAGAACCACCGGATCATCCGCTCCGCGATCACCTCCGTGCCATCGGACTCCGCGTTGCCCATCACGAACACGATGTCGAAGATCTTGAGCGAGTTGATCACCATGTAGGTGGTGACCACGACGATCGTGGGCCAGATCGAAGGCACCAGGATGCGCCGGAACACCTGCCATTCGGAGGCCCCGTCGATGCGCGCGGCCTCCACGATCTCGTCGGGGATCGACTTGATCGCCGCCGACAGCACGACCATGGCGAACCCCGTCTGGATCCAGATCATGATCACCATCAGGAACAGGTTGTTCCACGGCTGGAGCGAGAGCCACGAGACCGGTTCCTGACCCAGCCCCTGCATGACACCGTTCAGGAGCCCGATGTTCGTCCCGAACCCCGAGGGCCGGTAGCTGTAGATCAGCCGCCAGGTCACCGACGCGCCGACGAACGAGATCGCCATCGGGAGGAAGATCATCGACTTCGCGACGCCCTCGCCCCGATGGAGCCGGTCGGCGAGCGTGGCGAACGCGAGCCCGATGCCGACCCCGAACAGCGGCACGATGATGACCCACCCGGCCGTGTTCCGGATCGCCCGCAACATGCTCTCGTCGGTGAAGACGAAGCCGTAGTTGTCCAGACCCACGAACTCCAGCCCGTGGGCGTCCTGCAGGCTGATCATGACCGTGTTGATCACCGGATAGAGCAGGAAGACGCTCAGGATCACGAGGGCGGGGCCCACGAAGACCCACGGGCGCACGCCTTCACGGAACCGCTCGGGCAGCAGGTCCACCACACGGTTCATCGCCCAGTACAGGGCGAACACGCCCACGACCCCGACGACGATCGCGACCCCCACCACGAGGAGCCGGTTCGCATCCTCGTCACGGAGGAACTGGAAGGTGAACGTGAGCAGGAGGAACCCGACGATCGGGATCGCGAGCGCCGCGGCGATGCGCAGCACCCAGATCCCGATCGCGTGGGGCATCGACGGGGGGCGGAGCGCGGGTGCCTCCATCGTGGGCCCGGCGGCCGGGTCACTCACGCGATCGCGAACCTCCCCGTCATCCGTGGAGGGAGCGGCCGCCCCAGGCGGCCGCTCCCATCCGTGGTGCTCGAACCCGGCGAACCTAGGCCGCGGGCCAGCTGGCCTCGATGTCGTCGAGGACCGTCTGCGCGCTGTCCGGTCCGCTCTTCATGTAGTCGACCATGCCGCTCCAGAACGAGCCGCTGCCGACCTCCGCCGGCATCAGGTCCGAGGCGTCGAAGCGCCCGGTCCCCGAGGACAGCGATTCCGTCAGGATCACGGAGGCATCGGCGAGGATGGCATTCGCGTAACACTCCGGACCGACCTCGACGTTCGGCGAGATCCGCGAGGACGCCTGCACGCCGCCCATCGCGCACTGGACCTCCTGGTCGATGAACTGGTTGAGGAAGTCGACGACCTCGGCGCGATTGCCGGCCGTCCCGACCACTGTCAGCTCACCGGCGTAGAGCGTCCCCTCCTGATCGATCGGCGGGAGCGGGAACCAGTCGTAGTCCTCGCCGGCCACCGTGTCCGTCGGGAAGAACGCGTTGATGAAGCTGGCCTGCCGGTGCAGCCAGCATCCCGGCGGGTCCTGGAACATCGGCAGCGGGGCGTCGCCGAACGGGACGTCCGGCGTGGCCTCGGCTCCGCCGAGGACGTAGCCGTCGGCGAACATCACGTCGCCGAAGGTGTTGATCGCGTTCAGGACCGACTCGTCGTTGAACGGGATCTCGTGCTTGTACCACTGGTCGTAGACATCCCCCCCCGCGGTGCGGAGCATGATGTCCTCCATCCAGTCGGTGGCCGGCCAGCCGGTCGACCCCTCGCTCTGGAACCCGACGCACCACGGCGTGCCGCCGTCGGCCACGATCTGGTCGCTCAGGGCGATCAGGTCGTCCCACGTCTCGGGGACCGTGTAGCCGGCGTCGTCGAAGGCCGCCTTCGGGTACCAGACCATGCTCTTCAGGTTGATGTTCGTCGGGATCCCGTAGTGCGCACCGTTGTACTCGCCGAGCTCGACGAAGGACTCGCCGAGCATCGCGCTGAGCGCGTCGATGTCGAAGCCCAGGTCCTCGAGGGAGACCAGGGAGCCGGCGTCGACGAGGCCGGGGATCGCACCCGGCTGTGGCACGGCCGCCACGTCCAGCGTCCCGCCCTCGGCGCGGATCTGGAACTGCTCCTCGAAGTTGCCCGCGGACTCCACCTCGGCGTGGTAGCTGGCATCCGCGTTGATCAGCTCGTCGAAGATCTCCTGGTACGCCCCCGCCTCTTCCGGCTCCGCGGCGCTCAGGAGGTTCACGTTCCCGGTGTCCGGCTGGAAGTCCGTGGCTCCCGTCCCGGTACCGCTCCCGGCCGGCTCGGTCGTGTCGTCGTCGCCCGCACAGGCGGCCGCGACCATCACGAGCACGACGACCGGTACGATCATCCGGAGTCGCTTCATCTGGTGCTCCTCCCCTCTCCCTGACCTGTATTCCATCCGAACGCTCTGGCTCCGGTCAACCCGCACCCCCTGTCGCTCGGCGTCTCCCGCGGCGGTCGCGGGGACGGCCCATCCGTCACGTGCGTCCCTGTGGACGTACGGCCGTTCAGCCGTCCATGGATGTCCCTCCCCTCGTGGCACCCTCCGCTCGAGCCTCGGGTCCCGAGCCCGTGGAATCGCGAACGACCAGGTCGACCGGCACGACCACCCCGGGCGGGGTCGCCTCGGGGTGCTCGATCAGATCGATCAACGAGGTCCCGGCGGCGCCGCCCAGGCCGCGCATGTCCTGGCGCACCGTCGTGAGCGCCGGCTGGAGCAGCCCGGCGAGGTGCACGTCGTCGAAGCCCACCACGGACACGTCGCCGGGACACACGAGCCGTCGCTCGCCCAGGGCCTGCAGCGCTCCCGCGGCCATCAGATCCGCGGCCGCGAAGACGGCGGTCGGCGGTTCCGGCAGGTCCAACAGCTCCGACATCGCCCGGTGCCCGGAGGGTGGGTAGAAATCCCCCTCGCGGACGTAGGCCGGCTCGTGGGGCAGCCCCAGGCGCTCGAGCTCCCGGCGATAGCCGAGCAGGCGGTCCACCCCTGGGCGGGTGTTGGCCGGTCCGCCGATCAGCGCGATCCGCTCGTGGCCGAGCTCGGCGAGATGCCGCACCGCGAGCCCGGCCCCCGCAACGTTGTCGGACATCACGTGCCCGGTCCTCCCGCCGTGCAGGTCCAGGTCCACCGCCATCACGGGTGTGCCGGAGGTCACGAGCTCCTCCACCTGCGGGTCGTGGCGATCCACCCCCATCAGGACGACCCCGTCGACCCGGTGCTGACGGACCCGAGACAGGTAGCGATGCTCCACGCCGTCGCCGGCGGAACCGTTTCCGCCCGCCTCCACGCTGAACAGCAGCAGGTCGAACCCCAGGGTGCCCACCGTGTGCTTGAGGCCCACGAGCACCTCTTGGAAGAACGGGTGTTGCAGGTCCGGGTGGCCGGCCCCGGTCGCCAGGATCACGCCGATCACGTGCGTCCGGCCCGTGACGAGGCTCCGAGCTGCACGAACGGGGGTGAAATCGTGCTCCTTGATCCCGGCAAGGACACGCTCGCGGGTCTCCGGCGCGACGTCCGGATACCCGTTCAGCACCCGCGACACGGTGGCGACCGACACGCCCAGCTGCTCGGCGAGCTCGCGGATCGTGGCGATGGCCGGCCTCCCTCTCCCGATCCCGGCGACACCCGGGACCGAAAACGCTTTCGGCGAACGCTAGCCAGTCCCGCCGGAGCCTGTCAAGGGAGGGTCCGCACGCCGGCTCCCCCGGGCCTGCGCGGCGAACCACCGGGCGCTGTCCTTCGGGGTCCGCTCCAGGGTCTCGAAGTCGACGTGCACCACCCCGAACCGGCGTGCGTAGCCTTCGGCCCATTCGAAGTTGTCCAGGAACGACCAGGCGAGGTAGCCGGCCACCGGTGCGCCCGCGTCGATCGCCACTCGGATCGCCGCGACGTGCCCCTGGAGGTACGCGACCCGGTCGCGGTCGTGGACGCCGTCGGGCGCCACCTCGTCGTCGAAGGCGGCCCCGTTCTCGGTGACGTAGATGCGGTCCGGCCCGTACTCCCGGTGGACGCGGGTGAGGATCTCGGTCAGCCCGTCGGGCTGGATCGGCCATCCCATCGACGTGACCTCGACGTCGGGCGGGGTGATGGACCAGATCCCGAGCGCGGCCGGGAGCTCGGTGTCCCGGGGCTCGGCCGGCAGTGTCCCCGTGACGGTCTGCACCGTGTAGTAGTTCACGCCCAGGAAGTCGATCGGCTGCGCGATCGTCGTGAGGTCGCCGTCACGCAGGAACGACAGGTCCTCCGTCGCCGCGTAGTGGTCCAGGATCCGGGCGGGGTACGGGCGCCCGAACACCGGATCGAGGAAGAAGCGGTTCATGTGAGCGTCGGCGACCTCCGCCGCGTCGACGTCGGCCGGATCGTCGGACGCGGGACGGAACGGATACAGGTTCAGGGCGATCCCGATCTCCGCCGCCCCGGCAGCGCGCAGGGCCGCGACCGCGCCACCGTGCGCCAGGAGCTGGTGGTGCGCGGCGGCCAGCGCGCGGCCGGTGTCACGTTCTCCGGGCGCGTGGATGCCCCTCCCGTATCCGAGCCACGCCGCCACCATCGGCTCGTTCACCGTGATCCACTGGACGACCTCACCGGCGAGCGCCTCACCCACGATCGCCGCGTACTCGGCGAAGCGCTCGGCGGTGTCGCGGCTGGGCCAGCCGCCCTCGTCCTGGAGCGCTTGGGGGAGATCCCAATGGAACAGGGTCAGGATCGGCCTCACACCGTGCCGACGGAGCGCGTCGACGACCCGTCGGTAGTGATCGAGCCCCCGCTGGTTCGCCGGGCCCCGCCCCGTCGGCTGGATCCGCGGCCACGCGACCGACAGCCGGTACGCGCCCACGCCCAGCTCGCCCAGAAGGGCAGCGTCCTCCTCGAACCGGTGGTACTGGTCGCAGGCCCGGTCGCCGGTATCGCCGCCCCGGATCGCACCTGGCGTGTGGCTGAACGTGTCCCAGATCGACGCGCCGCGCCCGTCCTCGTGGACGGCACCCTCCACCTGGTAGGCGGAGGTCGCGAGCCCCCAGACGAACCCTTCCGGGAACCCCGGGACCGGGGCGTCCCGCGTCACGCGGCCGCGCCCTGCGAGATCGCCGATCCGTCGTCGGGGTCGAAGAAGTGCAGACGGCGTGTGTCCGCGACCAGCTCGATCCTCTGGCCGGCCGCCGCCGTCGTACGCGGGTTCAACCGCGCGAGCATGGTCGTCTCGCCACCGGCGGCTTCCTGCTCGACCCGCTCGATGTCCTGACCGACGTCCTCGGCGAGCTCCTTCACCTGCTCGCTCATCGCCTGGGCCGCGTTCACGGCGAAGTGGATGATGACGTCGGATCCGAGGGCCTCGCGGAGGCCGACCGTGGCCGCGAAACGTCGCTCGGGCGGCGCGTCGCTCACGAGCGAGGCGTCCTCCATGTCCTCCGGGCGGATCCCGAGGACGACCGGACGGCCCTCGTACCCCTTGAGCGCGGGTCTGGCCGCGAGGACGTCGTCGGGGAGCGCCAGGCGGATGTCCCCGAACTCGACCTGCGCCGAGCCGTTCGATCCCACGATCGTTGCCTCGAGCAGGTTCATGGCCGGCGAACCGATGAACCCTGCGACGAAGAGGTTCTTCGGGTGGTCGTAGAGGGTCTGCGGCGTGTCGGCCTGCTGCAGCTCGCCCTTGCGGATCACCGCGACGCGGTCGCCCATCGTCATCGCCTCGACCTGGTCGTGCGTCACGTAGATCGTGGTCACACCCAGGTCGTGCTGGATCCGCGCGATCTCCGACCGCATCTGGACACGGAGCTTCGCGTCCAGGTTCGAGAGCGGCTCGTCCATCAGGAACGCCTGTGGGTGTCGCACGATCGCGCGCCCCATCGCCACGCGCTGGCGCTGCCCGCCCGACAGCGCCTTCGGCTTGCGCTCGAGGTACTCCTCGAGCCCGAGGATCCGCGCGGCCTCACGGACGCGCCCATCGATCTCCTGCTTCGGCACCTTCTGCAGCTTGAGGCCGAACGCCATGTTGTCGTAGACGGACATGTGTGGGTACAACGCGTAGTTCTGGAAGACCATCGCGATGTCCCGCTCCTTGGGCGGCACGTCGTTGACCACGCGATCTCCGATCGAGACCGAGCCCTTCGAGATGCGCTCGAGACCGGCGACCATGCGGAGCGCCGTCGTCTTGCCGCAGCCGGACGGGCCCACGAGCACCATGAACTCGCCGTCCCCGATATCGAGGTTCAGCTCGGAGACGGCGGTCGTCCCGTCCGAGTACACCTTCCAGACGTCCTCCAACACGATCGACGCCATGACCCCTCCTGCTGGGTGAACATCGCTGGACCTTGCCGACATTCAACTTCACGGAGGGGCCCGCGGTCGAGTCCGTCATGGGCGAGGTGACGCGCCGAGGTCGACCACGACGGCCTCGAACGGCCCGAGGGCGATGCCGTCGCGGATCGCCGCGCCGTCCCGTGCTCGATCGGTCCCGATCAGCACGACCCCCCCTCCGAGGTCGACGCTCGCGGCCGCGTCCGAGAGGTTGACGGCGACCACGGTCCGATCCCCACGCCGCCACGACCACACGCCGTCGGGCGCCGCCAGCCGCTCGTAGCGACCGTCGCGGAGGTCGCGGCGGTCGCGGCGGAGCGCGATCAGATCGCGGCTGAGGTGCAGGACCGAAGCGGGATCCTCCCGTTGGTCCGCGACGTTGCAGGCGATCGCGTCGCCCAACGGGAGCCAGGGCTCGACACCCGGCTCGGTGAAGCCGGCCCCGTCCGCCCGGGACCACTGCATCGGGGTCCGCCCCGGGTCGCGTCCCGGATCGTCGGGCCAGAAGCGGACCCCGACGGGGTCCAGCAGCCGCTCCCGGGACACGGGCACCTCGGGCATCCCGATCTCGTCGCCCGCGTAGAGGATCGGCGTACCGCGCAACGTGAGCAGCAGCAGGAGCGTCGCGCGCACGCGCCGGACGTCGCCGGAGCACCAGCGGGTGGGGAACCTCCCCACGTCGTGGTTCGAGCCAAGCCACGCGGGCCAGGCGCCGGGCGGGAGCGCCGCCTCGATCCGCTCGACGATCTCGGCCTGCCCCACGCCGAGGTCGGAGAAGATGAACGGGAAGTTCATCGCCAGGTGCAGCTCGTCCGCCCCCGACCCGTAGTAGGCGACGAGCAGGTCGAGATCGAGGACCCACGTCTCCCCCAACAGCACCCCGGGAGGCCGGTGCCCATCGACGATCGTGCGCCACCGGCGCCAGACCTCGTGCACCTCGGGCTGGTTCATGTTGTGCACCGGTCGCACCCCGAGCCGCCGGATGATCGGATGGTCGTCCTCGCCCACCGGCGGGTTGTCGCGAAGGGCGCGGTCCTTCACGAGCCCGTTGGCGACGTCGATCCGGAACCCCGCGATCCCGCGGTCCATCCAGAACGCGAGGACGTCCTCGAACGCGGAGCGGACGTCGTGGCTCCACCAGTTGAGGTCGGGCTGCTCCGCCAGGAAGTTGTGGAGGTAGTACTGGCCGGTGAGGCCGTCCAGCGTCCACGCCGGGCCCCCGAAGGTGGATCGCCAGTTGTTCGGCGGGCCCCCATCGGGTCCCGGGTCGGCCCAGACGTAGCGCTCGCGGAACGGCGACCCCCGGTCGGACCGCGCCGCCTCGAACCACGGGTGGCGGTCGCTCGTGTGGTTCGGGACGAGGTCCACCATGATCCTGATCCCGCGTTCTGAGGCCGCCGCGACCAGCCTGTCGACGGTGTCGAGATCTCCCAGCTCCGGGTGGACAGCCGTGAGATCGCTGACGTCGTACCCCCAGTCGGCGTTCGGCGAGGGCATGATCGGGTTCAACCACGCGGCGTCGACGCCGAGCCAGGCGAGGTGGTCGAGCCGCCGGATCACCCCCTCCAGGTCGCCGACCCCGTCGCCGTTCGAGTCGGCGAAGGACCGCGGGTAGATCTGGTACAGGACCCCGGATCGCCACCACGCCTCGTCGGGATCCATCCAGGACCCGTGACCGTCGCGTCGCGCCTCCACCTCGCCCCCTCTCGCACCTCGAGCGGAGGCAGCCTAGCCGCGGGGTCGTGCGTTCCCACCGCTAGCCTGATCCGCATGGGCGAGACCTGGGCCGCCGCGGCGCTGGACGCCTGGGACGCGCTGGCGACCACCGCGCTGCGACGAACGCGCCGGGGGGTCAAGATCCTGGGCGGTCCCGGCGGGGGTGCGGCGCCCCTGTGGCCGTGCACCCAGGTCCTGTGGGCGGCGGCCGAGGTGGCTTCGCTCGGCGCCGACCCACCCAGGGAGGAGCTCACGGCGGGGCTCGCGAGGTTCGCGCGCGGCGACGCCTACGCCGCCACCCCGCGGGGCCGTCGCTTCTTCGACGACAACGCCTGGCTCGGCCTCGCCTCGCTGCGGCTGGCCGAGGTCGATGGAGCCGGCGAGCACGTGGATCGCGCGGCGTCCCTCGCAACCTTCGAGCTGTCGGGGGAGGACCCGTCCGGCGGCGTCCGGTGGGTCGAGGGTGGTGCCACGCGGAACACCTGCAGCACGGCGTCGGCGGCCTGGCTCGCGGCCGAGGTCGCCACCCTGCGTGACGAGCCCGGCCTCCGGGCGTTCGCCGAACGCTCGATCGACTGGCTCGACGCCGCGCTCCGCGGACCCGACGACCTCTACGGCGACCACGTGCGAGCCGATGGGTCCGTCCAGCCGACCCGGTGGAGCTACAACCAGGGGGCCGCGATCGCGGCCGCCGCGATCGTGGGCCGCGACCCGACATCGACGGCACGTGCCGCGCTGGCGCGGTTCCACGGTGCCACGCTCTGGCGGGAGCCCCCAGCCTTCGCCGTGATCCTGTTCCGCGCGCTCCTGCAGCGATCGGCGGTCCGGACGGAGGCGCACGACATCCTGGCCGAGCACGCGACCCGACTCCTCGGGGAAGCACGCGACGACACCGGCTGGTTCGTCGACGGAGGGATCGGCTCGTACGGCGAACATCCGACGATCGACCAGGCGGCGGTGGTCCAGCTCCTCGCGTTCCTGGCGCTCGCCTAGTCGCGGCGCTCGCCGATCACGGCGCTCGTATGGCACTCGCAGAGGTCGTCCGTGCAACCCGGCTGCCTGCGCGCGCCGGGCTCCCAGACGAGGTCGTGATCGTCCTCCGCGACGAGGTAGGTGCATCCGCACCAGTGGCACACGTCCTTGACGACCTGGTGCCACGCTCCGCTGCCGTCCTGGCGTTCGCGCAGGGTCAGCGTCTCGCCCATCGGGCCGATGCTCGCGCGTCCCCGCCCGGGTTGCAACCAGCGTCGAGCCGATCCGGGGGGTCCGATCGCCGGGATCAGCGGCGCGAGGCCCGAGCGGGGGTCGTCACGTCGGTCACCTCGTCGACCGGCGCGGCGTCAACGTCCTTGTCGGCTTCCGGCTCGGCTTCGGGCACCGTCGTGACCGAACGGGGCGGCTCCCACGCGGCCGACCATTCGGTGGCGACGGGAGCGGGCGCGTCGTCGGGAACCTTGGATCGTTCGGGCAGCAGCGCGAACACGGCCAACCCGACCGCACCCACGGTGGCCGCCCCGACCCCGCAGACGAGCAGCGCCCAACGCGGCCCGACGCCGGCGACCAGCAACCCGCCGACGGCCGTCGCGCCGATCTGCATGGCGTTGACCAACCCGACGTAGGCGGCGAAGACGCGTCCGTGGAGCCGCTCCGGGACCCGGTGGTAGATCAGGTTCCGCATCGAGGCGTTCTCGACACCGTTCGCCGCCCCCCCGACCACGAACAGGATCGCCGCCGGAACCACCAGCGACATCGCGGAGGCGCTCGCCACGGCGAGGCCACCGACCACCCCGCTGGCCAGGATCGCGGGGGCGAGCGCGGTGGGCTCGAGCCTGCGCGCGATCAGCATCACACCCCCGACCATGCCGGCCATCCAGGCGGTGGCGAGCACCCCGTACCCCCACCCCGCGGCGCCGAGGGCCTCGTCGGCGAAGAAGACCTCCGCGACGTTGTCGCCCGCCGCGAAGACCACCATCACCGTGATCGCGACCACAGCGAGCAGCAGGATCGGGTCGCGCCGGATCCGGGCGAACCCCGCTCGCGCGAGCCGCTCGCGCGAGCCCGCCGCCGTCGTGACCGGCGGCCTCCGCGTCCGGAGCGTCGCCGCCACCACGCCGATCACCAGGAAGGTCGCCGCGTTCACCAGCAGCGCGACGGTGACGCTGGCGCCGCTGGCGATCACGCCGGCGGCCACGGGCCCGAGGACCGCGCCCGTGTACCGCGCGACCTCCATCGAGGCGTTCATCTTCGTGACGTCCTGCTCCCCGGCGACGGAGGGCACCAGGGCGAAGACCGCCGGGGACGCGATCGCCGCACCGGCCCCCAGCACGAACGTCAGCACCAGCGTCAGCGGCAGCGACGTGACGAACGCCAGCGTGAGCGCGATCGCCGCCTGGCCGAGCGACACGAGGAGCAGCGTTCGCGTGGTCTCCGTGCGATCGACGAGCGTCCCCGCGAACGGGGCCAGGATCACGAGGGGGAGGATCCCGACGATCAGCAGCGCGGCGACGGCGAACCCGTCGTCGGTGAGGTCGTGCACGCGGATCGTGAGGGCCACCAGGGCGAGCTCGTCCCCGAACGAGGACAGTCCGCTCGCCAGCACCAGCCGGCGCCGATCCGTTCGCACCTACCCCCCCGTTCCGGTCCCAACGGCGTGGTCCCGGTCGGCGGCAGCGTAGTCGGCCCACCTCGCGCGACCCGTCCCCCGGGCGGGTGATTCCAACGTCCCCCGATAGGCCTGCGGGCGCGAAGGGAGGTCAGCAGTGGGGGTCGACCCAGCGCGGCCCGCGGCCGGCGGGGACGCCGCGGCGCGCCAGCACGACGCGCAGGCGCGTGCGGTACTCCCGCATCGCACGATGCGGGAAGTCCGCGTGCACCAGGCATCGCCAGTCGGGGTCGAGCTCGTACCGCAGCGGGCTCTCGAGCGTCTCACGATGGCCGATCACGTTGCCGATCCCGACCCCGAACCTCGCCATCAGCCATCGGGTGAGCCGGAGGGACGCTCGCATCTGCCGCGGGTTGTCCAGGACCATGCGGTCGCTCGTCCCCACGTGCTCGATGCCGATCGAGAGGTGGTTCATCCCCACGGCGTGGCGACACCGGACCCAGAGCGGGACGAGCTGACGGATCGTCCCGTCCCGGTCGATCAGGAAATGGGCGCAGGTGCCGGGCCGCTCGCCGTTGTGGCGCGTGTTCGAGGCGAACCAGTTCCACGCGCTCTGCCAACGGGTCCCGGTGGTGTAGTGCTCGACGACCGCCTGGGGCGAGCGCAGGCGCCACGTGTGCTGGCCGTAGTGCCGCTGGGAGTAGGCGGCCATCTGACGCTTCCGACGAGCGCCGTACGGGATCGGCCGCCAGCGGATCTCGGGCCGCAGCTCGGCGACCCGGCCGGTCCGGGCCAGGCCCGCGGGTTCCGGGCCGGCCGCCGGTGCCGCGGCGGCCACTTCGACCGGCGCGATGAGCATCACGGCGAGGAGCATCGCGAGCAGCGGCTGCCGCCTCATGCGGCGGCCTCCAGGCGCGCCAACGTCCGGTCCGCACCGAGCAGCTCGAGCGATTCGGGCAACGGCGGCGAGACCGTGGAACCGGTGACGGCCGCCCGCACCGGCTGCCACCCCTTCGTCCGGTTCAACCCCGCCCCTTCGGCCAGCCCATCCAGCGCGGACGCGATCGACGCAGCGTCCCACGACGGGAGCGCGCCGAGCGCGTCCGCCGCGCCGCGAACGTAGCCGTCCGGCGCCTTCGCCAGCACGGCCCGAGCCCTCTCGTTCGGCTCGATGTCGTCGGTGAACAGGAACCGCAGCAGGTCGGGCGCCTCGGCCAGCGTCTTCATCCGCTCCCTGACGAGGGGCATCGCGCGGCGGAGCACGACCGGGTCGACCCCCAACCCGGACTCCGTCAGGAAGTGCACGCAGCGGGCGGCGAGGTCGTCGTCGTCCATCGTCTGGAGGTAGCGGTTGTTCATCCAGGTGAGCTTCTCGACGTCGAACATCGCCGGGTTGTTGGAGACCCGCGACAGATCGAAGGAGGCCGTCAGCTCGGGGAGCGGCGCCAGCTCCCGGTCGTCGCCCGGGGACCATCCCAGCAGGGCCAGGTAATTCACCAGGGCCTCCGCCACGAACCCCTGCTCGCGGAAGGCCTCGACGCTGGTGGAGCCGTGCCGTTTGGACAGAGGACGACGGTCCCGACCGACCACCTGGGGCAGGTGGCCGTAGGCGGGCGCGACCCCCCCCAGCGCCTCGATCACCGCGATGTTCCGCGGCGCCGACGCCAGGAGATCGTCGCCGCGGACCACGTGGGTCACCCCCATCGCCAGATCGTCCACGGCGACCGCGAGCAGGAACACCGGCGACCCGTCCGACCGCAGGAGCACGAAGTCCCGCAGCTGGCCCTCGCCCCATCCGACCTCGCCCTTGACCAGGTCGTGCACGACCCAGGCATGCTGCGGCATCGCGAACCGGACCGTCGAAGGCCTGCCCTCACGCTCGAAGGCGACCCGCTCGTCGTCGCGCAGCGTGCGGCACCTGCCGTCGTACCCGGGTGGGTCGCCACGTTCCTTCGCCTCCCGGTTGCGGACCTCGAGCTCCTCCGGCGTGCAGTAGCAGCGGTAGGCTGAGCCCTCGGCGAGCAACCGGTCGGCGGCCTCCTGATAGATCGAGCGCCGTTCCGATTGCCGGTACGGGCCGTGCGGGCCACCGACCTCCGGCCCCTCGTCCCAGTCCAGGCCGAGCCACCGCAGGTCGTCGAGCACGCCGCGGAAGGCCTCCTCGGTCACGCGTGAGGCGTCCGTGTCCTCGACGCGCAGGATGAACGCACCGCCGTTGTGACGCGCCCAGAGCCACGAGAAGAGCGCCGTGCGGGCGTTGCCGACGTGCAACGACCCCGAGGGCGCGGGGGCGAAGCGGCATCGGACCTCGCCGGTCACGGCCCCGTCACGGGGTTCCGCAGAGCCCCCACCCCGTCCACCTCGACCTCGACGACGTCGCCGTCGGCGAGCTTGCCGACGCCGTCGGGGGTGCCGGTGCTCACCACGTCGCCGGGGAGCAGCGTCATGAAGGCCGTGATGTACTCGATCAGCGTCGCCACCCCGAAGGCGAGTTCGGCCGTGCTCGCGCGCTGGACGACGTCGCCGTTCAGCCGCGTCTCGACCACGACGTCGGTCGGATCCACGTCGGTCTCGATCCAGGGACCGAGCGGGCACGAGCCGTCGAAGCCCTTCGCGCGCGCCCACTGATCGTCCGCGCGCTGGAGGTCGCGCAGCGTCACGTCGTTCGCGCACGTGAACCCCAGGATGTATCTGGCCGCCTCCTCGGCGCGGACGTTGCGTGCGATCCGCCCGATCACGACCGCGAGCTCCCCCTCGTAGTCGATCCGCCGGCTGATCGGCAGGAGCTGGATCGGGTCGCCGGGACCGATCACGGCCGTCGAGGGCTTCAGGAAGAGCAGGGGCTCCTCGGGCACGTCCATGTCCCACTCGGCTGCGTGCGCGGCGTAGTTGCGGCCCACGCAGACGAGCTTGGAGGGCAGCACCGGCGCAAGCAGGAGCACGTCGTCGACGGGGATCTCCTCGCCCGTCGGGAACGGGTCCTCGAAGAAGGTTCCCGTCAGGACGCGGATCACGTCCTCCCCCGGCTGCACGATGCCGGTCGCGATCCGGTCGCCGTGGCGGAACCGCAGCAAGCGCATGACGCCGGGAGGCTACCGCAGGCCCCGCACACGACGGCGGTCAGCCGAGCGATCGGCAGATCGCCAGGACGGCCTGGGAGTCCGGATCGTCCGCCTGGTGCCGGTTCCGATGGACGTAGCGGATCACCCCCCCGGTGTCCACGAGGAACGTGCCCGGCATCTGGGCGACGCTGCCGCCGTGCCGGAGCCCCTGGCGCCCCTCGCCGCGGACCTGGACACCGACCCACCCCACGAGGGCGGCGGGCGCGAGGATCTGGTAGGGACCACCGTCGCCGAGCCCGAACGCCCGATAGGCGGCACGGTCGGGGTCCACCAGCATCTCGAACGGCACGCGACGGGGGCCCGTGAACGCGAGCGCCTGCCCCGGGGTCCCCTGCCCGATCAGGACGACGCCGACCCCCGCCTCGTCGAACGCGCCCTGGAGCCGCACGAGCCGTCCGACCCACGCCTGACAGAAGGGGCAGCCGAAGTACCGCAGGAACGACAGCAGGACGGGCCGCTCCGACCACCGGTCGGCCAGCGACGTGCGCTTGCCGTCGAGTCCCACCAGCGACGGGCGCGGGGCCTCGTCGCCCACGTGTGGCTCCATCGTCATCGCCACGAGCTTGGCACAGCGGCTCCCGTCGGGCGCGCCCGGACGGGGCTCATCGTTCCACGGGCGCGCCGCCGGCGAACGTGGCGCCGACGCGCCGCCAGTAGCCGGCGATCGGCTCCCGGGGCGCCAGCGCGGACAGCTCCTCGCCGGGGGCCTCGTACAGAGACAGCTCGAAGGTCCCGCGGAAGACCGGGCCGAGCTCGACGTCGGTGGACCGCATCGTGACCAGCTCGTCGAGCGACGGGCGGGCCGAGGGATCGATCGAGGGCAGCCAGCGCGAGTGGAGCATCGGCAGGGCGTTCACGAACCCCCCCTGCTCGGCCTCCCCTTCGATCGTGAACCGTGCGTCGGCGAGCCGGCGGCCGTTCGCGGCGAGCGTCGCGCCGAACCGGCCGCCGGGCGCGAGCCGCGGTCCCGCGCTGCCGACCTCGACCGGCCGGGTGAGCCAGATGTCGCCGAGCTTCTTCGGGTACCCCTGGTACCAGCCGCGCGCGAGGGCGAAGTCCTTGTCGACCCAGATGTGGACGCACCGGGAGAACAGCTCCCCGCGATACGCGCAACGCACGACGGCGAAGCATTCCTTGTACTGGGAGCGCACGGGATCGAGCAGCTCCTCGAACGTGTCCGAGCACGACTGCCAGTCCGCCCAGATCAGCGCGACCGCCCCGGGCTCGTCGTCGGCGAGCTCGACCTCGGGCGGCAGGAGGGCCTCGACGGCCGCGGGATCGGCCCGGTACTCCAGGGTCAGGACGTCGCCCGAGTAGTGCCAGGGCGGCGCGGGCACGATCGACGCGTCACCGGTGGCCGTCCTCGGTGGGAGGAACCCCTGCTGTTCCGGCACGGCGGCTATCGTACGGGCCGGGGCGACCGACGGGGAGGCGGCACGGGTGGAGACGCGGCGCATCGTGCTGGACGGGACGCCCGTCAGCGTGGTCCGCGACGGCGCCGAGCTCGTGTCGCAGGACGGCCGGCGCGTGGCGAGCGACGACGCGGTCCACCTGCCACCGGTCGAGCCCTCGAAGATCATCTGCGTCCACCTGAACTACGAGAGCCGCCGGGCGGAGTTCCGGGCCACGCTCGGCCCGGCGCCCACGTATTTCCACAAGCCGATCTCCTCGCTCAACGCACACGGGGGCCGTGTGGTGCGGCCGCCGCGCTGCTCGTTCCTGAACTACGAGGGTGAGATCGCGATCGTGCTCGGCGAGCGTGTCTCGCACGTCGCGCCCGAGGACGCGGGGCGGTCGATCCGGGGGTACACGATCGCGAACGACTTCGGATTGCACGACTTCCGCGACACCGACGCGGGCTCGATGCTGCGGGTCAAGGGCTCGGACACACTGTGTCCGCTCGGTCCCGGTCTCGTGGACGACTGGGACTTCCACGACAAGCGGATCCGCACGCTGGTGAACGGAGATGTGGTCCAGGACGGGAACACCGACGAGATGATCTGGGACATGCACTACCTGGTCGCCGACCTCGCGCGCACGATCACCCTGGAGCCCGGCGACGTGATCCTCTCCGGCACGCCCGCCAACTCGCGGCCGGTCGGACCCGGCGACGTCGTCGAGGTCGAGGTCGACGGTCTCGGCACGCTCCGCAGCCAGATCGTCGAGGGCGACGTCCCGGTGCGGGAGGACGTCGGCGCGCAGCCCAGCCGTTCCGAGGAGGTCGTCTCGACGGCGTTCGGCGGTGACTGGGAGTTCCGCGGGATCCGGCCGCCGCGGCGTGGATGAGCGCGAACCCCGTGGCCGGACCCCGGCTCGTGATGGTCTTGAGCGAGAACCAGCCGCTGGTGCCCGGGGACGACGTCGCCGGGCTCGTGCGCCTCGCCACGGTGGCGGAGGCGGCCGGGTTCGACGCCGTGATGGTGAGCGAGCACGTGGTCCTGGGCCCGGGCGCCGACGCGGACGGCCGCCCGCTCAACCCGCGCGAGTACGCGCTGCCGGGGAACCAGGATCCGACGACGCCGTGGCCCGATCCGGTGGTCGTGTTGAGCGCCGTCGCGTCGGCGACGAGCCGCCTCCGTCTGGTGGCGGGAGCCCTGATCGCCCCGCTGCGCCATCCGCTGCTCGCCGCGAAACAGCTCGCGACGCTGGACCTGGTCTCCCGCGGCCGGCTCGTCGTGCAGCCCACGGTGAGCTGGCACCGGCCCGAGTACGAGGCGCTCGGGGTCCCGTTCGGCGCCCGGGGTGAGTTGCTCGACGAGCACCTGGAGGCGTGGACGGCAGCGTGGAGCGAGACCCCGGCGTCCTTCCACGGGGTGCACTACCGCTTCGAGGACGCCTACGTGGTGCCCAAGCCCTTCCGTCCCGGAGGCCCTCCCCTCTGGTTCGGCGGTCAGACCGTCCACCCGAGGCTGCTCCGGCGCCTCGTCCGGTACGGCAGCGGGTTCAACCCGCTGGGACGACCGAGCGACGACGACCTCGAGCGGCTCCGCGCCGCCCTGGCGGTGGCGGGGCGCGATCCGCACGACCTCGAGATGGTGGGGGGGACGCGCGCGGTGTTCGCCGGACCCGACGACGTCGCCGACCTGACCCCGGCCCTCGCCTCCGTCCCCGAGCAGGTGGCGCGCGGGTTCACCACGATCTGCATCAAGCCGTCGCAGTTCCTCGACGACCCCGGCCGGATCGAGACCTGGTGCCGGGAGGTCGTGGACCGCGTGCGGGCGATGCCGTGACGGTCCCGATCGACGGGACGATCAGGCCGGACGGGAGCTCGCCGACCACATCCGGTCCGCGACGCGGCCGATCAGCTCGAGCTTCCGCCACTGGACGTCCTCGTCGATCTCGTTGCCGACCATGACGCTCGCGAACCCGCATTGGGGACTGATCGCGAGCCGGTCCATGTCGCCGGCGAGCTCCGCTGCCTCCTCGAGCCGGCGCACCAGGTCGTCGGCGTCCTCCAGCACGGGGCTCTTCGTCGAGACGATCCCCATCACCATGATCGAGCCGGGCCGGAGGTGGCGGACCGGCTGGTAGCCACCGTCGCGACCCAGGTCGTCCCACTCCACCAGGAACGCGTCGTACGGCAGCTCCCCGAAGACGCGCTCGGCCACCGGCTCCAGGGAGCCTTCGCACATCCACGACGACCGGTAGTTCCCACGGCAGATGTGCAACGCCGACGTGACGCCGTCGGGGATCGAGGCCAGGATCTCGCGGTCGGCGGCGAGCGCTGCGTCGACCAGCGCCTCGATCCGGTGGCCCTCCGACTCGAACCGAGCAACCCAGGCCGGGTCGACGAGGTAGGGGTACAGCGGGAAGTCGAACTGGATCGAGCGGGCTCCCGCGGCGATCGCCTCGGCAACCAACGCCTGCTCCAGCTCGATCGCGTGGTCCACGAAGGCTGAGGAGGAGTCGTAGCCGCGCCCCTCCGGACCCATCACGGTGGTGAACGGATGCGTGAAGATCGACGCGGCCGGGAAGGTGACCTTGAACGGGAAGCCCTCAGCGACCCCCGCGAGGAAGGCGGCCTCGCGCGCCGCCGGCGCGTCGACGACGCGGAGCCGGTCGACGATCTCGTGAACGCGCAGCTCCACGTCCGATCCTCGGTCGTTGCGGAACACGACCGTCTTGCCCGTCCGGATCCCGTCGACGGCGTCGAAGAAGGAGTTCATGAACATCCACCGGCGGAACTCGCCGTCCGTGACGACGTCGAGCCCGCAATCGATCTGCCGCTGCACGACGCGCCGGATCGCCGCATCCTCGGCCGCGCGGAGCGCCGATCGATCCTTCTCCCGTTCCTCGGCGAGCACGGCGGAGTGTCCCTCCTCGTAGAACGCCTCGATGGCGGTCCGCAGGGACGGCGGTCGGAGCAACGACCCCACCGTCTCGGCCCGCGCGGGGGTGCGCGGGCGGACCCGGCTCACGCCTCGGGCTCCTCGATGACCTCCGCCTCGAGCGCGTCGATCACGGCGTTCGCGTGGTCCGGTCCGATCCGGTTGCCCTCCCACTCGTACGTCCGCCCGGAATCCGGATCCTCGATCGACAGGGTGTGGACGTTCACGCGGGCGTGGACCGTGACCTTGATCTTGGAGCGATCGAACGTCGCGAACGCCTCGGCGGGCCTCCAGTGCACGCCGTCCGCCTTCGCGACGAAGGCGTACAACCGCGTCGGTGTGACCGCCAGCATCGTGTGGTCCGGGACGTCCCGGAGCTCGGCCGTCGCGTGCCCCGCCATCGCGGCGGCCGCGACCCCGGCGACCTCACCCACGATGTTGTCGGTCGATAGACCCGCCGCGGTCGAACCCACGACGCCGCCCATCCGGCCTCGCGGATGGAAGAGACCGGCCGCCAGGACCTGCTCCTCGCCGCCGATCGCCTGGGTCGCGCTCTCGATCAACTTCTCGTCGCTCATCGGCCCCCCCTCCTGTGGATCCAACCACCCTATCGGGACCCGTTCGAACGGCGCGGGCTGTCCCCGCGTCGTGCGTCGGGTCAGTTCGGTGGCGCGAGCCGGGCACGCAGGTCGGGGACGTCGAGGTCCGATGCCGGGTAGCGGGGGTCG
The DNA here is from genome assembly GCA_036556385.1 of Actinomycetota bacterium. Classification (GTDB taxonomy): domain Bacteria; phylum Actinomycetota; class UBA4738; order UBA4738; family HRBIN12; genus AC-51. Next base: position 2,980 of record DATBJQ010000103.1, on the reverse strand, counting down.
ATCCGCTCGAACGTCTCGACCAGCAGCTTCGTGATCGCCCAGTTGCGGTACCACGTGCGATCGGCCGGGATCACGAACCACGGCGCCGCCTCGGTCGAGCACCGAGCGATCGCCTCGTCGTAGGCGGCGGCGTAGTCGGGCCACCGCCGCCGCTCGTCCAGGTCGCCGACGTGGAACTTCCAATGCTTGGTCGGGTCGTCGAGCCGGTCGAGGAGACGTTCGCGCTGCTCGTCGTACGAGATGTGGAGGAAGCACTTCACGATCGTCGTGCCCCGGCCGACGACCTGCTGCTCCCACCGGGTGATCTCCTCGTACCGCGCTCGCCACACGGGCTCCTCGACGAGCCCATGGACCCGCACGATGAGCACGTCCTCGTACTGCGACCGATCGAAGACGGCGACCTCCCCGGGCGTGGGGAGACGTCGCTCGATCCGCCAGAGGAAGTGGTGGGACAGCTCCTCGTCGGTCGGCTTCTTGAACGCGGCGACGCGGACGCCCGACGGGTTCATCGCCCGCACGACGTGGCGGATCGTCCCGCCCTTCCCGCTGGTGTCCATGCCCTGCAGGACCAGCAGCACGGACCGCGTGCCTTCGGCCCACAGGCGCTCCTGCCAGCCGTCGAGCCGCTCCGCGAGGTCGACCAGCTCGGCCTCGGCGACGTCGCGATCCTCCACGCCGGGTGTCGCTCGCGGATCGACGTCGGTCGCGGCTCCGGCGGACGGAGCCCGGAGCAGATCCTCGAGGCGGGTCGTCATCGCGCGCCACCCTACCGACGCGTCGCTATGATGCGCCGACCCACAGGCGGCGAGCCGACCCGAGCCAAGGAACCAGCCAAGGAACCAGCCAAGGAACCAGGAGGACGTGTTGATCCCCACCGAGCCCATCGGCAGCATCCCCCGGCCCCAGGAGCTGCTCGACGGCATGGCCGCGCTCGGCGGAGGTGCGATCACGCTCGAAGCCTTCGGAGAGCTCCAGGATCGGGCGCTCCGCGACACGATCGAGCGGTTCGAGGCCACCGGGTCCCCGGTGATCTCGGACGGGGAGCAGACGAAGTCGAGCTTCGTGACCTATCCGCTCGAAGGGCTCGAGAACCTGGCGCCCGACGGCGCCGTGATCCCCTTCGCGGACGGTCACACGCGACAGCTGCCCCGCCTGACCTCCGGCCCCTTCCGGTTCGGCAAGCACGCGGACGGCTACCTGGAGGCCGCGCAGCGCTACGCCCACGTGCCCGTCAAACAAGCGGTGATCGCCGCCTCGGCGCTGAGCCTGATCTACCCGCAGGACGGGGTGGACGGCTACGAGCGTGACGCGTTCCTGGACGACCTCGTGGATGCGTGCGAGCAGGACATCCGGAGCTCGCTCGACCGCGGTGCGCATCGCGTGCAGATCGACTTCACCGAAGGTCGCCTGTCGATCAAGCTCGACCCGTCGGGCGGCGTGCTCCGCGACTTCGTGGCGCTCAACAACCGAGTCCTGGCGCGCTTCTCCGACGACGACCGAGCCCGGATCGGCGTGCACACCTGTCCCGGCGGAGACCAGGACTCCACCCACAGCGCCGACGTCGACTACGCCCAGCTGCTCCCCGAGCTGTTCGCGATGAACGTCGGGACCGTCTACGTGATGCTGGCGGGCGAGGAGGACCGCGAGGGCACGCTGAAGCTGATCGCCGAGCACCTGCGGCCCGACCAGCGGATCTTCGTGGGTGTGATCGATCCGATCGACCCGCGCGTCGAGTCGGCCGAGGAGGTGCGCGACCGCGTCCTCGAGGCCGCCGACCTCCTGCCGGTCGACCGGCTCGGCACCTGCGACGACTGTGGTTTCTCGCCGTTCGCCGACGACACCTCGACGTCGCGGGACGTGGCCTTCGCCAAGATCGCCGCGCGGGTCGAGGGTACGCGCCTCGCCTCAGAGCAGCTCGGCGCCTGACGGGACCACCGGCGACGCTGGGCGACCGGCCATACTGAACCGGTGACGGCGCCACGCACCCTGCGGCTGCGCGGCACGGACTATCCGGTGCTGCTGCCCAGCCTCCGCGACCCGCGGCTGCACCTCGCGGGCGTGATCGTGTCGCTGCAGATCCTGGGTCAGGTCGCCTTCGAGTTCCGGCTCTCGATCTCGCAGATCCTGATCTCGATCTTCACCTGCGCCGTGCTGGAGGTCGCGATCACCTTCCGGCAGCAGCGGGTGATCATGTGGCCCGCGAGCGCGATGCTCACGGGCAACGGCGTCGCCTTCATCCTGCGGGTCCCCGGCACCGAGCACGGGGACTGGTGGAGCCTCCACGGCTGGTGGATCTTCGCCGCGACCGCCGCGATCTCACTCCTCTCGAAGTACGTGATCCGCTTCCGAGGGCGACACGTCTTCAACCCCTCCAACTTCGGGCTCGTCGCGTGCTTCCTGCTGCTCGGCCCGGCGTTGGCCGAGCCCCTCGACTTCTGGTGGGGGCCGATGTCGGTCTGGCTGGCGCTGGCGCTCACCTTGATCGTGGCCGGTGGGTTCGCGATCCTTCGCCGGCTCCATCTCCTGGGGGTGGCCGTCAGCTTCTGGCTCGTGTTCGCCGCCGGCATCGCGGTGCTGGCGACGACCGAGCACGCGATGACCGCCCGCTGGCACCTGGGACCGATCACCGGGGCCGAGCTCTGGAGGATCCTCGTGTTCTCCCCCGAGATCCTGGTGTTCCTGTTCTTCATGATCACCGATCCGAAGACGGTGCCCGAGTCGCGGCAGACGCGGCGCGCCTTCGGGGCGTCGATCGGTCTGTTGTCGGTGCTGCTGATCGCCCCGCAGACCAGCGAGTTCGCGACGAAGGTGGCGGTCCTGGCGGCGCTCGCGCTGGTCTGCGCCGCGCGTCCGTTGCTCGAGCTGGTGCTGTCCGCCGACCGGACCCGTCCCGCCGTGGAACGCACGCGCCTCCGCGTCCAGAGCGCCGGACGCCGTGCGGTGGGCGCCGTCACCGCCCTCGCCGTGCTCGGCGCCGCGG
>DATBJQ010000102.1:0-1860 GCA_036556385.1 Actinomycetota bacterium | reverse complement strand
GATCGTCCGGCGCTGGAGCGACCGTTCGTTCCTGGAGGCGGGGACCGGCCGGCGCGGGCTCACGTACGAGGAGCACGCCGCGCTCGGGCCGCTCGCGAACGCCTTCCCGCTGCTCGCGTGAGCGCCGCCGGGCTGGAGCGGATCGCGCGCGAGGTCGTGCGCTGCCGCGCGTGCCCCCGGCTCGTCGCATGGCGCGAGCGGGTCGGGCGGGAGAAGACGGCGCGGTTCGCGGACCAGACCTACTGGGCCAGGCCCGCGCCGGGGTTCGGCGACCCGTCGGCACGCGTCGTCGTGGTCGGCCTGGCGCCGGCCGCCCACGGCACGAACCGGACCGGCCGGATGTTCACCGGCGATCGCTCGGGCGATTTCCTGTACGCCGCGCTCTACCGCGCCGGGTTCGCGAACCAGCCGACGTCGGTTTCGCGCGACGACGGCCTGCGCCTCGCGGGCGCGTTCGTGACGGCGGTCAACCGGTGTGCACCCCCGGCGAACAAGCCCTCGCCCGACGAGCGCGACCGGTGCCTGCCGTTCCTCGAACGCGAGCTCGCGGCCCTCGAGCGGGCGACGGTGCTGGTGCCCCTGGGTGCCTTCGCTTGGGACGGGTCGTTGCGGGCGCTCGCCGCGACGGGCCACCTCGCGCGGCCGAAGCCCCGGTTCGGGCACGCGGCCGAGGCGGAGGTTGGTCCCTACCGGATGCTCGGCTGCTTCCACCCGAGCCAGCAGAACACGTTCACCGGCAAGCTCACCCCCGCGATGATCGACGCCGTGTTCGCCCGCGCGCGAGTGCTGGCCGGGCTGCCCGCCGTCGGCTGAGCCGCCGAGCTTGTCGCGGGCCGCGCGTACCCTAGGTGGCATGTCGCGCCACCCCTTCCGGATGTACGGCGCGCGACCCTCCGACGAGGAGAAGCGCCCGATCACGCGTGCGACCGTCAAGCGCGTCGTGTCGATCTTCCGTCCCTATCGAGCGAAGGTCACGGTCGTCGGGATCGCGATCGTGATCACCGCAGGGCTCGGCATCGTCAACCCGCTGCTGATCAAGGAGGTGTTCGACCAGGGGCTGCACTGCACCACCACGTCGTGCAACCCCGACCTGCCCGTCGTCTACCGGCTGGTCGCGTTGATGATCGCGATCCCGATCGTCACGGGTGCGATCGGCGTCGCGCAGACCTATCTCTCGAACCTCGTCGGGCTGCGCGTGATGCAGGACCTGCGCGACGGGCTGTACCGGCACCTGCAGTACATGCACGTGAAGTTCTTCACGTCGACCCGGACGGGCGAGATCCAGTCGCGGCTCGCGAACGACGTGGGGGGCGTCCAGGGGGTCGTGACGAACACCGCCTCGTCGCTCCTGGCCAACACCGTGATCATCATCAGCACCCTGATCGCGATGCTGATCCTGTCGTGGCAGTTGACGCTGATGTCGCTCGCGATCACACCCGTCTTCATCTGGCTGACCGTCAAGGTCGGGCGAGCCCGCCGCGAGGTGGCCACGAACACGCAGAAGACCCTGGCGGACCTGACGGCGATCACCGAGGAGACGCTCAGCGTCAGTGGGATCCTGCTGTCGAAGTCGTTCGGCCGACAGCGGCACGAGATCGAGCGCTACCGCCAGGAGAACGAGCGCCTGACCGGCCTCACGGTGCGCCAGACGATGATCGGCCAATCGTTCTTCGCGATCGTCGGCACGTTCTTCTCGATCATGCCGGCACTCACGTACCTCGTCGTCGCGTGGGTGACCTCCTCGAACCCCGCAGCGATGACGGCCGGGACGATCGTCGCCTTCACCACGCTGCAGTCGCGCATCTTCTTCCCGATCGGCTCGATGCTCCAGATCTCGAACGACGTGCAGACGTCGTTCGC
>DATBJQ010000101.1:0-15241 GCA_036556385.1 Actinomycetota bacterium | reverse complement strand
ACGGCGCGATCGTGCTCGTGGGGCTCGCGGCGCAGATGACCGGGTGGTGGCTGGTGGCCTCCCGTCACCGCGACGTCTGGCACGTGCTCCCGCCGATCCTCGGCGTGATGGGCGTGGTCGCGCTCCTGGTGGCGACCCCGTTCGAGCCGACGGTCGGGCGCACGGCGCAGCTCGTGGCGGGGCTGACGGCCGGCCTCGCCCTGTACGCGGGGACGCGCGCCTTCGTGTGGCTGGCGGTCCGCTGGGGGCCCTTCCGCCGCAACGTCGTCGAGGCGTACGCCGAGGCCGCGACCGTGCCCACGGCGCGCGCCCTGGTCCTGTCGCTCGCGCTCTCGGTCCCCGGGGAGGAGCTGTTCTGGCGGGGCCTCGCCCAGGGGTGGCTGTCCGACACGGCCCTCGGGGCCGGCGGCGCGGCCGTGGCCGCCCTGGCCCTCTACGTCGTGGCCAACCTCCCGAGCCGCTCGCTCCCGATCGTGGCCGGCGCGGTGGTGGGCGGCGCCGTGTGGGGGGCCCTCGCCTGGTGGTCGGGGGGTGTCCTCGCGCCCCTCGCCAGCCATATCCTCTGGACCGGACTGATGCTCGTGTTCCCACCGGGCACCGGGGCGACCGACGGAACGCACCGTGAGGGGGAAGGGCCGTGAGCTTCCTGTCGACCGCGGTCCAGGGGGTCCTGGACCAGGGATCGTTCTGCTCGGTCGCGACCATGACGCCGGACGGCCCGCATTGCACGCCGCTGGTGTTCGCGGCCAGCGGCGGGAGGATCTGGCTGACCACCTCCCGGCGATCCGTGAAGGCACGGTGCTGGCGCACGGACCCCTCGGTCGCGGGGCTGGTCCGGCACGGCGACCTGGCGGTGACGTTCACGGGCACCGTGAAGACCTACGACGCGCTGGACCGGCGGACGTGGGGGAGCGCGGTCGCCGGCGCGACGTCGATCGCGCGGGCGACGGCAACGTTCAGCAGGAAGAACGCCCGGTTCTTCGCCGGGTACGCCTTCGACGCCCGGCAGGTTCCGTTGGCGTGGACGCCGCCGGGCCGGGTCTTCGTGGGTGTGGACCTGGAGCGGACCGCGCTGCTGGACGCGGACGGGGTCCAGGAGGGGCGAGGTCGGTGGGGCGGCGAGCCCCGGTCGCAGGCCACCTTCCGTCGCAGCAGCGCCGCGAGCGACCCGTTCGCCGGGTTGCCGCCCACGGTCGTGGACGAGGTCGGGCGCGAGGGGGACGGGGTCTTGACGATCTCGGGCGAGCGGGGGCCGGTGGTGCTCCCGGTGCGCTGGCGTGCCGAGGAGCACGCCCTCTATGCCGCGTTGCCCGCGGAGGCCTTGGCGATGGCCGACGCCGGACCCGAGGCTCCCGCATCCCTGACGGTGGACAGCCCGTCGATCTGGCGGGCCCGGGACATGGTCGGAGCGATGATCCAGGGCGAGGCGTCGTTCTTCGTGGACGGCGACGTGGGCTCGGGTGCGAAGACCGCCCGGGAGATCGCGACGGGCCTCTCGCCGGGCGCGGGGGCGCTCGTGCGCCTGGTCGTCCGTCGCCTCGTGTGGTGGGAAGGCTGGTCCAGCGGGAGCGCGCGGCTGCCGTGACCACGGTCGAGTACTCCGTCGAGATCGACGCCCCCGCCGAGCAGGTGTGGCAGGTCGCGAGCGACCCGCGGAACCTCCCCCATTGGGACAAGCACATCGTGGGTGTCCGGCTCCCGCCGGGTGGCCTCGCACCCGCGGCCCGGTACGACGTGACGATGTCGTTCCTCGGGGTCCGGGCCACGATCCCGTGTGAGGTGCTCGTCTGGGAGCCGCCCTGGCTGGCCGAGGTGCATCTCGGTGGGCTCCTCGATGCGACCGTCCGCACGTCGATCGCCTCGCTGCCGGGCGACCGGAGCGTCCTGCGTCACGAGGTCCGCTACGTGTTCAACGGTCCGCTCGGTCGGTTCGGTGCGGCGAGCGTGAACGCGGTGGGGGGCGCCGAGTTCGCGCTGCGCCGCGGGACGCTCGCCCAGAAGACCGAGATCGAGGGCCGGGCCCGGGTCCGCCGCGCCTAGTCCCGTCGCTCGCGACGGCGCAGCCGCGAACGACCCAGGAACCAGCCGACCAAGAACCCCAGGATCGCCCCGACCAGGATCACGCCCCACAGCGGGAAGTCGCCGTCGAGGAACAGGAAGTCGACGTGGGCCTCGTCGGAGTTCTGCAGGATGAAGATCAGCAGGATCGCGAAGGCGATCCCCGCCCAGATCACCAGCCCGCTCGGTCCCTCGCGCTTCTCGACCCACCCCTGCTGCTGCTCGCCGGAGGGATCATCCTCACGCCGCATCGAGCGCTCCTCCCTTCCACGGTCGCGCTCCATCTTGCATCATGTCCCGCCATGGGTGCCGTCGCAGGGGTCGCGCGCGTGCTGTGGGCCGGGAAGCTGGCCGCCGGGGCGGTGGCGATCGGGCTGGGCGCGGTCAAGGGTCAGGAAGGCCCGGCAGTCGACCGCGAGCTGTTCGGGCTCGTCAACCGCGGACACGGCCCGCGCGCCGACGCCTACTTCGGCGCGGTGACCGAGCTCGGGTCGCTGTGGGCATCGGGCGCGGCCGCCGGGGCGCTCCTGGCCTCGGGGGAACGACGGGCGGCCGCGCGGGCCCTGACGGCCGCCGGCGCGACGTGGCTCCTGCTCCAGGGGGTCAAACGCGTGGTCGAGCGGCCGCGACCGTCGGTGGCCGACCCGGAGGGGACGCGTCTGCTGATCGCGGTTCCCCCGGCGACGTCCTGGCCCTCGAGCCATCCGGCCGTCCTGACGACCTTCACCCGGGTCGCGGCGCGGGAGCTCGGGCTGGGGAGGCTCGCTCGGACGGCGCTCACGGGACTCGATCTGTCGGTGGCTGTGTCCCGCGTGTACCTGGGCGTGCACTACCCGTCCGACGTCGCGAGCGGATTGCTGCTGGGTCGTGCAGTGGCCCGCGTGTGGCCCCGCGGCCGCCCGCGGTGACGGCGGGCCGCCGGTCGCTCGCGCGGCCACTGCTACCCTCGCACCGATGAGCTCGCCCCTCGCGTCGGTCGGCTGGCCGGTCGTGGACCGCGTGTTCGGCATCTCCCCGCACGGCGTGTTCATCGCGATCGGGTTCACGGTGGGAGCCCTGCTCTTCACCCGGCTCGCCGTCCGTCGGGGAGCGGACCGCCGGGCGTGTGACTCGGTGGTCTTCTGGTCCTTGATCGGCGCGATCGTCGGCGCCCGGGTGGGCTACGTGATCGCGCACGCCTCGGACTTCGCGACCCCCCTCGACTGGTTCCGCATCTGGGAGGGCGGCATCTCCCTCCTCGGCGGGATCGCCGGCGCCACGATCGCGAACGCCGTGAACATCCGGCGGTTCGGCCTGCGGTTCCTCCAGGTCGCCGACTCGGTGGCGCCCGCGCTCGCCCTGGGGATCGCCGTGGGCAGGATCGGCGACCTGATCATCGCCGATCACCTCGGCAAGCCCACGTCGTGGCTCCTCGCGTGGACCTATCGGGGGGGCACGATCGCCCCCCCGTTCTCCTGCGCGGACGACTTCTGCCAGGCGCAGCTCCAGGGCGGTCACCTCCAAGTGATCACCCGGGCAGGGGCCGAACTGAAGGCAGGGGCGGTCACGATCGCTCAGGGCGTCGGGGTCCATCAGACCGCCCTGTACGACATGCTCCTGGCCTGGGCCTTGTTCGGGGTCCTGTGGTGGTTCAGCGCCAAGGACCGCCGCGAGGGGGTCACCGCGCTCCTGTTCACCACCGCCTACGGTTGCTTCCGGCTGCTCGAGGACTCGTTGCGGATCGACAAGCGGTTCGGCCCGCTCACCGGCTCGCAGTGGACCGCCCTCACCGTCGTGCTGGTCAGCGCGGCGGTCCTGATCTACCTCGCGGTCAAGCGGCCACCGGGGGCGAGCACGCCGTCGCGGCGCGCGGAACCCGTGGACCACGAGGATGAGGCGGGTGAGGCGGGCGAGGCCGGCGATGCCGAGGAGCCCGATGATGCCGAGGCTGAGGCGTCGCCGGAGGGCCCCTCCGTCAGCGGGCGGTGAGGCTCAAGGGCTTGCCCACCCTCGTCTTCGTCGCCTGGCGGACCGCCTTCGCCGCCTCCAGGAACGCCTCGCTCGCGGGCGACCTGGGGTCCGCGACGACGATCGGAACCCCCCCGTCGCCTCCCTCACGAACGGCCGGGATCAGGGGGACCTGGGCGATCAGGGGGACGCCGAGCGTGGCCGCGGCCTCATGGCCACCGCCGGACCCGAAGAGCTCCTCGCGCTCGCCGCAGTGCGGGCAGACGAACCACGACATGTTCTCCAGCACGCCGATCGGCCGGAGGTTCGTGCGCTCGGCCATCTTGCCGGCCCGTTCGGCCACCTTCCGGGCCGCCTCTTGCGGCGTGGTGACCACCAGCATCGACGCGCCGGGGATGAACGAGGCGAGGGAGATGCTCACGTCGCCCGTGCCCGGTGGCAGGTCGCACAGCAGGAAGTCGAGCTCTCCCCAGTAGACGTCGCCCAGGAACTGCTCGATCGCCTTGTGCAGCATGGGCCCCCGCCAGATCACCGGGGTCTCCTCCGGGACGAAGAACCCCATCGAGATGACCTTCACGCCGTGCGCCTCCAGCGGGAGGATCATGTCGTTGAACCCGACGGGCTTCCCGCTCACCCCGAGCATCCGGGGAACGCTGAATCCCCAGACGTCCGCGTCGAGCACGCCGACCGCCGCGCCGTCGGCGGCCAGGGCGGCGGCGAGGTTCACGGTGACGCTGGACTTGCCCACGCCGCCCTTCCCGGACGCGATCGCGATCAGCGACGTGGCCGGCGGGAAGGAGATCCGGGCGGCGGCGGTCTGGCCGGCGGTCTGGCCGGCGGGCTGCCCGCCGCGGAGCTGTCCGACGAGGGCCTCGCGCTGCTCCGCGCTCATCGGGGTGAGCGACACCTCCACCCGCTCGACGCCCGACAGCGGCTGGACCGCCGCGGTGACGTCCTGGGTGATCCGGTCGCGGAGCGGGCAGCCCTCGATCGTGAGCAGGACGTCGACCCGGACGGTGTCCCCGTCGACGTGGATGCGCTCGAGCATCCCGAGGTCCTCGATCGGCTTGCCGATCTCCGGGTCGCGCACCCCGCGGAGGGCGTCGCGGACATCCTGCTCGTTCACCATCGTGTCGTCCCCACGCTCGGAGTCGGTGGCTGGTCTACGCTTCTGCTGATAAACACGGCGGAAACCGTGCAAACCCAGTCTACGACGGAGGCGCACGAGGCAGGTCATGGCCGACCCGGTCCCGATCGAGGTCCACAAGGCGCTCGCGGACGACACCCGCTACCGGCTCTACCGGTACCTTCGGCTGTCGGGGCGACCCGTCGGCGTCCGCGAGCTGGCGACGCGTCTGTCGCTGCACCCGAACACGGTCCGCCCCCACCTCCGCCGGTTGGAGGAGGCCGGGCTCGTCACGTCGGAGAGCCGCCGCGGCCCGACGGTCGGGCGTCCGCAGACCGTGTACGAGGCCGTCGAGGTGGCGAGCCGGGAGGATCGTGGACACCGGCTGCTCGCCGACGTGCTGGCCGGACTGCTGACCACGGCGAAGCAACGGGCCCGTGCCGAGGAGCTGGCGCGCGAGTGGGGCGCGTACCTCGTGGGCCGCTCGGCCCCGAGGCCGGGTGCCCGTCGTGGGGGAGGTCCGAACCTCGCCGTGTTGCAGCAGGCGCTCGCCGAGGCGGGATTCACTCCGCGGTTCCATCGGACCGGCGCCCGCTCCGTGGAGATCTCGCTCCGTGACTGCCCGTTCCGGGACCTGCTCGAGGAGCATCGGGAGCTGGTCTGCTCGGTGCACCGGGGCCTGCTCACCGGGATCCTGGCGGGGGCTCGACCCCCGTTGACGATGACCGCCTTCGACCCCCTGGCCGACCGGTCGGCCACCTGTCGACTCTCGGCACGACTCTGAGCGGTTCCACGCTTGAGTCCGCGCGTCCTCCGTCCGATGTGACGGAGGACATGAGCGACGAGATCGTGCCCGAATTCAATTCCTGGTTGGAGGAGCTGCTCGGCGGGGAGGGATCGGACCTCCACGTCAAGGTGGGCTCCGCGCCGATGATCCGTCTCCCGAAGGGCCTCCAGCGGCTCGACCGCGACCCGCTGACCGCGATCGAGACCCAGGCGATCGCCGACGGGATCATCCCGCAGGACCGGCGCGAGGCCTTCCGCGGATCGGGCGAGGTCGACTTCGCCTACTCGGTCTCCCACATCGGCCGGTTCCGAGCGAACGTCTTCCGCCAGCGCGGCTCGATCTCGATGGTGCTCCGCAAGCTCCGGTTCGGCGGACCGACGTTCGAGGAGATGGGGCTCCCCGACGTGACCCGGACGCTGGCCGAGGAGGACCGCGGGATGATCCTCGTGACGGGTCCGACCGGCTCGGGCAAGACGACGACCCTGGCCGCGATGATCGACCACATCAACCAGACGAAGCCCGTCCACATCGTCACGATCGAGGACCCGATCGAGGTCCTCCATCGCGACCGGGTGGCCTCGATCAACCAACGCGAGGTCGGCAACGACACGAACGACTTCCACACGGCTCTGCGCGCCGCTCTCCGGCAGGACCCCGACGTGATCCTGATCGGGGAGATGCGGGACACCGACACCGTGCGGGCCGCGCTGTCGGCCGCCGAGACCGGCCACCTGGTGCTCTCGACGCTGCACACGGTCGACGCGACCGAGACGGTCAACCGCGTGATCGACTTCTTCCCGCCCTATCAGCAGAAGCAGGTCCGGCTCCAGCTGGCCGGCACCCTGCGAGGGATCGTCAGCCAGCGCCTGGTCCCCACGGTCGACGGTGGTCGTGCGCCGGTGCTCGAGATCCTGGTGAACAACGGCCGTGTCGCAGAGCGCATCACCGATCCCGACAAGACCCTCGAGATCAAGGAAGTGATCGCGGACGGGGCCTTCTACGGGATGGTGAGCTTCGACCAGTCGCTGCTCGGGTTGCTGCAGGCGGGCAGGATCTCACTCGAGGACGGGGTGCGCGCCGCCAGCAGCCGCCACGACTTCGAGCTCGCCCTCCAGCAGGCGGGGATCGCGCTGCCCGTCTGATCCGCTCCGCTCGCGCGTCACGCCCCCGCCACGACAGCCTCGCGGACGCGATCGCGCCGGCGCAGCCGCGCGAGGCCGAACCCGAGACCGACGCCGAGCACCAGCGCGATCGCCGACGGCAGGAGCCAGCCGCCGCCGGTCGACTCCGTCGCCCGCGGCTGCGTCGCAGCCGGCGCGCCCGGGTCCTGACCCGCGCCGACCACGACGGCGCCGTTCCCCGGCCCGTCGCCGTCACCGACCACCACCGAACCCGTCATCCCGGGGTGCAGCGTGCAGGCGTAGGCGTAGATCCCCTCGGCGTCGAAGGTCACACGCAGCCGGTCCCCCGGGGCGACCGTTCCGTACTCGCCCCATCCGTTGCCGGAGACGTTGTGGTCGAACGGGTCGGTGTTGATGAAGGTGATCGTGGCGCCGGGCTCGGCCTGGAGCGTGGACGGGGTGAAGCATGCATCCTGCATCTCGACCGTGTCACCCGTGCCCTGGGTCGCGCCCGAGTGGCAGCCGCCACCGGCCGAGGCGCTGCTCGCGGGGACCACGGTGGCGATCGTGGCGAAGGCCAGGAGCAGGAACAGACGCGGACGCGGCATGTCGGTGCCTCCCGTTCGGGGCCCCGCGTTCGGGACCGATTCAGCCTTGGTACACCGCCGAGCTCGAGGTGGTTCCCTCGGTCACGGGCCGGGCAGGGGAACGCTCTCGGCGATCCGGATCGCCTCGGCCTGCGGCAGCGAGGTCTCGAGGCGCCATCCCGTCTCGAGGTCGTCCCACAGGAGGACCGACCCGGTCACGCGCACCCGGACGGCGCCGCCGGCGGTCGCGAGCGTGAGCTCGTGCGGTCCCGTGATCCAGTACGCGGGGAACGACCCGACCATCGTCTCGCGCACCTCGGCCGACTCCACGTCGAGCATCTTCTTGGCCAGATCCGCGCTCCCGGTGAAGCGGAAGAGCACGGCACCCCAGCGGGAGCCGGGGATCGGTGGCAGTCCCGGCCCGGGCTCCCATGCCAGGGCCAGCAGGGCGCCGTCGCCCTCGGGCACCACGGCGCTGGGACGCACGAGCCAGACCCGGTCCGGCGCGCCGAGCAGCTCCGGGACCGCGGGGTCGACCCCCGCGGCCGCGGCCGCCTCGTCGAGGGGGAGCGGGGTCCCCAGCTCGGGTCCGGCCAGCGGGCTGCTCGGGAGGTGGATCGGCGGACCCGGGACCTGTTCCACGATCACGCCGCGGAGGTCGAGGACGAATCGAGCCGCGAACGCGGTGGCGGTCAGCGCGAGCAGCGCCGCCACGATCGCGATCACCAACCGGCGGCGACGGCTCCCCGACAGCCCCGGTGCCACACGCCGCTCCGTCAGGGCGATCGAGTCGAGCACGTCCTGCGTCAGGGAGGCGGGTGCGTCCGACCACCGAAGGTCGAGGCCGGCGAGCGCCGCTCCGAGCCCTTCGTCGTCGAGGCGATGCAGGCGCTCGGTGCTCATCGCGTCTCCTCCGCGAGCCGGGTCCGGAGCTTCGTCATCGCCCGGGACAGACGCGACTTGACCGTGCCGACCGGCACGTCGAGCGCCTCGGCCATCTCCGCCTCGCTCATGTCGAACAGCCACCGATAGGCGATCACCAGGCGGTCGTCGCCACGGAGCCCGTTCATCGCCCGGACGAGCACCTCGGCCTCGTCGCGGGCGAGGGCCACCTCCTCGGGGGAACGGTCGGGCGCGGCCTCGGTCCTGGCGTCGGTACCGGTGGCCGCGCGCAGCACCAGCGCCTCGCGCCGCTTCGCCGACCGGGTGCGGTTCTTGGCCTCGTTCGCCACGATCCGGCAGAGCCACGGGCGGAACGGCGCGCCCGGCCGGAACCGCGGGAGCGCGAACCACGCCTTCACGAACGCCTCCTGCACCGCATCCTCCAGGTCGGCGGCGGGCGCGACGACACGGGCGACGCGCATCGCGAGGTCGCGATGGCGCGTCACCAGGTCCCCGAACGCCGCAGCGTCGCCGTCGCGCGCCCGCTCGACCAGCGCGTCGTCGGCTTCCGTGGACGTTCCGTTCGGCAGGGCGGGCGCGTCCGTCACCGTGCACCAGTCATACACCGACGGCCGCCGGTGGGTTCCGCTCGCGCTCGTCGGGTCAGGGGCGAGGAGGGACGAACAGGGTCGAGAGCCCGCCGACGGCCGCGTCGGGCAGCTGCGCCACGCCGCACACCTCGATCGACGGTCGCCCGACCGGGAACGGCGTCGCTTCGTAGATCGTGACCTCGTGCTCCGCGCCGTAGAGCTCGGCGAGACGGTCGGCGAGCCGCTGGAGCCCGGCCCGGTTGACGGAGCTCGTGGTGACCGTTTCGCCGACCACGCTGATCTGCCACAGCACGAGCGGAACGGTGACGTCCGGCTCCGTGCCGCGGGTCAGGAACCGATCGGCGTCGTAGCACTGCAGCCCGTCCTCGCCGGGATCGAGCGCCAGGTCCACGAAGAGGCAGTCGAGCGAGGAGATCGCCGGGAGCATGCGAGCCGGATACCCCTCCTCCTGCGCCCGGCGGATCGCCTCGTGCGACGAATGGTCGAACACGGCGGGGTTCCCGTACGTGATCACGCAGGTCTCCCGACCCGCACGCACGGGCTCCAGCATCGCCTCGACGAGGCCCTCGTAGACGTCGGCGTGGGGCTCGCCGGTCTGATACAGGGTCCCCATCGAGCGAGCTACGGGGTTGAGCTGCTGCAGCCAGCCGTGGGGCCCGGCCTCCGCCAGCAGGTACAGGACGACCTCGGCATGCTGGATCCGGACGCGAGCTTCCTGGGTCAGATGCGAGCCCGCTCGGATCCCGGACCCGACGACCGTGAGCGAGCCGAGCGCCGTCGGGGCGGCGTCGGCCGGGCTCACTTCTTCCGGATCATGATGGCGACGACCGGGGCGTTCTCGTTGCCGAGCTCGTTGCGGATCTCCTGGCGGAGATCCTCGATCGAGCCGTCGAGGAGCAGCCGCTGCTGCCTCGCGTTCAGCCCGTAGCTGGTCATGATCGCCACGGGCTCGTGTTCGAAGAGGTACTGGCGGTCGGTGTCTTCAGCCAGGAAGTCGACGAAGTCGGTGATCAGCTTCCCGCCGTCGATGTCGGACACGATCGAACCTCCCGTTCGGCTCGCGTGCAACGTATCCCCGGGCGCTCGCCGTGGTCAAGCGTTCAGGCGCTCGGCCTAGACTCCACCCCGTGGACGAGCGCACGGAGCGCAAGGTCGTCACGATCCTGTTCTGCGATCTGGTCGGCTTCACGTCGGCCTTCGATCTCGCCGACCCCGAGGACCTGCAACAGGCGCTCGCCGCGTATCACGCCACCGTGGTTCGCGAGATCGAGCGGTTCGGCGGTACGCCGGAGAAGTTCATCGGCGACGCGGTGATGGCCGTCTACGGCGCGCCGGTCGCCCACGAGGACGACGCGCAACGCGCCTTGTTCAGCGCCCTGCGGATCCCGCCGGCGATCGAGGAGCTGAACGCGACGACCCCCGGACTCGAGCTGGCGGTGCGGATCGCGGTCGAGACGGGCGACGCCGTCGTGACGCCGGGGGCCGACATGTACCGGCAGGGCATCGCGGTCGGCGACGTGGTCAACACGGCCTCGCGCCTGCAGAACGTCGCGCCGCCCGGCGGGGTGGTGGCCGGGGAGCGAACGCACCGGCTCACCCGCGACCTGTTCGACTTCGACGAGCTCGAGCCCGTCCGGGTGAAGGGGAAGTCCGTCCCGCTGCACCTGTGGCGCGTGCGGTCGGCGCGCTCCCGCTTCGGCGACGATGTCTCGCACGCCACGCCGACGCCGTTCGTGGGCCGCGAGGACGAGCTCGAGCTCCTCAAGCGGACGTTCGCGCGCGCCGTCCGTGAGCCCTCGGTGCAGCTCGTCACGTTGATGGGGGAGCCCGGCGTCGGCAAGAGCCGGTTGATCCGCGAGTTCTTCGGCTACATCGACGAGCAGCCGGACCCGGTGGCGTGGCGCCAGGGCCGCTGCCTCCCCTACGGGGAGGGCGTCACGTTCTGGGCGCTGGCGCAGATCGTGAAGGCGCAGGCCGGGATCCTGGAGTCGGAGGACGCCCAGGACGTTCGGGACAAGCTCGCGACGTCGGTCGGCGCCTTCGTGCCCGATCCGCTCGAGCAGGAGTGGATCCGCGCGAAGCTGGCGCCGCTCGTCGGCCTCGGGGATCCCCAGGCGGAGGGGGCCGATCGATCGGAGACCTTCAGCGCGTGGAGGGGGTTCCTCGAGGCGATCGCCACCCGCTATCCGCTCGTGATGGTGGTCGAGGACGCGCACTGGGCCGACGCCGCGCTGCTGGGGTTCATCGAGCACGTCGTGGCCTGGGCCGCGCACGTCCCGATCCTGATCGTCTGCTCGGCGCGTCCCGAGCTGTTCGAGCGGGAGCCGCACTGGGGGGGTGGTCAACGCAACTCGAGCATCGTCTCGCTCACGCCGCTGTCCCCCGACGAGACGGAGCTGTTGGTGGAGAGCCTGCTGCCGCCGGGGACCGATGCCGCGGTCCGCGACCTCCTGGTGGAACGGGTCGGCGGGAACCCGCTGTTCGCCGAGGAGTTCGTGCGGATGCTCCGCGAGCGCGAGGTTTCGGGTGACGGCGCGCTCCCGCTGGAGGCGGCCCTCGGCTTGGCGCCACCGGAGAGCCTGCAGGCGATCATCGCCGCGCGTCTCGACGCGCTTCCCCTCGAGCAGAAGCTGCTGCTCCAGGACGCGTCGGTCGTCGGGCGGGTGTTCTGGCCGGGGGCGCTGGGGGCGCTCGGAGCGTCGGACCCCGCCACGGTGCGGTCGCTGCTCCACGAGCTCTCACATCGCGAGCTGATCCGCACCTCGCGCTCGTCCTCGGTGAAGGACGAGCAGGAGTTCTCCTTCTCCCATTCGCTGATCCGGGATGTGGCCTACGGCCAGATCCCTCGGGGTCCGCGCGCCGAGAAGCACGTCGCGGCGGCCGGGTGGATCGAAGCGCTGGCCGGCGAGCGTGTCTCCGAGTACGCGGAGCTGCTGGCGAGCCACTACGAACGGGCGCTGGAGCTCTCGAGGTCGGCGGGCGCGAGCGTGACGGAGCTGGAGGACGCGGCGCGACGGGCGTGGGTCCTGGCGGGGGAGCGGTCGATGAGCCTGGACGTGTCGAGCGCGGACGGGTTCTTCGAGAAGGCCCTCCAGGTCTTCCCCCCGGGGGATCCCGGGCGGGCGGACACCCTCGCGCGCCGCGCGGAGGCGATGGCGCACGCCGGACGCTTCCAGGAGGCGCAGGAGCTGTACGAGGAGGCGATCGAAGGCTTCCGCGACGCCGGCGACCGTGTGGAGCAGGGCGCGTGTCTGGATCGCCTGGCCACCGTGCTGTGGGGTCAGGGGGACACGCGAGGGTGTCGGGAGCGCCGCCGTGAGGCGGTGGCGGCGTTGGAAGACGAGCCTCCCGGCCCCCACCTGGTGGAGTGCTACGCGTCGCTCGCGTCGGATCAGCTCGTGAACGGGCATTTCGACGACGCGATCGGGTGGGCGCAGCGAGCGATCGATCTGGCCCAGGAGCTGGCGGATGAGCGGGTGCGCCCGCGAGCGTTGTCGTATCGAGGGATGGCCCGTTGCTACCTGGGTGACCGAGGAGGGCTCGACGACATCGGCGAGGCGCTGGCCAGCACGGAGCGGTTGGGGCTCTCGCGGGAGAACGCGCGCGTCCTGCTGATCCTCGCGGAGGTCGCCTGGGCGTTCGAGGGCCCGATCCCCGCGCTGGATGCGACGGAGCGCGGAGCGGAGCTCGCGGAGCGACGTGGGCTCGGCGAGATGGGGATCGCGTGCCGCGTCACGGGGTTGGGCCCGCTCTTCGACCTGGGACGGTGGGACGAGCTGCTGGTCGAGGCCACGCACGTGATCGAGCGCTCGAGCGAGGTCGGTGGCAGCTACGACATCCCGCTCACGCTGCCCTGGCAACTCCAGGTCCAGCTCTGGCGGGGGGAGCGCGACCGAGCGCGGGAGCTCTCCGAGGATCTCGTGGAGGTGGCCCGACGGATCCGCGATCCCCAGGTGCTCGTCCCGGCGTTCGCGGCGGTGGCGCTGGTCGCGATCCACGACGGGGATGGAGCCCGAGCGATGTCCCTGGTCGCGCAGCTCGAGGAGATCCCCGAGGTCTCGATCGACTGGTACCGGGAGCAGGCGATCGCCGATCTCGTCCGTGTCTGCGCGCTCGCCGGCGATCGCGACGCGGCGGCTCGCCTCCTGGACCGCGCGACACCCGTCACCAGGCGTCATCGCCTCGGGCTGCAGACGGCCCAGGCCGTCGTGGCCGAGGCGTTCGGCGACCTCGACGACGCCGCGGGTCGCTACGACGAGGTCGCGGCGGCATGGTCGGAGTACGGGAGCCTCCCCGAGACCGGCCACGCGCTCCTGGGCGCCGGACGTGCCCGCTCGAGGCTCGGCGACCCGTCGACGCGCGAGCGCTTGCGCAACGCCCGCGCGATCTTCGAACGGCTCGGCGCCACCGCGCTCGTGGCCGAGACCGACCGCGTCCTGGCGGACTCGGTCGGTCTCGCCCCGTAGATCAGGACCGACCGGTCACGCCGGACGGTCCGGCACCGGGTCGTTCACGGCGCTCCCGCTCCCGTTCGTCGACGCGGCCTCCGCGATCGACGTGAACGTGGCGACGAGTCCCGACAGCTCCATCGGCACGACGACCTTGGACGAGGGCGAAGCCCCGATCTGCTTCAGCGCCTCGAGGTACTGCAGGCGCATCGTGTTGTCGTCGACGGTGCTCGCGACCTCGAAGATCCGCTGGAGGGCGAGGGAGAACCCCTCGGCGCGGAGGATCGCGGACTGGCGTTCTCCCTCGGCGGTCAGGATCGCCGCCTGCTTGCCACCCTCCGCGTTGAGCACGGCGGCTTCCTTGTTGCCCTCTGCCACGGTGATCGCCGCGGACTTCTGGCCCTCGGCCTCGGTGACCACGGCCCGCCGCGTGCGCTCGGCGGACATCTGCCGGGTCATCGCCTCCTGGACCGACGGCGGCGGGATGATCTCGCGGATCTCGACGTTGGTGACCTTCACGCCCCAGCGCTCCGTCACCTCGTCGAGCTTGACCCGCAGCAGGCTGTTGATCTCGTCCCGCTTCGCGAGCACGTCGTCCAGCAGGATGTCGCCGATCACCGCGCGCAGCGTGGTGGCGGCGATGTTGGTGGCCGCCCCCGCGAAGTTGGACACCTGGATCACCGACGTCGACGGCTCCAGGACCTTGTAGTACATGATGAAGTCGATCGAGATCGCCGCGTTGTCCCGCGTGATCGAGTCCTGCCGCGGGATCTCAAGGTAGAACTCCCGCAGGTCGACCTTGATGCCGCGGTCGACGAAGGGGATCAGGATCACGAGTCCCGGACCCTTCGTGGCGAGGAGGCGCCCCAGGCGGAAGACCACCAGCCGCTGGTACTCGGGAACGATCTTGATCGCTCCGAACAGGAACATCACGACGAGGACGACGGCGACGACCACGATGATCAAGCCGGTGCCGATCTCCATCAGGACTCCCTTCCTTCGCCGGGCGGTCCATCGCCGGCGCCCGCGTGCTCTTCCACCAACGGCTCAACGGTGAGCACCAGACCGTCGAGCCCCGTCACACGGATCGCGCCGCCGCCATGGATCAGCCCGGCGGGCGCCACAGCTCGCCATTCCTCGGCCTGGACGCGCACGATGCCACCGCGTTCGTCCACGCCCGCACCGACCACGACGCCGGTCCGGCCGACCACCGCCCCGGGCCCCTGGGCCGGCGGCATCCGCCGGATCCGCAGTGCCTTCGCGACGACGAAGCCGAAGAACAGGACGACGAACCCCGCGACCGCCAGCAGCACGCCGGGCGAGACCTCCGCGCCGCCGGCGCGATCGTAGAGGAACCACCCTCCCAGCAGGAGGGCGACGGTCCCGACCGCGCCCCAGATCCCCAGCCCGGGCGCCTTGAGCTCCAGGACGAAGGCGACCACCGACAGGACCAGGAGCGCGATCCCGATGATCCGCACGGGGAGGACGCCGAACGAGAAGAGCGCGAGCACGAACAGGATCGTCCCGATCGTCCCCGAGAAGATGTGCCCCGGGACGATCAGCTCCAGCACGATCAGGGCCAGGCCGAGCCAGAAGAAGATGAACGCGAGGTTCGGGTCCAGCAGCGTGTGGATGAACCCCCAGAACCCGCCCATGTCCTGCTCGACGACCGGG
>DATBJQ010000100.1:0-9588 GCA_036556385.1 Actinomycetota bacterium | reverse complement strand
GGCCGGGTGCGACCACGTACACGGGCGGCGGTTGCGACTGCATCGTCCGGATCTGCACCGCGCTGGTCTCGGTCCGCAGGAGCAGCTCGGGGTGTCCGGGGATCGCGACGTACAACGAATCCTTCATCGTGCGCGCCGGGTGGTCCTCGGGGATGTTGAGCGCCTGGAAGTTGTGCCAGTCGTCCTCGATCTCGGGCCCCTCGACCACGCGGAAACCCAGCCGGAGGAACACGTCGACGATCTGATCCTCCGCGATCGTCAGGGGGTGCAGGGACCCACCGGGGAGCCGGCGGCCGGGGAGGGTCAGGTCGACGCGGTCCTCGAGCAGGAGCGCGCCGGCCTGTTCGCGGGCGAGCCGATCCTTCGCCTCGTCGAACGCCGCGGTGAGGGCCTGCCGGGCGTCGTTCACCTCCTTGCCGAGCGCCCGGCGTTGGTCCTCGTGCAGCGACCCGAGGCCCCGTTGCAGCTCACCGAACGCGGACCTCCTGCCCATCACGGAGGTCCGAGCCGCCTCCAGGTCCTCGAGGGATCCTGCGGACGCCGCGAGGTCGAGGCCGCGCGCCCGCTCGGCGGCGAGGGTCGCGCGCATCTCCTCCGGGCCCATGGCCGGCGAGTCTAACAACCGCCCTTCCGGCGCCCGGAGCCAGATCCGCAGGTCAGGACCGCAACGGCCCGCGTCACGTGGGGATCGGGAGCTCGAGATGGAACGAGAGCGCGCCCTCGCGCACCTCGGCCCACGCCCGCCCACCCTGCGCCTCGGCGAGCCCGCGCGCGACGTAGAGCCCGAGCTTCGACCCACCCCCGCTCCCGGCCCGGCGGGCGACGAACAGGGCCTCGGCGTCGGACCCGTCGACCCGCGAGCCGGAGCGCGACGCCCACACGTGCAGGGTCCCCTCGCGCCGTTCGGAGCCGACGTCGATCGGTCCCTCCTCCGCCCACCACACGAGGGCACCGGCGAAGGCGAGCAGCGCCGTCTTCATCCTGGTCCCGTCCAGGAAGAACGGTCCGGCGTCCCCCGACCACCGGATCACAGGGTGATCGGGGTCCCGCGCCTGGGCGGCGGCCAGGTCCTCGACGAGATCGGCGAGGTCGACCTGGTCGGGCAGGGGCTCCAGCGAGCCCGTGGACACGCGCGCGGCATCGACCAGCAGCCGCACGATCTGATCCATGCGGTCGGCGTCGTGCACGATCCCGGCCAGCATCAGCTCCCGCTGGTCGTCGGTCATCTCCTGCCAGCGCCGTTCGAGGGCGTGTCCGAACCCCTTCATCGCGGTCAGGGGCGAACGGATGTCGTGTGCGGCGGCCGTGATCAGAGCCTCGAGGTCGACGCCCCTCCCGATCTGACGGCGGGCATGCTCGAACAGACACACGCTCGCGGCCGCGGCCAGGTTCAGCGACTCGGCGCTCCCCCGGTGCGGAACGCGGACGGTCGCGTCGGCCAGCGTCACCACGTCCTGCGGCAGTCCGTGCGCCTCGTTCCCGAACACGAACGCCACCGGGCCCGCGAGGTCGGTCGCATACAGGCTCTCCGTGCCGTTCGCATCCATGGCCAGGATCCGTCGCCCGGAGGCACGAGCGTGGTGGATCGCCACCTCGGTCTCGACGCCGCGCACGACGGGCAGGTGGAACAGCGACCCGGCCGACGAACGGACCGTCTTCGGGTTGTAGAGGTCGACCGAGGAGGTCGTGAAGACCACCCCCGCGGAGCCCGCGGCATCGGCCGAGCGAAGGACGGTGCCGGCGTTCCCCGGGTCGCGCACCTGGTGCAGGATCGCCACGCACCCGTCGGGCGGGACGGACGCGAGATCGCGATCGACGAAGGGGGCCACGCCCAGCACCCCTTGCGGCGTGACGGTCGAGGTCAGCCGTCGCATCAGTGCGGGATCGGCGTGGTGGACGTCGACGCCCAGCTCGGCCGCACGCAGGGCCAGCTCGTCGAGCGCCTCGCTGACGAACAGCGTCTCCAGCCCGCCCGGCTCCCGCAGCGCCTCGCGCACGGGTTGCGCGCCCTCGACCAGGAATCGCCGATCGCGGTCGCGGAACGCGCGCTTCTTCAGACGGAGGGCGGCGGCGACCTTCGGGTTCTTCACGCTGCTGAGCACGGGTCCCCCGAACGGCCGGGGTCGGATCGGGTCGCGGGCGAGTCTAGACCCGCCGGGAACCGCCGCGTGGAGCCGCTCAGGCCGAGGTGTCCGCGGGCTGACGCGCGCCCTGCGCCGTCTGGACCAGCTGCGCGAAGGCCTTCGGGTCGTGCACGGCCAGATCCGCGAGGATCTTGCGATCGACCTCGACGCCGGCGACCTTCAGCCCGTTGATGAACCGCGAGTACGAGATGCCGTTGACCCGACAGCCCGCGTTGATACGGGTGATCCAGAGGCGGCGGAACTGGGCCTTGCGGTCGCGGCGGTCGCGGTAGGCGTAGACGCCGGAGTGCCGGATCTGCTCCTTCGCGAGCCGATAGCGGATCCGCCGGGAGCCGGTGTACCCCTTCGCCGCCTTGAGCACCTCACGGCGCTTCTTCTTCGAATGGACGGAACGCTTCACACGAGCCATGCGGTCACCTGCCCAACAGCCGCTTGATCTTCTTCTGCTCGCCGGTGGCGCCGACCTCGGCCATGCCCTCGACCCGGCGGCGGCGGCTGCTGCTCTTCTTCGTCAGCATGTGGTTGCCGGTGGCCTTCCGGTGCAGGACCTTGCCCTGCCGCGTCACGCGGAACCGCTTCGCGGAGGCGCGGTGGGTCTTCATCTTCGGCATCTCGGCTCTACCCTTCGTCGGATGCGGGGGCCTCGGAGGAGGCGGCCTCGGCGAGCTCGCCCGGCGGGGCGGGGTCGGCTGCGTCGATGGCCTCGGTGCCGGGATCCGCGGGCTCCGCCGGCGCGGCGGCCCGCTCGGCCTTGGCGCGCTGCTTCGCCTGGTCTTCCCAGTACCGCTTGTTGGGCGCGATCACCATGATCATGTTGCGCCCCTCCTGCTTCGGCATGGACTCCACGACGACCGATCCGTCGAGATCCTCCACCAACCGGTCCAGGATCTTCCGGCCGAGCTCCGTGTGCGCCATCTCGCGCCCGCGGAACATGATGGTGATCTTGACCTTGTTGCCGGCCCGGATGAACCGCTCGACGTGACCCTTCTTCGTGCCGTAGTCGTGCGGGTCGATCTTGGGACGGAACTTGATCTCCTTCAGGCCGGTGCGCGACTGTTTCCGACGAGCTTCCTTCTGCTTGACGTCGCGCTCGTACTTGAACTTCCCGTAGTCCATGATCCGGGCCACGGGAGGGTCGGCCTGGGGTGCAACCTCGACGAGATCCAGATCCAGCTCCTGCGCCTGACGCAACGCGTCGCGGGTGGTGACCACCCCGATCTGTTGGCCGTCGGCACCGACCAGGCGTACCTGGGGAGACCGGATCCTGTCGTTGATACGCGGATCCGTGGAGACCCCGCATCACCTCCTCAGACGAACATGCACCGGCATCGCCGGTGCAGGACGAACACACGTGCGGCTTGACGCGCGTGCAGTATAGGGGTCGGTGGCGACGGGCGTCGACCGCCCTTCCTCGGGACCCGACTCACCAATCCGGCTCCAGCGGGCGCCCGTACGGATCCTCGAGCCGCAGCGCGTCGTCCTCGCTCGTGTACCCGTACGCGATCTCCAGGATGCGGCCGGCGGCCGTGCCGGTGCACCGGATGCGGTGGGTCTCCTCCGCAGGGATCACGAACTCCGCCCCGGGCTCCGGCTCCAGCGTGCGGTCGCCGATCTCGATCTGGAGACCGGGGTCGAGGACCACCCACGTCTCGTCGCGCATCCGGTGGTAGTGGATGCTCGTCTCGCCACCGGGCTGGACCGTGACGAGCCGAACCGACGACGGTTGGTTCAGCGCGTACGTCACCACCTGACCCCATGGCTTGTCGACGATCACCCCGCCTCCTCCTTCCCGATCTGCTCCACGACCGACGCCATCTCCAGCGCCGCCTCGGCGGCCTCCCAGCCCTTGTTCCCATGGGCGCCGCCCGCCCGCGCCTGGGCCAGGCCGAGGTCGTCGGCGGCCAGCACCTCGAAGATCATGGGGACGCCCGTCGTGCGTGTCGCCTCGGCGATCCCCTGCGCGCAGCCGTTCGCGACGAGCTCGAAGTGCGCCGTCTCGCCGCGGATCACCGCACCGAGGCAGATCACGGCGTCGTACCCGCCGCCCGCCCCCACCCGTTGGGCGACGAGCGGGATCTCGAACGCACCCGGGACCCAGATCACCGTGATGTCGTCGGAGCGGACGCCGTGCTGTTCGAGCCCCGCCAGGGCGCCCTCCACCAGCTTGGACGTGACCAGCTCGTGGAAGCGGCCGGCGACGACGGCGATCCGTCGCCCCGCGCCGTCGGTGGCGCCTCGGATGACCTTCACTCGGTGACCTCGGGCAGCTCCAGCAGGTGCCCCATCTTCTCCCGCTTCGCCCGCAGGTAGCCCACGTTCTCGGGGGTCGGCTCGGTCAGCAGGGGGAGCCGTTCGTCGATCGACAGACCGTATCCCTCCAGGCCGGCGCGCTTGTCGGGGTTGTTGGTGAGCAGCCGCATCGAGCGCACGCCCAGGTCGACGAGGATCTGCGCGCCGATCCCGTAGTCGCGCTGGTCTGCCGCGAACCCCAGCTCGAGGTTCGCCTCCACGGTGTCGCGACCGTGGTCCTGGAGCTCGTAGGCGCGGAGCTTGTGGGTCAGACCGATCGCCCTGCCCTCGTGGCCCCGGACGTAGAGGATCACGCCTCGCCCCTCCTCCCCCACCCGGGCCATCGCCTGCTCCAGCTGGCGGCCGCAGTCGCAGCGGAGGCTGCCGAACACGTCGCCGGTCAGGCATTCCGAGTGCACGCGCGTGAGGACGCGATCCCCGTCACCCAGCTCACCGAGGACCAGCGCCACGTGGGTGCGATCGTCCACCAGGCTCTCGTAGGCGACGGCCCGGAACTCGCCCCACGCCGTGGGGATCGTCGCCTCGGCCACGCGCGAGACGAGGACCTCGCGGCGTCGGCGGTACTCGATCAGGTCGGCGATCGAGATCAGCTTGAGGTCGTGCTCGGCCGCGAACCGCGCCAGATCGGGCAGCCGCGCCATCGTCCCGTCGTCGTTGACCGTCTCGCACAGGACGCCCGCGGGGAACAGTCCCGCCAGACGCGCGAGGTCGACCGACGCCTCCGTGTGGCCGGCCCGGCGCAGGACGCCGCCTTCCCGGTAGCGCAGGGGGAAGACGTGACCGGGCCGGGAGAGGTCCTCGGGGGCCGTGGCCGGGTCGAGCACCGCCTTGATCGTGGTGGCGCGGTCGGCGGCGGAGATCCCCGTGGTGACGTCGCGCCGAGCGTCGATCGAGACCGTGAACGCGGTGCGCTGGTGATCCGTGTTCGACGCGACCATCAGCGGGATCTGCAGCTCGTCCAGCCGTTCGCCCGCGACCGGCATGCAGATCACACCGCTCGTGTAGCGGACCATGAAAGCGATCGCCTCCGGCGTCACCTTCTCCGCCGCCATGATCAGGTCGCCCTCGTTCTCGCGGTCGGCATCGTCGACGACGATCACCATCCGACCCCGGGCGATCTCGTCGATCGCCTCCGGGATCGCGGCGAACGCGGTGCGATCGGCGCCCCCGAGGGCGGCGGGATCGGCCGGCTGCTCCAGCACCTCACTCATCGGGTCCCCTTCCGTCGGTTCCTTCGATCAGGCGTTCCGCGTACTTGGCGATCAGGTCCACCTCGACGTTCACCGGGTCGCCCCGACCCACAGACCCGAGCGTGGTCACGGCCAGGGTGTGCGGGATCACGGCGATCGAGACCCCGTCGTCGTGCAGCTCGGCCACGGTCAGGCTGACACCGTCGATCGCGACCGAGCCCTTCTCCACGACGTAGCGGAGCAGCTCGGCCGGCAGACGGACCCGCAACCGCGAACCGCCCCCCTCCGCGTCGGGGGTGAGCCCGACCACCTCGCCGACGCCGTCGACGTGCCCCTGCACCAGGTGCCCGCCGAGCCGTGCGACCAGGGTGACGGGTCGTTCGAGGTTGACCGGGTGGCCCGGCAGCAGCTCCCCCAACGCGCTCCGGGCGAGGGTCTCGTCGGACAGATCGAACGCCAGCGAGCGCTCGGTCCGTTCGACCACCGTGAGACAGACGCCGTTCACGGCCAGGGAGGAGCCCAACGCGGCGTCGCTCGCCACCGTGACGCACCCGATCGCGAGCCGGTGGTCGCCCAGCTCGAGCACCTCCCCCCGCTCCTCAACGATCCCGGTGAACACGGGCCTCCACCTTCAGGTCGGGTCCGATCGGTTCGACCCGCTCGATCGCGAGCCGCGCCGCCGCATCGAGCGGAACGAACCCGTCCCCGCCCAGGACCCCCGGCGCGCCGGCGCCGCCGAGCAGCGTGGGCGCCAGGTACAGGACGACGCGGTCGACCATCCGCTCGCTGGCGAAGCTCCACGCGAGCGTGGCACCGCCCTCGAGCAGCAACCCCTGCACGTCGCGCTTGCCGAGCACCTCGAGCAGGGGCCCCAGCGCCACACCGCCCGCGGGCCCGGGCTCCAGCACGACGACGTCGGCGCCCGCGTCCACCCAGGCGCCCACCCGCGACTCCGGGGCGACGTCCGTGGTCGCGATCAGCGTCGGGGCGGCGCCGTCCAGGACCGCGGCGGCCGGCGGCACCCTGCCACGGCCGTCGACCACCACACGCAGCGGCGGCCGGGCCTCGGGCGTCCGCGGGTCGCGACACGTCAGCGAGGGATCGTCGGCCAGCACGGTCCCGGAGCCCACCACGATCGCGTCGGACCACGCGCGAAGGTGGTGGGCGTCCGCGCGTGCGGGTTCGGCGGTGATCCACCGCGACGATCCGTCCGCGGCGGCGGTCTTCCCGTCGAGGGTGACCCCCGCCTTCAGCACGATGAACGGCCGCCCGGTGGTCACGTGACGCTCGAACGCCTCGTTGAGCCGGCGGGCCTCCGCCTCCAACAGGCCCAGCCGTACGTGGATCCCGGCCGCGCGGAGCTCGGCGAGCCCGGGCGCGTCACCCTCGAGGTCGGGGTCGGTCGCCGCGACGACGACCTCGGTCACGCCGACGTCGATCAGCGCCCGCGTGCACGGTGGCGTGCGGCCGAACCGGTTGCAGGGCTCGAGGGTGCAGACCACGGTCGCGCCGCGGGCCGCGTCGCCGGCATCGGCGAGCGCCATCGCCTCGGCGTGCGCCGACCCGGGACCCTCGTGCCAGCCCTGACCGACGACGTCCCCGTGCGCGGAGACCACCACCGCACCCACCAGGGGGTTGGGCGACACCCGGCCCCAGCCGCGCTCGGCCAGGTCCAGGGCCCGTCGCATGTGTGCCTCGTGTCGTTCCACCTCGAGCTCCCCGGCCACCCGGGGCGAACGACACGGCGGGCCCGGCCGCGGAGATGCGGCGAGCTCGACGCGCCCGTTCCCTTCCATCCC
Organism: Actinomycetota bacterium; assembly: GCA_036556385.1. Classification (GTDB taxonomy): domain Bacteria; phylum Actinomycetota; class UBA4738; order UBA4738; family HRBIN12; genus AC-51. Next base: position 2,145 of record DATBJQ010000100.1, on the reverse strand, counting down.
GACTCTCACGGTCGGTCCCGGGATCGCACCGGGTCCACCCTCGACCGGCTGCCGAAGGGTCGCGGACTGTCACCGCCGGTGGGGAGTTCCACCCCGCCCCGGAAACAGGCTTCGGTCGCAGTCTACGGGGGGTGGGGGCGAGGCGCCAGCCCGGCGCGGACGCCTACTCGGCGCGGCGGTCGACCGCGTAGCTGGAGCCCGGCTCCCGCTTCGCGAACGACTTCATCTCGGTGGCGACCGCCACCGCCTCGCCGTAGTGCGCGAACCGCCGCTTCGAGGTGCTCGCGATGCCGATCGAGATCGCCACCAGCGGAACGTCCTGCATCACGCCCTTGCGGTCCTCGACGCGGACGAACCCGCGCTCCAGATCGGCCGCCTCGTAGAACTCGGTCCGCGACTCGTCGAACCGCTCGGCGATGCGCTTGGCGACGGGCTCGGCCTCCCCGGGACCCACGACCGCCACGAAGTCGTCGCCGCCCACGTGGCCGACGAACCCCTCCGTGCCCGCGTGCTCGACGACCGCGTCCTGGACGATGCGGGCCGTGGCCTGGATCAGACGGTCGCCGCGGACGAAGCCCTTCTGGTCGTTGTAGGCCTTGAAGTTGTCGAGGTCGCAGTACAGGACCGCGAAGTCCTGCTCCTCCCGGACCTGGCGCTCGATCTCCTCCTGGATCCGGATGTTGCCGGGCAGGCCCGTGAGGGGCGAGAGGTTCCGCATCTCCCGGGCCCGGCGGAGCGTGCCCTTTACGCGGGCGAGCAGCTCGATCGGATCGAACGGCTTGATGATGTAGTCGTCGGCGCCGGACTGCAGCCCGGTGACCTTGTCCGCCGAGAGGGCCTTGGCGGTCAGCATGATGATGCTGGTGTTGGCGGTCTGCGGCGTCTTGCGCAGGCGCTGGGCCACCTCGAAGCCGTCGATGCGCGGCATCATCACGTCCAGCAGGACCAGGTCGGGCCGCAGCGACTGGGCCTTCTCGAGCGCCTCTTCACCGTCGGCCGCGACGGCGACGTCGTAGCCGGCCGATCGCAGGTTGACCTCGACGAACCGGGCGATATCCGGATCGTCGTCCACCACGAGGATCGTCTCGGGCATGCCTCAGCCCTCCCCGCCCGTCGTGGCTGCTTGCCGGCAGAAGGAGCTCACACTGGAAAGGTCGGCGGACATCGGCATCACCTTGACCCGTGCGCCCACCCACCCGGGGCCGGGGGCTGCCGGATCCGACGTTCCGAGGGCGCCCATGCCGGGGCGTATCGTACCCGTCCCCCTCCCGACGTCCGTCTCCCGCACCCGTCCTACGTCGACGAGCGGAACGCCGCGACGAACATCCCATCCGACCCGTGGCGATGGGGCCAGAGGCGATGGCGGGTGGCGACCCCGTCCGGGCCCTCGGTCTGGAGGGGTTCCAGGGACGGCGCGTGCCGGAGGATCGCGTCGCACGCCGCCTCGGTCTCCGCCCGCGGGAACGTGCAGGCCGAGTAGACCATCCGCCCGCCCGGGACCAGCGACCGCGCCGCTTCGGCGGCGATCCGCACCTGGGTGCGGGCGAGCTCCGAGAGCCCCTCCTTGGAGCGCCGCCACAGGAGCTCCGGTCTCCGTCGTGCGCTGCCGATGCCGCTGCACGGCACGTCCACGAGGACCGCGTCGAACCCTCCCCGCAACGCCGGCGCCGTCGCGTCCTGCGCGACGAGGAGCGGCCGCACCCCGAGCCGCGTGGCCTGGCTCCGGATCAGCGCCACCCGGCGCGGCCGGACGTCGGCGGCGACCACGAGGCCGTCGTCCCCCACCAGGCACGCGGCCGCGATCGCCTTCCCGCCGGGGGCCGAGCAGACGTCCAGGACGCGTTCGCCCGGCCGGGGATCGAGGACGCGGACGACGAACGACGAGGCTTGGTCCTGGACCGCGAACCAGCCCTCGTCGTAGCCGGGCAGCGCCGCCGGGTCGCCGCCATCCAGGAGGAGGCACGACGGGTCGACCGACCCCACCCGCGGCCGGTGGCCCGCCGCCTCGAGCGTCCCCCGGAGGGTCTCGGGTGACGTGGCGCAGACGTTCGTCCGCAGGCAGAGCCCGGCCGGCCGCGCGAACGCGGCGGCGGCGGCCTCGACCTCCTCGCCGACCAGCCGCCGCAGCTCGCGCACGGCCCAGGG
>DATBJQ010000099.1:0-1787 GCA_036556385.1 Actinomycetota bacterium | reverse complement strand
CGGTCGGGCTCGTCTACGACGACCTCTACGTCGCCTCGATGCTGGCGGCGTTATCAGCGCTCCTGATTGCGGTGTCGGTGATCGACCTCGAGCACCGGATCATCCCGAACCGCATCACGTACCCCGCCTTCCCGGTGTTCGCCGCCGTCATCGTGCTGGGGTGGTTCCTCGACCGGCCCCTGGACCCCCCGCGCGCCGGGATCGGCCTGCTCGCCTACGGGGGCTTCTACTTCGTGATCGCGATGATCGCCCCGCGAGGGCTCGGGATGGGCGACGTGAAGCTCGCGGGGTTGATCGGGCTCGTGCTGGGCTCGTTGGGCCTGCGGTACGTCGGCGTGGCCGCGGGAGCCGCGATCCTGGCCGGGGGCATCGGCGCGATCGCGGCGCTGGCCCTGGGGCGGGGACGGAAGGCCGCGATCCCGTTCGGGCCATACCTCGCCGCCGGCGCGGTCGTCGCGATCGTGTGGGGCGCCCCCATCGCCGCGTGGTACCTCGACCGGATCACCTAGCCGCACCGCCCCTGACCTGCGGTTCGAGCCCTCGGATCCCCCCTCGGAACAACCCGTCCGAGGTGTTTGACTGCGCCTGTTCCCTGGTGTTTCGTTAGCTTCCATCGTGCCTCGTGTGACACATGAGCATCAACGTTGCACATGTGGAACAAGGGGCACATGTGCCAGAGCGAACCGGAAGGTGAGAGGGTGAGCGAGCCGCAGCCGTTCCATCCCGGGGGTCTGCTGACCGTCTCCGAGGTGGCGGCGACGATGCGCGTGTCGAACATGACCGTGTACCGCCTGATCAAGGGCGGGGAGCTCCCGGCGGTCCGCGTCGGGAAGAACTATCGCATCCGCGAAGCCGACGTCGAGCGGTTCCTGGCAGACCGCTCCGTCCGGGCGGAGGGCCCCTAGATGGCGAAGATCCGGATCGGCCTCGACATCGGCACGACCGCGGTCCGCGCGGCCGAGTTGCAGGGCGGCGACGCGCCCGTGGTCGTGCGCGCCGCGCAGGTGCCGCTCGCCGAGGGCGCCGTCGAGGCGGGGGAGATCCGCCAGCCCGACCTCGTCAGCGAGGCACTCCGGGAGCTCTGGGACCGGGGCGGCTTCAAGAGCCGCCAGGTCTACATGGGCGTCGGGAACCAGCGCGTGGTCGTGCGCGAGGTCGCGCTGCCGTGGCTCCCGGAGAAGGAGCTGCGCGCCTCGCTCGGCTTCCAGGCCCAGGAGTTCATCCCGATGCCGGTCGAGGAGGCCGTCTTGGACTTCGATCCCCTGGAGGAGTTCGAGCAGGAGGGCCGCCGGATGCTGCGGCTGATCCTCGTCGCGGCGCAGCGCGCGATGGTGAACACGGTCGTCGGCGTGGCGCTGGGCGCGAAGCTGGAGCCGGTCGGCGTGGACCTCGTCCCGTTCGCGATGGCGCGCGCCGTCGGGATGCCCGAGGTGGGCATGGAGGACGAGGAAGGCGGCGAGGAGGCCGTCGTCGACATCGGCGCGACGATCACGAACATCCTCGTCCACGAGCGAGGGGTGACGCGGTTCGTGCGGATCCTGCCCTCCGGCGGGCGGGACATCACGCTGGCGATCGCGCGCAGCTTCGGGGTCGAGGACGACGTGGCCGAGCGGCTGAAGCGCGGCGAGGTGATCGAGGGCGGGCCCGACCCCGACGAGGTGCGGCGCGTGGCGATGCAGCGGGCACAGAACTTCGTCGACGAGGTGCGCTCGTCGCTCGAGTTCTACACGGCGCAGACGCGCGGGGCTCGGATCGGACGGGTCCTCGTGATCGGCGGGGGATCCAAG
>DATBJQ010000098.1:0-35897 GCA_036556385.1 Actinomycetota bacterium | reverse complement strand
CAGGTCGAGCTGGAACAGCCGTTCGCCGGCGGTCACGAGGCCGTGCGCGAACCACAGGTCGTCCAGCGAGGCGGCCTCGATCGTGGGGACACCGAACCGGTCCCGGTCGATCCGCACCGCCTCCCCGAGCCCCACGACCCGCAGCTCGCCCTCCGTGGGGAAGAGCGCCTGGGCCGCCTGGGCGCGGAGCGGTTCGAGGAGGTCCGTCATGCGGCGGCGAGCCTATCGGGTCCGCGGCCGTCCCTCCGCCTCGGCGCCGTGCGTGGCACGATGGCGCGATGCGACGGTCGCTTCCCCTGGCGCTGGCGCTGGTCGTGGCCGCCTGTTCGAGCGCCGGGGTGGTCGAGCGGGCGGGACCCGCCACGCCGGCAGCGACGGCCGCGTCGCCGTCACCGCTCGCGGCCGCGTCGCCGACCCCGGCCGGGGACGGGCCCTCGACCAGGTTCGTCGGGAGCGTCCGCCGGATCCCGTCCGCGCTCCGGCGCACGCTGCGGGGACGGAACTGGCATCAGGGGTGCCCGGTCCCCCTCGCCGATCTCCGGCTGGTGGAGGTGAGCTACCGGGACCTCGACGGCGAGGTCCGGCAGGGGCCGTTGGTCCTGCATCGCCGCGTGGCGGAGGACGTCCTGTGGGTCTTCCGGCGCCTCTTCCGCGCCGGGTTCCCGATCCATCGCATCGGCCTCCCGCCCCGATACCGGCCGCCGCGCCCCCGCGACTGGTGGAACACGCGGAACCTGTCGTCCTCGTTCAACTGCCGGCCGGCCACGGGCAACCCGACGTCGCTGTCGCAGCACTCCTACGGCTGGGCGATCGACATCAACCCGCTGCAGAACCCCTACGTGCGATCGGACGGCACGGTCCTGCGTCGTGCCGTGAAGCCGTACCGTGACCGGTCGTTGCGGCGGCCGGGCATGATCCACCGGGGTGACGTGGTGGTGCGGTCGTTCGCGGCGATCGGCTGGACGTGGGGCGGCGACTGGCGAACGTTGAAGGACTACATGCACTTCTCGCTCACCGGCAGGTGAGCTCGCGGGCTCACGCCGTCGACGCGTCGGCGTCCTGCCCGACGTTGCCCAGCCAGCTCCGATAGAGGCGCGCGTAGACGCCGGGCTCCGCCACGAGCGAGGCGTGCGTTCCCTCCTGGACGAGCCGCCCGGCGTCGAACACGAAGACGTGGTCGGCCGCCTCGGCCGTGGACAGGCGGTGGGCCACCGTCACGGTCGTCCTGCCGGCCGACACCCGCCGGAGGGCCTCGGTGATCCGACGCTCCGAGGCCGGATCCACCGCCGAGGTCGCTTCGTCCAGGATCAGCAGTCCCGGGTCACCGAGCTGCGCGCGGGCCAGCGCCACCAGCTGGCGCTCGCCGACGCTCAGCGCCTCGCCGCGCTCGCCCACCTTGGTATCCAGCCCCTCCGTGAGCCCCGCGACCCACTCGCCGAGGCCGAGCTCCTCGATCGCCGTCTCGACGTCGCGGTCGCCGGCGCCCTCTCGCCCGTAGCGCACGTTCTCGCGCACGGTCGTGTCGAACAGGAACCCGTCCTGCGGCACCATCCGGATCCCTCGGCGCCGCCCACGCGGCGCCGCCTCCCGGAGGTCCACCCCCCCGACCCGGATCACCCCCTCGATCGGGTCGGCCAGCCGGCACATCAGCTTCACGAACGTCGTCTTGCCGCAGCCGGTCTCCCCGACGATCGCCACGTGCGATCCCGCCGCGATCGACAGCGACACCCCCCGGAGCACGATCGGTCCGGCCCGGTACCGGAACCGGACGTCCTCTGCGTCGACCGACAACGCTCCACGCGGGAGCTCCGCGCCCGGCGACGGCTCCACCACCTCGACCGGGAGGTCCAGGACCGCCAGGATCTTGCGCCAGCCCGCGATCGCCGTCTGCGTCTCGCTGTAGATCTCGGGCAGGTCGGTGAACACGTGCAGGAACACGTCGGCCAGGAACAGGAACGCGGTGACCTGGCCGAACGTCAGGCCCCAGCTCGGCCCCTCGAACGAGCCGAGCACGATCACCACCGCCAGGGAGAGGCCGTAGAACACCGAGGACACGGGCCACAGCGTCGCCGCCCGGAAGTGGGCGACCACCTCCGCCCGGTACCGCTCGGTGATCGCCCGCTGCACCCGCTCGTGCCGACGCTCGTCCAGCCCGTAGGCGCGGACCACCGCGGCGCCCATCACGCTCTCGGACACCTCCGACAACATCTCGCCGACGCGCGTGCGTGCCGTGTTGAAGGCGGCCGAGAGCCTCGACTGCATCGCCCACACGACCAGCACCAGCGGGATCAGCAGCACGAGCACGGCGAGCGAGAGCTCCCACGAGTAGACGAGCATGAGCCCGAGCGCGCCGGCCGCCAGCGTGAACGAGATGATCCACGCGATCCCGCCCCACTCCATGAACTGCTGGAGCGCGTCGACGTCGGCGGTGACCCGGGCCACGAAGACGCCGCGCTTCTCCTCCGACTGCTCCGCGATCGACAGTTCGTGGATGTGCTCGAAGGTGCGCACGCGGAGGTTCTTCAACGCGAGCTCCGCCGCCTGGACCAGCCGGCGCCCGGCGGCGCGCGCCGCGACGAACGAGAGCACGACGAGCGCGAAGGCGGCGGCGCACCGCTCGATCACGAACGCCGGGTCGAACTCGGGCGTGAAGCCGTGGTCGAAGACCTGCTGCACGAGGACCGGCGTGACCAGTTCCGACACCGTGACGCCGAGGGAGACGATCACCGTGAACCAGAGACCGCGGCGCAGCTCGGGGCTCTCGCGCAACCCGCGGCGGAGCACCGCCCACGCGCTGCGCAGCTCCTCGGGGACGGGGAGCTCGCGCTCCTCGTCGGCCGTGACGTCGAGCCCCACGGAGGCGCTCATCGCTCACCCCGCTCGTACGCCTGGATGATCGCGGCGTAGCCAGGTTCCCCGGCCAGCAGCTCGTCGTGCGTGCCGGTGGCGCGCACCACGCCGCCCTCCAGGAAGATCACCCGATCGGCGAGCCGGATCGTGGACAGCCGGTACGCGACGACGATCAGCGTGGTGGACAGCTCGCGACGCAGGGCCGCCAGGATCTCCGCCTCGATCGCGGGATCCACCGACGAGGTGGCGTCGTCCAGGATCAGGACCCGGGGGCCGCGCGCCAGGGCCCGCGCCAGCGCCACGCGCTGCCGCTGGCCGCCGGACAGCGTATGGCCGCGCTCCCCGACGACGGTGTCGTAGCCCTCGGGCAGCTCGCGGATGAACCGGTCGGCCGACGCGATCATCGCCACGCGCACGACCTCCGTGTCGGGGACGTCGGGCTCCAGGGCGATGTTCTCCCGCACGGTGGTCGCGAACAGGAAGCTCTCCTGGAACACGATCGAGACGGCCCGCCGCAGCGCAGCCGGATCGGCGTCGCGGACGTCCACCCCACCGACGAGCACTTGGCCCTCGTCCGGGTCGGCCAGCCGCACGAGCAGCTGCGCCAGCGTGCTCTTGCCGACCCCGGTGGGCCCCACGATCGCCACGCTCTCCCGCGGAGCCACCTCGAAGCTGACGCCGTCGAGCACCGGAACGCCGTCGTACACGTGGTGGACGCCCCGGACCTCCAGCCCCAACGGCCCCGAGGGCAGGGCCTCCGCGTCGGCCGGTGGCGTCACGCGGACGCGCTCGGCGAACACCTCCTCGAGCCGGTCGTAGCCGACGACGGCCCGGGGCAGCTCGGCCAGGATCCAGCCGATGAACCGCATCGGCCACGACAGCAGGCCGAACAGCGCGATGAACCCGACCAGCTCGCCCACGGTGATCGCGCCCGACGCGACCCGCCACGACCCGATCGCCAGCAGGAGCGCCGTGGCCAGCACGGGCAGGGTATCGAGGGCGGCCTCGAACGTGGCCCGGATGTAGCCACCGTCGACGCGGTCCCTCCGGAGCGTCTCGGCCGCCGCCGCCAGCCGCTCCGTCTCGGCCGCCTCCCGCCCGAGCGTCTTGACCACGAGCGCGCCGTCGATCGACTCGTGCGCCACCGCCGAGACGTCGCCGATGTCCTCCTGCGCCCGCTGCGCCGGGCCCTCCATGCGCCGGGCGAAGCTGCGGTTCATCAGCGCGAGCGAGGGGAACAGGACCAGACCCACCAGCGCCAGCCAGGGGTCCGCCCGCGCGAGCATGATCATGGCGAGCACGGTGAGCACGATCACGCCGGTCGCGAACGGCACCGGCCAGAACACGTCCACGGCCGCCTTCACGTCGGCCTCCATGTGGGCCAGAAGCTCGCCGGTAGGGGTCTCGCGGTGGTACTGCAGCTGGAGGTCGCGGTACCGGTCGGCCACGCGGTTGCGCAGGGTCGCCATCACCCGCTCGCCCGCGACCCCGCTGTAGTAGCGGCGGATCATGATCCCCAGCGCGCGGCCGCACGCGAACCCGACGAGGACCGCCGCCGCCAGCCAGACCTCCGAGGCCACCACGTGTCCCTCGAACGCAGGACGCAGGACCTCGTCGGTGGCGCGCCCGAGCGCCACCGTGAGCAGCAGCGACGAGATCGCGAACAGCAGCGACCCCGCGACCGACGCCAGGAACGGCCGGGGGTGCATCCGGATGTACGTCGCGACCAGGCGCGCCCCACGGAGGAACAGTCCCTGGCCGCGCGCCTCCTCGGGCTGCGCAGCTACCGCCACCGCCCTATGATGCCGCGCATGACCGACCATCGGCCGTGGTTCGCGTCGTACCCGCCCGGTGTCCCCCACAGCCTCGAGCCCTACCCGGAGGAATCGATGTTCTCGATGCTCGAGGCCTCCGCGCGGCGGTTCCCCGAGAACCCCGCCCTCGCGTGGTTCGGGAAGCACATGTCCTACTCGGGGCTCCTGGCCGAGGTCGAGCGCTGCTCGGCGATGCTCGCCGGGATGGGTGTGGGCCGAGGCGACCGCGTCGCGCTGATCATGCCCAACGCACCGCACTACACGATCGCCTACTACGCCACCGCACGGCTCGGCGGGGTCATCACCGGCTGCAACCCGATCTACACGCAGCGCGAGATGGACCACCAGCTCCGCGACGCCGACCCCACCGTCGTGATCGTGGCCGACCTGATGTACGCGGACTTCGCCGAGGTCTTCGCCGACGTGGGGATCCGCAACGTCGTGGTGATGCGGCTCAACGACTACATGCCCCTCGTGAAGAAGCTCCTGGCGCCGATCGCCGTGTTCAAGAAGCAGCAGCGGGCGGCCGGCAAGCCGTGGCCCCCGGTCCCGAAGGACGCGCCCGTGACCCGGTGGCACGTGGGGATCCGCTCCGCCGGGACGATCCCGCCGGTGGCCACGGTCAAGCCGAAGGAGGACGTGGCCGGGCTGATCTACACCGGCGGGACGACGGGCATCTCCAAGGGTGCCGCGCTCTCCCACTACAACATCACGTCGAACACCCGGCAGGCTCGGGCCTGGTTCCCCACGATCGAGGACGGCACGGACGCGATCCTGGGCGTCCTGCCGTTCTTCCACTCGTTCGGGATGGTCGCGCACAACCTGGCGATCCTGAAGGGGCTCAAGCTGATCCCGATCCCGAACCCGCGCGACATCCACATGGTGCTGGAGTCGATCGCGAAGGAGCGGGCGTCGCTGTTCGCCGGCGTCCCCCGCATGTACATCGCGCTGAACGAGAACCCCAAGACGCCGGAGTACGACCTGAAGTCCCTCAAGGTCTGCGTCTCGGGTGCGGCGCCGCTCCCCGCCGCGGTGGCCGAGGAGTTCGAACGGATCACCGAGGGGGGGCGCCTCCTCGAGGGCTACGGGCTCACCGAGACGTCGCCCCTCGCGTCCGCGAACCCGTTCGACGGCGTGCGCAAGCCCGGCACGATCGGCCTGCCCGCGCCCGACACCGACTTCAAGCTCGTGTCGCTCGACGACCCGGAGACGGAGCTCGGCGTGGACGAGCCGGGCGAGCTGTGCATCAAGGGACCTCAGGTGATGCTCGGCTACTGGCAGCGCCCGGAGGAGTCGGCGCTGATGATCCGCAACGGGTGGCTGCACACCGGCGACATCGCGGTGATGGACGCCGACGGCTACTTCACGATCGTCGATCGCCTGAAGGACATGATCATCGTGTCGGGATTCAACGTCTACCCGACCGAGGTCGAGGACGTGCTCTACAGGAACCCGAAGATCTCGAAGTGCGCGGTGATCGGGGTGCCCGACGACCGCACCGGTGAACGGGTGAAGGCGTACATCGTCCTCAAGGAGGGCGTCACCGCGACGCCCGAGGAGATCATCGCCTGGACGAAGGATCCCGAACAGGGGCTCACGGGCTACCGGGCGCCCCACGAGATCGAGTTCCGCGACGCGCTGCCCGAGACGATGATCGGCAAGGTGCTCCGCCGCGTCCTGCAGGAGGAGGAGCGGGCCAAGCGCGGGGCCGGCGAGCAGCCGGCGGGCCGCGAGTCGTCGGGGGCCGGCGCCGCCACGTGAGCCCGCTCCCGATCGACCTGGGGGACGGCGTCCTCCTGCGGCGTTACACGCTCGACGACGCGGACGACGTGTTCGCGCTCGTCGACGCGAACCGCGACCGGCTCGGCGTGTGGATGCCGTGGGCGGACTCGACGCGGACGATCGACGACGAGCGGGCGTGGCTGGCCTCCGTCCTGCGCGATCCGGACGACCTCGAGGGGACCGCCCTGATCGTGGAGGGTCGCTACGCGGGCGGTGTGGGGCTGTCCCGCGGCCCCTTCGGGATCTGGGCGGAGCTCGGCTACTGGATCGATCGTGAGCACGAGGGACGCGGGCTGGTCACCCGCGCCTGCGTCGCGCTGCTCGGTCTGGCCTTCGACGAGCTCGGCGTCCACCGCGTCGTGATCCGCGCCGGCGTGGGCAACGCGCGGAGCCGGGCGATCCCGGAACGGCTCGGGTTCACACAGGAGGGCGTGCTCCGCGAGGAGGGCCGCGGCGTGGAGGGCTTCCACGACCTGGTCGTCTACGGGCTCCTCGAGGACGAGTGGCGCGCCCGGACCTGAGCGGCCGCCGGTTCGACGCGGTCGTCTTCGACCTGTACGGGACGCTCGTCCCGGAGTTCCCGCGCGCGGAGTTCTTCGCCGCGGTCGACGCGGCGGCGCGCGTCCTGGGCGCGGACCCCGAGGCGTTCCGCGAGGCGTGGCTCGACACGGCGATCGAGCGGCAGACGGGCGCCTACGAGGACGGCATGCCCGGCAACGTCCGGGCGGTCTGCCGAGCGATCGGGTTGGACGATCCTCCCGACGACCTGGTGCACCTCGCGCTCGCCCCTCGCAGCGAGCTCTACCGACGCTGGTTCCATCCCCGCCCGGGGGCCGCGGACACGCTGCGGACCGCTCGGGAGCGCGGGTACCCGGTCGGGTTGATCTCGATGTGCGCGCCCGACACGCCGCCGATGTGGCGGGCGCTCGAGCTCGCCCCGCTCGTCGACGTGGCCGTGTTCTCCAGCGAGTCGGGGCTCCGCAAGCCGGACGCGGCGATCTACCTCCGGTGCTGCGAGGGTCTCGGCGTGGACGCCGATCGCATCCTGTACTGCGGGGACGGGTCGTACGGCGAGCTCTCCGGGGCCGAGCGCGTCGGGATGGCGGCCGTCGAGATCCGGGACCCCGACGTCGACGTGGCCACCCAGCTCCGCCCCGAGGCCGAGGAGTGGTCGGGGCCGTGGGTGGGCGACCTGCGCGAGCTCCTCGCCTGGCTGCCCGGGCGAGCGCCGGCCGCCGACGACCCGTAGGCTGTCGTCATGCCGATCGTGGTCCGGCACGACGACGAGATCAGCGATGTCGAGGGCGGTTGGTTCCGGGCCCGCTGGCACTACTCGTTCGACAGCTACGTGGATCCGGACTACACGAGCTTCGGGACGCTCCGGGTCTTCAACGACGACCGGCTGATCCCCGGCGCGGTCTGGCCCCTGCACCCGCACCGGGACATCGAGGGCCTGACCTACGTCGTCGAGGGCAGCTTCCGCCACCAGGACGACGTGGGCGGCGATCCCGGGCCGTTGCCGGCGGGCTCCGTGCAGCGCATGACCCTGGGCTCGGGCGCCTGGCACAGCGAGCAGAACGCCAGCCAGACCGAGCCGATGCGCTTCATCCAGCTGTGGATCCTCCCGCGGGAGCGGGGGCTGCCGCCCGGTGTCGAACAGAAGGTGTTCACCGCCGAGGACCGGACCGACCGCTGGCTGAAGGCGATCAGCGGGGACGGCGGCGACGCGGTCCTGGTGCACCAGGACGCGCACGTGCTCGTGTCACGCCTCGGGGCGGGCCGAGCCCTGACGCACGAGCTGGGGGAGGGCCGCGGGGCCTACCTGTACGTGATCGAGGGTGACGTCACCGCCGAGGGCGAGCGCATGGTCACCGGCTCGGCGGCGCAGATCACCGGCGTGGAGGAGGTCACGGTCGAGGCCGCGGCCGACAGCGAGCTGATCCTGGTCGACGTGTCGCTGACGTCGTAGCCCCGTCGGCTCCTTCGCCCCGGTACACGTCGGCCCGCCTCCCGCTCCCTGTCTCGGTGGAGGGACGATGCGAAGGACGGCGGTCGATCCGGTGACCAGGGACCTGGGCGAGGTCTACGAGCAGGAGGTCGGACGCCTCTGGCGCTCGGTCTTCGCGTTCACCCAGGACCGAGCTCTCACGGACGACGCCGTCGCCGAGGCGTTCGCGCAGTGCCTGGGTCGCGGCGACGCGATCCGCGATCAGCGAGCCTGGGTGTGGCGCGCGGCCTTCCGGCTCGCGGCCGGCGCCCTGCACGACCGGGGCCGCACGGGCCCCATCGACGACGTGCATCCCCTCGAGCTCCCGGTGGAGCGATCCGAGGGGCTCGACGACGTGCTGTCGGCCTTGGCGGAGCTCCCCGGCAAGCAACGCGCCGCGGCGATCCTGCGGTGGTACGCCGGGTACCCGACGGACGAGATCGCGAGGATGCTCGACGTCGGTCGGCCGACCGTCCGCGTGCACCTCAGCAGGGCCCGCGCGAAGCTCCGCGCGCGGATCACGGAGGAGGATGCCTGATGGATCCCGATCTCTCGGTCCTGGATCAGCTCCGACCGGACGACCTCGAGGCCGACGTCGCACGGCGACTCGACGGTCCCCTCCGACCGATCCCCGAGCCGCACGCGGGGCGCCGGCGTGTGGTGGCCGGTGTCGTCGCCGTCCTGGTGTTCGCCGCCGCCGCCGCGTTCGCGTGGACGGCGTTCCGCGGTGGTCAGGAGCCCCGGCCCGCCGCCGATCCCTGGTCGTGGGCGGGTGAAGGATGGAGCGAGCTCCCACCTCCGCCGGAGCGGCGCGACGGCGCGGCGATCGTCTGGACGGGGGACGAGCTCCTGTACTGGGGTGGGTTCCCCGACGGCGCCGAGGACGAGCCGCCGGCGCTGGCGGACGGTTTCGCGTTCTCACCCACCACCCGCACGTGGCGACAGCTGCCACCGGCCCCCCGGGCCGGCTCGAACGCGGAGGGGGTCTGGACGGGATCGGCAGCGATCTTCTTCGACGCGCGCAGTGGGGACGGTGAGATGGCTCCCCTCGCCTTCGATCCCGTGGAGAACACGTGGCGCGAGCTCCCGCCGTCGCCGCACTCGCCCTCGTGGGGGGGAGCGTGGGCCTGGACCGGCGAGGAGCTCGTCGTCGTCGGTGGTGGCGAGCAGGGCGACCTGAGCACCCGGGAGGGAGCCGCGTTCGACCCGGAGACCGACACGTGGCGTCTCCTCCCGGAGGCACCCGCAGGCGTCAACCTCGCGAACGCCGCCTGGACGGACCAGGAGGTCGTGGTCGTCGGTTCCGAGATCGACGATCGGAACCGCGCGACGACCACCACCTCGATCGCGATGGCTTACGACCCGTCGCGGGACTCGTGGCGCCGGCTCCCCGACCCGCCCGTCTCCGCCCAGACCGCCGACGTCGCGTTCGTCGATGGGCGGCTGATCGCGTGGGAGGCCTACTCGCCCGCGACCGCCGAGCACGTGGCGGGCGAGGACCGGTGGCGTCCCCTGGACACCGGCGTGCTCCGGGGAGGGGAGTGCTACGCGCAGGCGGCGACCGTCGACGGTGCGCTGCTGACGTGGGACTGCGGCCGCCCCGCGGCCTGGCTCGCCGACACCTCCGCGTGGGTCCGCGTCGGGCCGCCGGCGCCGGACCTGGACGCCGGGTTCACCTTCAGCCGGGGTATCGCGTACGAGGCCGGGACCGCCGTGATCGTCGAGCACGTGGAGACGGTCCCGTTCGACGGGACACCGCTCGTCGGATCCCCGGATGCACCGCGGCACCTGTGGCTCTGGCGGCCGCCGGGTTCGGGCGCGCCGTGACCCGAGAGCATCAGGAGGGGGTCGGCGAGGCGAGGCCCGCGGCCCGGAGCCGAGCCAGCTCCCGCGGGATCGCGGCGACCGGGCCGACGACCAGCGTGGCGGGGGGGCCGACGCTGGCGGCGGCGGCCAGCGCCGGCAGGTCGCCCAGGGTCCCCGTGACGACGCGCTCCTCCGGCGTCGTGGCCCACTGCACGATCGCGGCCGGATCGCCCGCTTCGCGCCCGGTCGCGATCAGCGCCGCGCACGTCTCGGCGAGACGCCCGACCGCCATCAGCAGCACCAGCGTGTCCACGGCGCCCGCCAGCCGTCCCAGATCGGGGAGCGGATCCCCGTGGGCCGTGCTGGCGGTGACGACCGCGAACGAGCGGGCCAGGTCCCGGTGCGTGAGGGGGATCCCGGCGGCGGCCGGCGCCGCGAGCGCGCTCGTCACGCCGGCGATCACCTCGCAGGGCACCCCCGCCCTCGCACACGCCAGCAGTTCCTCACCGCCGCGGCCGAAGACGAACGGGTCGCCACCCTTCAGACGCACCACCACGTCGCCCGCCAGGGCGCGCGTCACCAGGAGCTCCTCGATCCCAGCCTGCGGCAGCGCGTGGCCGCCGGGCTCCTTGCCGACGTAGATCCGCTCCGTCTCCGGCCGGGCGAGCTCGAGCAGCGCCGGCGCGACGAGCCGGTCGAACACCACGACGTCGGCGTCGGCCAGCGCCCGGGCACCCTTCACGGTGATCAGCTCGGGGTCCCCGGGCCCAGCGCCCACCAGCACCACCCGGCCGCTCACGTGACGGCGCCCTCCAGCAACCGGGACCGGAGCCGTTCCCGAAGCTCGTCGGCGCGTCCGTCCCGCACGAGGCCGGCCGCCTCGTCCGGGTCCAGGGCGGCCCGCCACCGATCCGCGCGGACGCGCAGGTCGGGGAGCTCCGGGAGCGTCTCCTCGCGGACCTCCCGCACGACCCGCAGGACCTCGCCCCACTCGGGGCCGTACTCGGCCGACAGCCGGCGACGGAGGATCGCCGCGACCGCCGGCGACGCGCCGCCCGTCCCGATCGCGATCAGCAGCTCGCCCCGGCGCACCACGGCCGGCATCGCCACGTCGCAGTTCGGGATGTCGTCAACCATATTGACCAAGGCGCCGCGGCGGCGCGCCTCGAGCGCGATCGCCCGTCGCTCCTCCGGATCGGGATCGTGCGCGATCACCAGCATCGCCCGGTCCAGGTCCTCGACCCTCCACCGGCGTCGTTCGACGCGCACGCCCGGCACGCCCAGCAGGTCGTCCACGGTCTCCCGCGGCTCGTCGGCGACGACCAGGACGTCGTCGGCGCCACCGTCGAGCAGGCCGCGCACCTTGCCCTCGCGGACCGGGAGCTCGCCGATCACGACCACGCGACGACCTCGGAGCGTCAGGTTGACCGGGTAGCCGAACGCGCCCACCACCGCGTGCCTCCGCGCCGGGCCGTCAGCCGACCCGCGTCTCCTCCGCCGCCCGTTCGGCGTCGGACTTCGTCCCCAGGAGCGCGACGCTGCAGTGGATACCGCACTCCTTGTCGGTGTCCTGCTCCCACCACCACCGCCCGGCTCGCTCGGGTTCTCCCGGTTGGACCGGCCGCGTGCAGGGGAGGCAGCCGATCGACGTGTACCCGGCGTCGAACAGCTCGTGATAGGGCACCTCGTGCTCGCGCGTGTAGGCCCACACCTGCTCCAGGGTCCAGTCGGCGAGCGGGTTCAGCTTGACGATGCCGCCGTGCTCCTGGTCCAGCTCGACCTTCGCCACGTTGCGGCGGCTCGCCCATTGCTCCCGACGGAGGCCCGCCACCCACGCGTCCAGGGTGAGCAGCTTCCGTCGAAGGGGCTCGACCTTGCGCAGGTTGCAGCACGCGAGGCGCAGGTCCACCGATGTGTACATCAGGTTCGGCCCGTGCTGCGTGACGAGCGACGACACCGCGTGGGCATCCGGGTACTCGAACTCGACGTCGATCCCGTACCGGTCGCGGACCTCCTCGAACAGGGTGTACGTCTCGGGCGGCAGTCGCCCGGTGTCCAGCGTGAACACCCGCACCTCCGGGTCGATGCGCCACGCCATGTCCAGGATCGCCATGCCGTCGACCCCGCCCGCGATGCTGATCGCCAGCTTCGGATGGAAGGTGTCGAGGGCCCACCCGAGCAGCTCCTGCGCGGTGGCGTGCTCGAAGCGCTGGGCGGCCTCGCGGACCCAGACGGCCTCCTCGTCCACCACCGGCAGCGCCGGCTCGTGGATCGGCTGGACGGGATCGGACATCAGGCATCCCTCCGGGGCGCCGCGTCGGCCGAGGGGCCGGGCACGCGCACGGTCAGCTCGAACCTGCGGTCACAGGTCTCGCACCACCACCCCGAGGGGTCGGCGGGCCGCAGGCCCTGCTCGCCGCAGAACGGACAGTAGAACGGTACCGCTCGGGGGGTATCGCTCATCGACGCCCCCCCTCCGGCTCGGCGAACCGGGCGAGCTCGCGGTCGTCGAGGCGACGCACGAACGTCGAGAACGACTCGTCGTCGATGCGGCCGCGCAGGTAGCGGGAGATCAACAGGGTCAGGTAGTCGGCGGCGTCCTCGGCCAGGACCTTCACGCCCTTGACCTTGCGGGCGAACGAGGGATCGTCCCCGCCCATCGCCCCTCCCAGGTGGATCAGGAAGGCGTCCGAGCGGGTGCCGTCGGGCCGCACCTGCAGCGCCGACATCAGGCCGACGTCGGCCACCTGGAACCGCGCGCACGAGTTGGGGCAGCCGTTCACGTGGATCCGGACGTCCTGGTCCAGCTCCGGGAAGCGCGCGGCAAGCACCTCGGCGAGCCAGCGCGCGCGGCCCTTCGTCTCGCCGATCGCGAGCTTGCAGAACTCGATCCCCGTGCAGGCCATGATGCCGCGACGGATCGGGTGCGGCCGGACGTCCAGCTCCACCTCCGCCATGCGCTCGACGAGCTCGTCGGCGCGCTCCGGGGCGACGTCCAGGAGCACGATCTTCTGCTGCGGGGTGACCGCCAGCCGCCCCCTGCCGAACCCGTCGGCCAGCTCCGCCAGCGCGCGCAACTGGTGCCCGAGGATCCGTCCCGCGTGGGGGGCGGCGCCGACCGACACGAGCCCATCGCGCTGTGGCGTCACGCCATCGTGGTCCCGACGGCCCATCGGGGCGAGCGCCGCCGCCGGACCGTCGGGGAGGCTGCGCCCCAGGAACTCCTGCTCGAGCGTCTCCCGCACCCGTCCGGCCCCCCAGTCCTTGACCAGGAACTTGATGCGCGCGTGGTTCCGGGACCGCCGGTAGCCGTACTCGCGGAACAGCGAGGTGACGCCCACCCAGACGTCGGGCACGGCCGCCGGCTCGACGAAGGCGCCGAGGCGGATCGCGAACATCGGATTCGTGGACAGGCCGCCACCCACGAGCAGGTCGTACCCGGCACCCAGCTCGGGGTGCACGACGCCGACGAAGGCGATGTCGTTGATCTCGGGGTTCGTGCACTGCACCGCGCAGCCGCTGACCGACGTCTTGTACTTCCGCGGGAGGTTGGAGAAGGCCGGATCGCCGAGGATGCGCGTCGCGACCGCCCGCACGTCCGGTCCGCCGTCGAGGACCTCGTCGGCCGTGACGCCGGCGAGCGGGCATCCCATCATCACCCGCGGCGTGTCGCCGCAGGCCTCCTGGGTGGTCAGCCCCACGCCTTCGAGTCGTTCCCACAGCGCGGGAACGTCCTCGATCCGGATCCAGTGCAGCTGCACGTTCTGCCGGTCGGTCAGGTCGGCCACGTCGCGACCGTGCCGCTCGGACGCCCAGGCGATCGCCCGCAGCTGCTCGCTCGTCAGCTGCCCGCCGTCGATCCTGATCCGCAGCATGAAGAACTCGTCTTCGAGCTCCTCAGGTTCGGCGCTGCCGGTGCGCTCGCCGGGCACACCCTGCTTGCGCTGCGTGTAGAGCCCCCACCACCGCAGCCGCGATCGCAGGTCCTGCTTGCCGATCGAACGGAACCCGCCGGGCGCGAAGATCCGCTCGACGCGCTCGCGGACCAGCAGTCCGTCGTGCTCCTTCTTGATCTGCTCCACGGTGTTCAGCGGCTCGTGATAGCCCAGGCCCCACTGACCCTCGCCGCGCGGTCGGGGCGTGCGCGTGGGGCGGGTGGAGGTCTCGGCGGGAGCGGTGTTCGGCGTGTCCGTCATGGCTGGGGTGGGGGGGTCATGGCTGGCGTGCGGGTCGTGGGACGTGCGACGGGCCGCCCGTGCGGGCGGCCACGGGCCGCCCGTGCGGGCGGCCCGGGGACTCCGGTGATCGCGAGGGCTACCGCACGCGACGGTGCGCGCCCATCGCGATGGGCGCGCGATCCGGACAGCAGCACAGACGGGCGGGGATCATGGAAGCGACCTCTCCGATGGTGCGGGTCCGGATCACGGCGGCACCCCTTCTCACGGCCTGGGGGTCGTTGCAGGTGCAAAACCCTACCGGCCGGGTCGGATTCGCGTCAAGGAACGAGGGCGTCCAGGCGCGTGCGCTCGGCCTCGATCAGTCCCAGCAGGGGCCGCCGGACGTCCCCGTGGGGGATGACGCCCCGCTTCACCAGCACGTACTTCAGGGCCGCGTGGAACGGCATCCCCGTCAGTGCGAGCCGCAGCTCGGCCACCCGGGACGGCGCCGCCGGGTCGACCCCCCGCACCAGGTTGCGGATCAGCTCCGGGAAGGCCGTGGCGAGACCGCTCACCGCGCCCTTGGCCCCACGCTCCTGCGCCGGGCGGACGAAGGGCTCCCACCCGATGAACAGGTTGAGCCCCGGCAGCTGGTACTTCATCGCCGCCTCGAGCGGCCGGTCCGAGACCTTCAGGCCGGCCAGGTTGGGGCACGAGCGCTGGACCCGCTGGATCACCTCGGGCGGGATCGCGTACCCGCTGCGCTCGGCGAACTCGTAGATGTAGAACGGCAGGGGATCCGCCGCGTCGGCGGCCGCCGAGAAGTGGTGGAAGAGCTCGTCGTTGCTGAGCGCGAAGTACGGAGGCGCGATCGCGGCGACGGCGTCGGCGCCCACCTCCTCCGCGTGCGAGGCGAGCTCGACCGTGTCGGCGGTGGTCTGGGCGCCCGCGTGGACCGCGACGCGGAACCCCGCGGGCCGCGCCTGCACCATCAGCTCCGTGACCCGCTGCCGCTCGGCCACCGACAGCAGCATGCCCTCGCCGGCGGTCCCGCAGCTCAGCAAGCCGTCCAGGCCCGCCCGAGCGAGGAAGGTGACGAGTCGCTCGATGCTCTCCTCGTCGACCGCCGCCCCTCCGTCACGCATCGGCGTGGCGGCCGCCGCGATCGCCCCCTGCAGACCCGCCATGGCGTGCAGTGTAGGTAGGTCGGACGCGCCACGTCTGCCGGGTCCGGGCCGGGGTGCAGATCAGAACTGGGCGCTCTCGGTGCTGCCCTCGAGCGCCAGCGTCGAGGACTCGCCGCCGCTGACGGCCTGCGCGACCAGGTCGAACCATCCGGTGCCCACCTCACGCTGGTGACGCACGGCCTCGTACCCGTCGGGCTCGAGCGCGAACTCTCGCTCCTGGAGGCGAACGTACGCCGGCATCCCCTCGGCCGCGTACCCCTTGGCCAGGTCGAACATGCCGGCGTTCAGGGCGTGGAACCCGGCCAGCGTGATGAACTGGAACCGGTAGCCGAGCGCGCCGAGCTCCTTCTGGAACGTGCGGATCTGCGCGTCGTCGAGGTTCGCCCGCCAGTTGAAGGAGGGGGAGCAGTTGTACGCGAGCAGCTTGCCGGGGAACGCGGCGTGCACGCCCTCGGCGAAGGCCCGCGCCTCCTCCAGGTCGGGCGTCCCGGTCTCGCACCAGAGCACGTCGGCGTAGGGGGCGTAGGCCCGGGCCCGCGCGATCGCCGCGTCCATGCCGCTGCGGACACGGTGGAACCCCTCCGGCGTCCGCTCGCCCGTGGTGAAGCCGCGGTCGCGCTCGTCGTGGTCGGACGTGAGCAGACCCGCCCCCAGCGCGTCGGTCCGGGCGACGAGCAGGGTGGGGACATCGAGGACGTCGGCGGCGAGCCGGGCGGCCGCGAGCGTCCGCACGAACTGCGACGTCGGCACGAGGACCTTGCCGCCCAGGTGCCCGCACTTCTTCTCCGACGAGAGCTGGTCCTCGAAGTGCACCCCGGCGGCACCCGCCAGGATCATCGCCGTCATGAGCTCGAACGCGTTCAAGGGGCCCCCGAACCCCGCCTCCGCATCGGCGACGATCGGCGCCAGGAAGTCCATGTCCTGCCCGTCGGCCCAGGCGATCTGGTCGGCCCGACGCAGCGCGTTGTTCAGGCGGCGAACCACCGAGGGCACCGAGTTCGCGGGGTACAGCGACTGATCCGGGTACGTGTGGCCGCCCAGGTTCGCGTCGGCGGCCACCTGCCACCCCGACACGTAGATCGCGCGCAACCCCGCCTTCACGCATTCGACGGCCTGGCCGCCCGTGAGGCACCCCAACGCGGGCACGTGCTCCTCGGTGGTGAGCAGCGACCACAGGCGGTCGGCCGCCCGCGTCGCGAACGGCTGTTCCTCCCGGATCCGCCCGCGGAGCCGGACCACGTCCTCGGCCCCGTAGGGCCGGCGGATCCCGGCCCAGCGGGCCTCGCGCTCCCATCTGCTCCGGAGGTCGGTCGCCTCCGAACGGATCTGCTCCTGCACCGCCATCGCCTGTCCCTCCAGACCGCTCTTCCGGGGCCCGCCGCGCTGAGGTTGCTTGCGGCGGAAAGAGAACGACCCCCCGTGCGGGAGGTCGTCGCGGCGCGTGCGCGGCGGGGCCGCGCGGATCGCGCCGGTCAGCGTCCTACGAGTTTGAACGGCCGTTCAATCACGGACCCATCGTGCCAGACCGCGGGGGTCGGGTCAAGCGAGGGCACCGAGCGGGGGTCATCTCGTCAGGATGCGTGCGGCCAGGAGGCGCGGGCGGCCATGGGCCCACGTGTCGCCTCCGACCACCAGGCGGCGGCCGTCGGCCAGGGCGGCCGCGCGTGCCGTGTCGGGGCCGCCCGCGACCTCCAGGAGGGCCACCCCGTCGCCGGCGAACGATCCGTCGGGCTCGCCGGAGTCCTTCAGCCGCACGACCGCGAGATCCGGTGAGCCGGTCCCGCGGAGCGTCCCCACCACCAGCAACCGGACGCCCACCGGCACGACGTCGTACGCGGCTTCGGGGCCCCTCCCGAGGCCGAGCGTCACCTCGCCCGAAGCGCCGAACGAGGCGTCGTGGCCGCCGCCCCGGAGGAAGCGGACGACGCCCCACCCGCCTCCGGAGCTGCCCGCCAGCACGATCCTCCCGTCCGAGCGCACGGCGATCGCGGCCGCCGAATCCGCGCCTCGGCCGACGTTCGTGAGCGTGAAGCCCTCCTCGGCCCCGAAGCGGGGGTCGAGACGACCGTTGGGCAGGAGCCGGACGAGCGCGAACAGGTCGTTCGCCCCGCCCTCCGCCGATCCGGCGCCCAGGATCCTGCCGTTGTCGAGGACCGTGAGGTCGCGGATCTGCTCCGCTCCCTCGGACAGGTTGACCGTGGCGCGCCCGTCGCGGGAGAAGGCCGCGTCCAACGAGCCGTCGGGCAGCAGGCGCGCGAAGGCCGATCGGCTCGTGCCGCCGTTCGACACCCAGCCGCCCACGACGAACCGCCCCGTGTCCGTGACCGCGATGGCGTTCGCGACCTGGTAGCGCTTCGCGAAGCTGATCGTCCGCAGTCCGTCGTCCGCGAAGCTCGCGAGCGGTCGGCCCCGGTCGCCCAGGCGCAGGACGAACGCGACGTCCGCGTCCGCGGTGGTCCGGACCCCCGCCAGGACGATGCCCGCGCCCGGGACGAGGGCCGCGTCGAAGACGTGGTCCGCCCCGCCCAGATCCAGCCGAACGCGCCCGTCCCCGCCGCCGAAAGCCGGGTCGAGCGTCCCGTCCGGGAGGAACCGTGCGACCACGACGTCGACCTCGTCATCGACGCTGTAGCCCGCCACCGTCGTGCGGCCGCGCGGGTCGAGCACCACCGCCGTGCCCACCGAGCCCTGCGTGAACACGACGGCCGTGCCGTTCGCGGAGAACGCCGGGTCGGGGTCGCCGGGCGCCGCCGAGACGGGCCTGCCGACGAGGATCAGGGTCACGACGAGGACCAGGGTGCGGGGAAGGGTCGACCGGCGGGGCATCGGAGGCTGCGAGCCTATCGCGGGCCTGCGTCGACCGGCGGACCTGCTCTCCCTACGCCTCCGGGAGGTCCCGTCCCGGCCGGATCGCCAGGAGCACGCCCTCGCGGAGCTCCACGAGGGCCGTGTCGCCCAGGAACTCGTTGCTGATCCCGAGGCCGACGCCCGCCGGCAGATCCTGCCCGTCGAGCGCCCACCGCAACCCCTCGGTCCGCACCCCTCGTGCCGGTCCGCCCACGGCGACCAGGCTCAAGAGATCTCCCTGCCTGCCGGGGATCCGGCGCTCGCTGCGCACGACGTGGACCGTGGCCTCCCCGAACCATGCGTCCACCTCGACGTCGGCGAGCCCCGGGTCGGCCAGCACGAGGGCGTTGCCGAGCACGAAGTCGAAGCGTCCGCGATCGCCGCCGGCGACCAGGATCCGGGGCGCGCCCGCCTCCACGGCCTCCGCGAGGGCGAGCTCGAGATCCGTCCGGTCCTTGTCCACGGGGTGCCGGTGCACGGCGGCACCGGCCTCCTCCACCGCACGCAGCCCCTCGGGGGTCACCGAGTCCAGGTCGCCGACCAGGATGTCCACGTGCAGCCCCACCCGCAGGGCCTCGTCCGCGCCCCCGTCCGCCGCGATCACCAGGGCACCGGCGCCCTCGTCGCGGATCTCGTCGCGGACCCGTCCGCCCCCGGCCACGACGACGACGCTGGAGGCTGCTGTCATCGGCTCCCCTACGGGACGATCTTCGAGATCGGGAGCTCCAGGATGTCGGTGGCGCCGGCCGACTTCAGCTCGGGGAGGAGCCGGTTCACGCCTCGCTTGTCCACAACCGTCTCGATCGCGAAGCCCCCCTCCGACAGCTGGGAGACGGTCGGCGCCTTCATCGACGGGACCACGCGGAGGACGTGGTCGAGCCGGTCGGCGCTCACGTTGAGCTTGATCAGGACGCGCCCCTGGGCCTCGAGCGCGCCGCGCAGGAGCGTGACCAGGTCGTCCATCGCCACCCGCTTGGCGGGATCGGCCGCGGAGTCGCTGTTCGCGATCAGCACCGGGTCGCTGGTGATGAGCGTCTCGATCACCTTCATGCCGTGGGCGCGGAGGGTCGAGCCGGTCTCCGTGACGTCCACGATCGCATCGACGATCTCGGGGACCTTCGCCTCGGTGGCGCCGTAGGACCAACTCAGCCGCACCTCGATGCCCAGATCGTCGAAGTAGCGCCGGGTGAGCTCCACGAACTCCGTGGAGATCCGCGTGCCCGGCGGGATCTCCTTCGCGCTGTTCGCCGGGTGCTCGTTCGGGACGGCCAGCACGATGCTGGTGCCGTGCCCCGTGCCGCTCTTCGCATAGGTGAGTGTGGTGAGGACCTCGACGTCGGCCGCGGTCTCCGCGATCCAGTCCTGTCCGGTGATGCCGAGGTCGAACAGGCCGTCCTGGACGTAGAGGGGGATCTCCTGCGGACGCAGGATCGACACGCGCTCCACCCGCTCGTCGTCGATCGATCCGTGGTAGTCGCGGTCGGAGCCGCGGCGCACGCGCAGGTCGGCCTCTTCGAAGAGGCGCAGCGTCTGAGCCTCCAACGAGCCCTTGGGGATCACCAGTCGGAGCACGGGGGGAGTCTAGCGAGGGGTGGTGTGCATCCGGTCCGTGGCTGGCTCGACGGCGGCGCGAGCCGTGTCGCGCTCAGGGCAGGAAGCGGACCAGCAGCATCGAGCCCGACACCGCCCGTCCGGGATCGGGGTCGAACCCGTCGGTCTGCCCCGCGACCAGCAACCGGCCTGCCGGGGTGAGCCCCGCCGCGGCGCCCGACTCGGCCCCGAAGAAGTCGGCGACCGCGCGCCCGTCGTCCCCGAAGGCGTCGTCGGGGTCGCCGTCGCGATCGAGCCGCGCGACGAAGACGTCCGTCGGATCGGCGGCCTTCCCGACCACGTAGATGCGGCCATTGGCGCCCGTGAGGAGGTCGTAGGGGCGAACGGGGGAGGTCCCGTACGCGATCCTGGTCCTCCCGTTCACGCCCATCGTCTCCGAGGGGACCCCGCTGCCCGTGAACCAACGCACCACCATGTCGTGCGAGCTGTAGACACCTGCCACGCCCAGCCGTCCGTCGGGGAGCAGGACGATCGCCTCGGCGGTCTCGGCGCTGTCGTCGCCGACGATGATCTTCCCGTCGCCGCTGAAGCCGCGATCCAGGGACCCGTTGGGCCGGAAGCGGGCCACCGCCATGTCCGTGCTCCTGCCGGCCACGCGGGTGAGCCCCGCGACCAGGATCGCGTCGTTCGGGAGCACGAGCACGTCGTGGATCTCGGCCCGCGGACCGACCCGCAGCTTCACGACGCCGTCGCCACCGAAGGACGTGTCCCGCTCGCCGTTCGCGCGGAGCCGAACCAGGAGGAACCGCCGTTCGCCTCGCACGACCACGTAGCCGCCGAGCACGATCTTGCCCGTCCGCGTGACGTCCACGTCGTAGGCGCGATCGTCCTTACCGTGACCGAGGTCGTAGGAGCGCGTGCCGTCGCCGGAGAAGGAGGCCGTCGGCGTGCCGTCGGCGTCGACCTTCCCAACCGCGGTGTCCACGTCACCGCCGCCGGAGGTCCATCCGGCGACGATCAGGGACCCGTCGTCGTCCACCGCGAGACCCATGCCGCGATCGGGGCCACCCGCGTCGAGCGTCACGACCCCGTCGGTGCCGAACCCCCCGGTCGGGGCGCCGCTCCCCTGGAGGGACACGAACGCCAGGTCGCCGCCGGACGTGCCGCCCAGCAGGATGGTGCCGTCGTCGAGGACCACGAGGCCCTCGGCGGCCGCGCCGAACCCGATCGTGAGCATGCCGTTGTCGTCGAAGGAGGTGTCCACGTCACCGGGCGCGGCGGTCGCCGGCATCGCCGTCGCCAGCACGCACGCGATCACCGCCCAGACGATCCCGAGACGCCGCATACGACCTGTTATCGGCTCGGGAGGGGCTCCAGGTGAGCCCGAGTGGGGTGAGCCACGGCCACGGAGCAGGGCTAGCATCCCCCCGTGCTGGTCGCGGCCCTCTGGGGGTTCCTCGCCTCCTCGATGCTGGTCGTGGGGGCGGCGATCGCCTACCGGTTCTCGATCTCGGACCGCGTCGTGGGGCTCGTGATGGGCTTCGGCACGGGCGCGCTGATCAGCGCCGTGTCCTTCGAGCTCGTCGAGGACGCCCTGGAGGACGGCGGGACGGTCCTGCTGACCGCCGGGCTGGTGGCCGGCGGCCTCGCCTACTTCGTGGCCGACCTCTACGTCGATCGTGCCGGCGGCGCCGACCGCAAGACCCGGAAGGCCGCCGAGCCGGGATCGGGGGCGGCGATCGCCGTCGGAGCGGCGCTGGACGGGCTGCCCGAGTCGCTGATCCTGGGCGTCTCCCTCCTGAGCGGCAGCATCTCGGTGTCCTTCCTGGCGGCCGTCGTGATCTCGAACCTGCCGGAAGGCGTGGCGTCGGCCGCGAGCTTCGCCCGCGCAGGCCGTCCACGGCGAGGCGTCCTGCGGATCTTCCTGCTGATCTCCCTCGGGGCCGGCTTCGCCGCTGCCTTCGGGTACGCGGCGTTCGATGCCCTCACTCCCGAGGCGCTGTCGGTGGTCTCCTCCTTCGCGGCGGGAGCCCTGCTCACGATGACGCTGGATTCGTTGGCGCCCGAGGCCTTCCGGGAAGCCGGTCCGTTGAGCGGGCTCGTCGCCGTGGCGGGATTCGAGCTGGCGTTCCTGCTGTCGAAGGCGGGCTAGACGCCGCGGGTCTGGAGCCGCCGGAAGAAGCAGGAGCGCTCGCCCGTGTGGCACGCGGCGCCCTCCTGATGGATCCGCGCCAGCAGGACGTCGCCGTCGCAGTCCACGCGCAGCTCCTCCCAGTGTTGGACGTGACCGCTGGTGTCGCCCTTGCGCCAGAGCTCTCCGCGCGAGCGGGACCAGTAGACCATCCGTCCCTCCGCGACCGTGCGCTCGACCGCCTCGCGCGTCGCCCAGGCGACCATCAGCACTTCGCCGTCGTCCACGTCCTGGGCCACCACGGTGATCAGGCCGCGGTCGTCGAACCGCAGGTCGTCCAGGGCCACGGGAGCGCGGTCCACGCCATCGTCCGCCGGGCCGCTCATGCTGGCCGCACCGGGATCCCCCGCGCGTCCAGGTGGCGCTTCACGTCGCGGATCGAGAGCTCCTCGTCGTGGAACCGGCTCGCGGCGAGGACGGCGTCGGCGTGGGCGAGCCCGGCCGCGAAATGCTCCGGCTCGCCCGCGCCGCCGCTCGCGATCAGCGGCACCGTGGTCGCCTCGCGCACCGCCGCCAGCAGCTCCAGGTCGTACCCCGCTCCCGTTCCGTCGCGGTCCATCGAGGTGAGGAGCACCTCCCCGGCGCCGCGCTCCGCCGTCGCCTCGTGCGCCCAGGCGACGGCGTCGGTGCCGGTGGGCGTCCCGCCCGCGTCGACCACCACCTCCCAGCCGCCGGGACGGCGGCGCGCGTCGATCGCGACCACGACGCACTGCGCGCCGAACGTGTCGCTGCACCGCTGCAGGAGCGACGGGTCGCGGACCGCCGCGGTGTTCAACGAGACCTTGTCCGCCCCCACCCGCAGCAACGTGCGGACATCGTCCTCCGAGCGCACGCCGCCCCCCACCGTCAGCGGGATGAACACCTGCTCCGCCGTGCGCGTGATCACCGCGTGCGTCGCGTCGCGTCCCTCGATCGTCGCCGTGATGTCCAGGAACACCAGCTCGTCCGCGCCCTCGGCGTCGTACCGCGCCGCGAGCTCGACCGGGTCCCCCGCGTCGCGGAGCTGCTCGAAGCGGACGCCCTTCACCACGCGGCCGGCGTCCACGTCCAGGCACGGGATGATCCGCTTCGCCAGCATCGTCAGCCCCGCGTCACCTGCGAGATCTTCAGTGTCTTCTCGTAGAGCGCCTTGCCGGTGACGGCCGCCTCGCAGCCGACATCGCGGAGCGCCCAGATATCGTCGGCGGTGCGCACGCCGCCGCTCGCGATCACGGGCCGCTCGGTCAACGCCGCCACCTGCCGGTAGAGGCGGAGGTCGGGGCCGTCGAGGGTGCCGTCGCGAGCGATCGCGGTGACCAGGTACCGGGGCGAACCGGCGTCGTTCAGCGCGGGCAGGACGTCCTCGAGCTTCGGGCCCTCCTCCTGCCACCCCTTCACCATCAGGTGGCCGCCGCGGACGTCGACCGCCACCAGGATCCGCTCCGCGTACTCCTCCACCGCCCGCTCGACGAACGACGGGTCGAGCGCGGCCGTGGTCCCCAGGATCGCTCGAGCGGCGCCGACCTCGGCGACCGCGGCGATGTCCTCCAGCGTGCGGACGCCACCACCGACCTGGACGGGGACCACGACCGAGCGGCAGATGTCGGCGACAACCTCGCGGTTGTCACCGTCCTCGAGCGCGGCGTCGAGGTCGATCAGATGGAGCCTGCGCGCGCCCTCCTCCTGGAACCGCACGGCGAGGGCCACGGGGTCGTCCGCGTACATCGTCTCCTCGTGCGGATCGCCGCGGAGCAACCGGACGGCCCGGCCACGCCGCAGGTCGATCGCGGGGATCACGATCACGCGGCCACCGCCCGCACGACGTTCTCGTACAGCTGCAACCCCGCCTCGCCCGACTTCTCGGGGTGGAACTGCGTGGCGAAGACGTTCGCACGGCCGACGGCAGCGGCGAACGGGACCCCGTGCTCGGTCACACCGACCGTGTCGGCGTCCACCGGCGGGGCGAAGGAGTGCACGAAGTAGAAGTGCGTCCCGTCGGGGATCCCATCAACGTAGGGGTGGGGCCGCTGCCAGCGCACGGTGTTCCAACCGATGTGCGGGACCCGGACGGTGTCCGGCAACCGCTCGACCATCGCCGGGAGGACCGCGAGCCCCGGCTCCGCGTCCTCCTGGCTGCCGGCGAACAGGACCTGCAGCCCGACGCACACGCCGACCACCGGGCGGCCCGTTGCCACGTAGTCCGTCGCGACGGCCGCGAGGCCGGACGCTCGGAGGGCCCGCACGCACTGGCCGAAGTGCCCGACCCCGGGGATCAGCAGGGCGTCGCTCGCCACCACCTCGTGAGCGTCGGACGTGACGGCAACCTCGGCGCCGACGTGCGCCAGCGCGCGGGACACCGAGTGCAGGTTCCCGCTGCCGTAGTCGAGCACGGCGATCCTGCTGCTCATCCGTCCGCCCCCACGGTCCCCCCCGCTCAGAGGGTGCCCTTCGTGGACGGGACGTCGCCACGCCCACTCGGGGCGCAGGCATCGCCCAGCGCCTTCGCGATCGCCTTGAACTCCGCCTCGCACACGTGGTGGGGCGAGCGTCCGTCCTTGAGATGCACGTGGATCGTGAGCTCGGCCGCCTGCGCGAACGCACGGACGAAGTCCTCGACCAGCCCCGTGTCGAACGTCCCGATCATCTCCACGGGCACGGGGACGTCGTGGACGACGAAGGTCCTGCCGGACAGGTCGAGGGCGACCTCCACGGCCGCCTCGTCGAGCGGCACGACGATCGAGGCGAACCTCCGTACGCCCGCCTTGTCTCCGAGGGCCTCCTTGAGCGCCTGGCCCACCGCGAGCCCGCAGTCCTCCACCGTGTGGTGACCGTCGACGTCCAGGTCGCCTCTGCAGGTGAGCGACAGGTCGAACCCCGCGTGCTTGCCCAGCTGCTGGAGCATGTGGTCGAAGAACGGCAGCCCCGTGTCGGCCTCCGCGTCGCCCCGACCGTCCACCTCCAGCCGGACCGTGACCTCGGTCTCCTTCGTCGCTCGCTGGACCGTCGCCGCGCGGCTCATCGGACGAGCACCTCTCCCAACGCCTTGAGGAACAGGTCGACCTCGTGCTCGGCGCCGGCGGTGACCCGCAGGGCTCCCGGCACCACGGCGGTCATGTCGCGCACGAGGACGCCGCGATCGAGCAGCCCCTGCCACACCGTCGCGGGATCGCCGGGGGGGACGAACAGGACGAAGTTGGCGTCCGACGGATACACCGTCACGCCGTCGATCGCGTCCAGCTCGCGGAGCAGGCGGTCGCGCTGGCCCGCGATCGCGGCGAGCACGTCCGAGGCCTCCCGGCGATGGCGGAGCGCCACGATGCCTGCGGTCTGCGCCAGCGCCGAGAGGTGGTACGGGAGGCGGACGCGCTGCAGGTCCTCGACCACGCTCGGTGCCGTCAGCACGTAGCCGATCCGCGCGCCTGCGAGCGCGAAGGCCTTCGAGAACGTCCGCACCACCGCGACGTTGGGCTGCGTCGCCAGCAGCGGGAGCGCGGTGGTTCGGGGCGAGAACTCGCCGTACGCCTCGTCGACCACGACGAGCGAGGACGGGAGCGCAGCGGCGAGTGCGCCGATCGCGTCCACGGGCTGGGCGTTGCCGGTCGGGTTGTTGGGTGAGCAGACGAACACGACGTCGGGAGCGGCCGCCGCGGCGTGCTCCACCTGGTCCGACCCGAGGAGGAAGCCGTCGCCGAGCTCACCGCCCACCAGCTCGGTGTTCGTGAGCCAGCAGATCCGGCGGTGGAGGAGGTACGTCGGCTCGAAGGTCAGGGCCCGCCGCCCGGGGCCGCCGTAGGCCTGGAGGAGCTGGGTCAGGACCTCGTTCGAGCCGTTGGCCGCCCACGTCCCGTCCGCCCTGTGCCCGTGGAGCGCCGCCAGCTCGTCGCGGAGGCGTCGCAGCTGGCCGTCGGGGTACCGGTGCAGCGGCAACTCGCGGATCGCCTCGGCCATCTCGAGGGCGACGTCCTCGGGGAGCGGGTGGGGGCACTCGTTCGTGTTGAGGCGCGCGGCCGCCCCGAGCTGCGGCGAGATGTAGGGGGCGACGTCACGCAGGCCGGGCCGCGGCTCGGCGCCGCTCATCGGCCTGCCTCGTCGGCCCGCGCCTCCATCGCTCGGGCGTGACCCACCAGCCCCTCGGCACGTGCGATCGCGGCGGTCCCGGGCGCGTAGCGCAGCGCCGCCTCCCGTGACAGCTCGACGACCGACGAGACCGTGACGTAGTCGGCCGCGCGCAACCCGCTGGCGAACCGCGCGGTGCCCGCGGTCGGCAGGACGTGGTTGGAGGCCACGCCGTAGTCGCCGAACGGCACGGCGCTCCAGTGGCCGACGAAGACGGCGCCCGCGTTCCGCACGTGCGGGAGGAACGCCTCGGGCTCCGAGACCAGGAGCAGCACGTGCTCGGCCGCCACGTCGTTCACGGCGCGGGCCGCCTGCGCCAGGTCGCGGACCAGGACGAGCCGGGCCCGCTCCAGCGCGGCATCCACGATCTGCCGGCGACCGGCGGCGTCGAGCTCCTGGTCGAGCGCGGCGCCGACCTTCTCCAGCAGGGCCGGATCGGGGGTGATGAAGAACGTTCGGGCGTCGGGGTCGTGCTCCGCCTGGGCGATCAGGTCGAGTGCTGCCAGACGCGGATCCAGGTCCCCCTCGGCGACGACGGCGAGCTCGGTGGGACCTGCGAGGCCGTCGATGCCCACGAACCCGGCCACCTGACGCTTGGCCTCCGTCACGTACACGTTGCCCGGCCCGACGATCCGGTCGACCGACGGGATCGATTCGGTCCCGTACGCCATCGCTCCGACCGCCTGGGCGCCGCCCGACTTGGCGACGTACGCGGCCCCGGCCCGGCGTGCGGCGTACAGCACGGGTGCGTGGATCGAACCGTCGGTCGTCGGCGGCGTGCACAGGACGATCTCCTCGACGCCGGCGACCACCGCCGGGACGACGGTCATGCAGACGCTCGAGGGGTACCGCGCCCGGCCGCCGGGCACGTAGCAGCCCACCGAGGCCAGGGGACGCACGATCTCCCCGAACCGGACGCCGTCACGGTCCTCCCACCACTCGGAGGGGATCTGCCGGACCGCCAGCTCGCGGAGCCGGTCGATCAGCTCGTCCAGCGCGCGACGCAGCTCGGGAGGCGTGTCGCGGTCGGCGCGCTCGAACTCGGCGTCGGTGACCAGGACGCCGGTCTCGGACAGGTCGGCCCCGTCGAAGCGGCGCGCGAGCTCGAGGAGCACGTCGTCGCCCTCCACGAAGACCCGTTGGAGGATCTCGCGGACGGTCTCGGTGGTGGCGGGGTCGATCTCGAGCTTCGAGGGCTCGAGCCGTCCGCCCCGCTCGCGCAGGTCGAGGACGTCGAGCATCTAGGAGCCTTCGTCGGACGGATGCGGGTCGTCGGCCGCGGTGGCGTGCGCAGCCTTCCACGCGCGGTGGTCGCGGGCGAACAGGACCCAACCGCTCGCGCCCACCACGAGGGCGGCGACGGCGAGCATCACCAGGGCGAGCAGGAACGTGGCGTCGCGATCCATGGGAGGAGCCAGGGTACCGGAACGACGACGGCCTCAGTCCTCGACGGCGAGGCGACGACGGCCTCAGTCCTCGACGGCGGGGCGACGACGGGACTCCGTGCGTCGCTCGGCCTCGAGTCGTTCCAGGTCGACGTCCTCGGTGCTCAGGTAGGTGAACGCGGCTCCCAGCCCGGGGTGCACGCCGGCGATCTCGCGGTGGATCGCCCGTGCGACGCGGCGGTACGCAGGGTGACCCTGCGGCTGCGACCGGAGCTCCGCCAGGTGGAGCGCCTCGCGGGCCGTCATCTGCATGACGAAGCGGATCCGGTACGCCATCGCGACGGCGTACTGGGCCGCGTCGGGGAGCCCGGCTGCCGCGATCGCGTCGTACGTCTCCTTCGAGCGCCCCATGACCTCGTCCCAACCCTGCCGCAGCCCCGCCTCGTCGATCTCCACCGGGACGTCGTAGCCGAACGCGGGCGTGAGCCGCTGCCATTCGATCGTGAGCGGACGATGCCGCTGCAGGTCGCGGAACGCGCCGTAGTCGCACAGCACGTCGAAGCGGTACTGCGTGCGCTCCCACGCTCGACCCGGCTTGTGCCGGCGGTTCGAGCGCGGCCCCACGCTGGCCGTCAGGATCTCCGCCCGCTCGTCGGCGCTCAGCTCGCCGGCGAGCCGCAGGAGCTGGTCGTCGGGGAGCTGTGTCGACGCGTACAGCACGGCCGCGGTGACCTTCAGCTCCCCCTGGGGATCGTGATCGACGAGCGTGACCTCCTCGCGCGGCTCCGGCTCGGCGTCGCCGACGAGCTTGTCGCCGAGCTCCGCGGTGGCCTCCCGCACGGCTCGCCAGTAGTCGCTCCAGGCCACGCCACGATCGGCGACGTCGACGCGCGTGAGGAACTCCGGGATCACCTTGCGGAGCTCCACCAGCATCAGGTCGCCGTACGCGCGCATCTCGGCCATCGGGTGCTGGCGCAGACGCATCAGCAGCTGCTCGTAGGACTGGCCGGTCGCGTAGATCCCCACGTTCGAGCGCGTGCCGGCCGGCAGGAGCATCCGCAGGGTGTCGCACGTCTTGGCCATGATCGTCTGGCCGTACACGAAGTCGCTGTCGCCGGCCGCCTGCGGGAAGCGCTCGCGGAACCACGGCTCCAGCCGGTCGTACATGCGGCCGTACGCGGCGAAGGTCTCGTCGAGCAGGGTCGCGTACGTCGCTGCGAGCGACCCCTCCAGCTCCGGCGGGACCGTGGCGCGCCAGCGGCCGCCGGGCCGGTCGTCGTAGCGCATGTAGCGGGTGGACTGCTCCAGGTACGCGGCGAGGCGGCCCCACTCGAGCGCCTTGGCCAGCAGCTGGGAGGACTGCTCGCACGCCAGGTGGACGCCGCCGAGCTGCGCCACCGAGTCGTCCCCGTACTCCATGAAGACGCGGCCGTAGAGCTTCGCGGCCCGTTCGCGACCGACGTCGGACGGTGCGACGTCGCCGCCCGCCACGTCGGCCGCGAACTCGTCCAGGAACAGTCGCCGCAGCGACTTCGTGGTCCGCGAGTACCGCGCGAACAGCGCGCCTTTCACCGCCTCGGGGAGGTTCGTGAGCGCGAACACGGGTCCGTCCAGATCCGTGAAGTGCGGCGTCAGGCGCGCGCGCTCCTCGTCGGTGAACGTCTCGGCGGCGTACCAGATGCTCACGTCGGGCTCGCCGTCGGCGAGGCCTCCTCGCCCGTGAAGAGGGTCACGCTCCCGCCCACCTCGACCTCGGAGCCCGGCGGCGGATCCTGCTGCGCCACGAAGTTCCTGTTCGGACATTGCGGGAGCACCGGCACCGTGCCGCCGAACACGGCGGTGATCCCGAGCTGCCGCAGCTCGTTCTTCGCGGCGTTGAAGTTGTCGCAGGTGTAGTCGCCGATCGTCACGGTGCCCGGGCCGCCGGAGATCACGATGTTCACCGGGGAGTCCTGTTCGACCTCGGTGTCGGCCGGGGGATCCTGCGAGATCACGAGCCCGGCCTCGCCGTCGCACTCCGTGCTCTCCTGGGTGGTGGTGGTCCCGAGGCGGAGGTCGTACTCGAGCAGGACGTTCGAGGCGTCGGCGGCCGGCTGGCACAGGAGATCGGGCACGATCACCGTCTTGATCGGGACGGCGTACCGGAGGTCCACGGTTTCCCCCGACTCCACGAGCGTCCCGCTGGCCGGGTCCTGATCCAGCACCGTGCCCTCCGGCTCCTCGGACTGTTGCCGTCGTGTCTCGCCGAGCACGAGGCCGCGATCCTGGATCTCCTGTGTGGCCTCTTCGAGCGTCATGCCGACCAGGTTGGGCATGCCGAACGTGCTGGTCTCGGTGTCGTCGAGCAGTGTCTGGGCCAGCAGGTACCCGCCGCCGGCCAGCACCGCCACGGCCAGGATCCCGATCAGGATCCCCAGCCAGACCTTGCGCGAGGACCCCTTCGGCTCCTCGGTGGGCGGCAGCACCTGGGTGGCCTGCGGCCGCGCGATCACCTGCGTGGCGTCGCCGCCGGCCACGAGCAGCGGTGTGGCCTCCACCGACTTCCCCTGCTGCACGCGTTCGAGATCGGCCGAGAACTCCTCGGCGGTCTGATAGCGATTGGCGGGGTTCTTCGCGAGCGCCTTCATCACGACGGCGTCGAGGGCGGCCGGGACCTCGCTGTTCAGCTGCGACGGCGGCACCGGGATCTCGTTCACCTGCTTGTAGGCGATCGCCACCGGGGAGTCGCCCGTGAACGGCGGCCGTCCGGTGAGGAGTTCGTACAGCACCACGCCGAGGGAATAGAGGTCCGAGCGCGCGTCGACGCTCTGACCCTGGGCCTGCTCCGGCGACAGGTACGTGGGGGTACCGAGGACCGAGGATGTCTGCGGCGCGGTCTCGACCGTCTGCATCCGCGCGATCCCGAAGTCCATGACCTTCACGCGGCCCTCGCGCGTGATCATCACGTTCGCCGGCTTGATGTCCCGATGGACGATGCCCTGCGCGTGGGCCACGCCGAGGGCGGTGGCGATGCGCCTCGACAGCTCCACCGACTGCTCGATGCTGGGGCGACGGCCGCTGGACAGGAAGTCGGCCAGCGTCCGACCCTCGATGAACTCCATCACGATGTACTGGGTGTCGCCGTCAGCGCCCGTGTCGTAGACGCCGACGATCGCGTCGTGACTGAGTCGGGCGGCGGCCTGCGCCTCCCGGCGGAACCGGGCCACGAAGCCGGCGTCGCGGGCGAACTGCGGGTTGAGGACCTTGATCGCGACGGTGCGGTTCAGCACCGGGTCGAAACCGCGGTACACCTCGGCCATGCCGCCGGCGCCGATCCGCGCCTCGACGCGGTACCGACCTCCCAGCTCCGACTGGTTCACCGTGGCGGGCTCACCCCTTCTCTCACGACAGCGCCAGCGCCGCTTCCATCACGGCCTTGGCGATCGGCGCGGCCACCCGGCCTCCGGTCGCCTCGTTCTGCAGGCTGCCGCCGTCGAGCACGATAACGGCTACCGCCACCTGCGGGTTGCGCTGCCCCTGCCCGGCAGGCGCGTACGCCGTGAACCACGCGTTGGGCGGACGCCCTTCACCGTTCGTTGCCGTCCCGGTCTTGCCGGCCACCGTCACCCCGGGGATCTGGGCCGCCGTGCCGGTGCCGGCGGCGACGACGCTGATCATCAACTGCTCCATCTCGGCCGCGGTCTCCACCGAGATCGGACGCCCCCAGATCTGCGGGCCGAACCCGCGCACCACGCGGCCCTGCGGGTCCCGCACCTCGGTGACCAGCCTGGGTACGGGCATCGATCCGCCATTCGCGATCGTCGCCGACACGAGCGCCAGGTGCAGCGGGTTCATCAGGTCGTTGTCCAGACCCACCGCCGAGTACGCGAGCGCCGGGACGCGCTGGTCGAAGTAGGCCGGCGTCGGGAAGCGACCGGTCTCGAACGGCAGGACGAACGGGATCGTCTGGTCCGAGCACCCCGGGTCGTCGGGCGGGGAGGTCTCGCACAGCCCGTAGCCGAACGCCTGCGCGGACAGGGGGTCGGCCCCGAGGTCCAGGCCGATCTCGCCGAACGTGACGTTGCACGACTCCTTGAACGCCTCCGCCATCGTCACCTTCGCCGATCCACCGTTGCAGAGCGACCCACCGAAGTTCTCCAGGTCGTCCTCGGTCGTCGGCAGGTCCAGCACCCGCGGGTTGGGCCACTGGCTGTCCGGCGAGATGCCGTTCTCGAGCGCCGCGGAGGCGGTGATCAGCTTGAAGGTCGACCCCGGCAGGTAGAGCTCCTGCGACGCTTTCGACAGGAGGGGCTTCTCGGGGTCCGCGTTGAGGCGTTCCCACGCCGCCGTCATCTCGTCGGCCGTGCCGACCGACAGCTCGGTGGGGTCGTAGCCCGGGTTGGAGTAGAAGGCCAGGATGTCGCCGGACACGGGATCGAGCGCGACCACCGCGCCGCGCTGCGCTCCCAGGGCCTCGCGGGCGGCCTCCTGCACGGACGGCTCGATCGTGGTGACCACGGTGCCGCCCTCCTTCGACCGGCCGAGGATCAGGTCGGTCAGGTTCGACGCGGCGAGCTCCGGGGCCGTCCCCGACAGGTACGGGTTCATCGACTGCTCGAGCCCGGCCCGCCCGAAGACGCGGGAGTAGTAGCCGGTGATGTGCGAGTAGAGGTCGCCGAGCGGGTAGCTGCGCTCGAACCGGTACAGCGACCCTTCGGGCGCCTCGACGCTCTCGGCCAGGATCACCTCGTTCGCCGCCAGGATCTGACCGCGCTCGGTCTGGTACTCGGCGCGGATCTGGCGCGCGGCGTTCGCCGGCTGGTTCGCGATCCGGTCGGCCGCCACGACCTGCACGTACGCAACCTGGGCGAAGAGCACCGCGAACAGGACGACGAACGCCACGCCCAGCCTCCGCACGCGCCGGTCCATCTAGTTCCCCCCGCTTCCCGGGGCGACGTTCGCGCGCCGTCGCTCGCTCCCGCCTTGAGCCCCCGGTCCCCCCGCTCGTCCACGGGCCCAGGGCCCGGCCGACAGGCGGACGAGCAAGGCGATCGTCACGAACGTCGCGACCCGGCTGGTGCCGCCGTACGACACCAGCGGGAGCGGGACGCCCGTGAGCGGGATCAGGCGGAGCACGCCCCCCGCGATCACGAAGACCTGCAGGGCGATCAGCGTGGTGAGCCCGGTGGCGAGGAGCGATTCGAACGGGTCCTGCCGCTCGATCGCCACCCGGAGCCCGCGTCCGATCAGGACCAGGTACAGGAGCAGGAGCGCCGCCACGCCCAGCATCCCGAGCTCCTCGCCGAAGGCCGCCAGGATGAAGTCGCTGCCGACGTAGGGGATCAACGTGGGCGAGCCGAGCCCGAGCCCGGCGCCGACCATCCCCCCCGTTGCGAGGGCGAACCACCCCTGTGCGAGCTGGTAGCCGGCCCCCTCCACCATGTCCGGGTCGAGCGCGTGCAGCCATGCGGCCACGCGCTCCTGGATGTGCGGCAGGGTCAGCCATCCGAGGTAGGCCCCCGCCGCGAAGAGCAGCACGCCGATCACCAGGTACGACGTGCGTCCCGTCGCCATCCAGATCATCACGATGAAGATGCCGAACAGCAGGAGGGAGGCCCCCAGGTCACGCTCGACGAACAGGATCACGAGCGACGTGCCCCAGGCGAGCAGCAACGGACCGAGGTCCTTCACACGCGGGAGCCCGAGCCTCCCGACGCCGGTCGCGAGCATCTCGCGATGCTGGGCAAGGTACGACGCCAGGAAGATCACGATCAGGATCCGGCCGAACTCGGCCGGCTGGAACGAGATCGCGCCGACGCTGACCCACAGCCGCGCGCCGTTGATCTCCTGCCCCAGCCCGGGCACGATCGGCAGCAGCAGCAGCACCAGTCCCGCCAGCCCGATCGTGTACGTGAAGGCGTCGAGCTGCCGGATGTCGCGGACCACTGCCAGCACCGCGGCGAAGCACGCGATCCCCACGGCCACCCAGACCGCCTGCTCCTGGGCGATCTCGGGATGCCCACGCCCGTTCATGATCCGGAACAGCATCACGAGGCCGATCCCGGCCAGCGCCACCGTGGTCGGGTACAGGACGGGATCCGCTCCCCTGGCCATGAACCGGACCGCGAGCCACCCGCCGACGGCGACGGTCGTCACCAGCAGCGCCGTCACCCCGAGGTTCGCGGGGAGCGCGTCGTCGAGACCCAGGCTCTGCAAGGCGTAGCCGAGCAGCGTGGCGAGCAGCGCGATCACCAGCAGCGCGATGCCGGTGGCCCGACGACGGGGGCGCTCCACGACCACGCTCACCCGTTGCCACCTCCCTGCCGGCGACGCTCGTCCTGTTGCTGCTCCTCGAGCACGGTGCGCATGCGTTCGACGATCTGCATCGCGTCCTCGCGGGAGTTGGCGTTGATCCCCTGGGGCAGCTCGTCCCAATCGGGGAGCGCCGCCACTTCCTCCGCCGGCAGGTCGGTCTCCACCTCGACGGAGGACAACCGATAGCCGAGCACCTCGGCCGGCACGCCCTGGAACACCGCGACCTTGCCGTTCGCCTCGCCCACGTACCAGCGCCCGTCGAGCCAGACGCGGAAGCCCGTGAACGCGGCGATCAGCACGACCACCGTGACCACCGCGCCCACGATCCACATCCACGGCAGTCGTCGCGACGGGGCTCCCCCCGCCGACCCGGTCCGGGCGCGGGGCTTCGCGGGGGCCCGGGTCGCGGGGGTCGGGGCGGACGGGTCGTCCTCCAGGGCGTCCAGCACCACGACGGTGATGTTGTCGATCCCGCCGGCGCGGTTCGCGGCGCGGACCAGACGCTCCGCGGCCGTCTGGGGCGAGGGCTCGGACTCCAGGATCGCCTGCACCTGCTCCTCGGCCACCATGGAGGTGAGACCGTCACTGCAGAGCAGGAGCCGGTCCCCGACGAGCAGACCCACGTCCTGTTCGTCGACCTCGACATCGGGATCGGTGCCGAGCGCGCGCAGCAGCACGTTCCGATGCGGGTGGACGTCGGCCTCCGCCGCGCTGATCTCGCCGGCCTTGACCATGCGGTTCACCAGCGTGTGGTCCTCGGTCAGCATCCGGAGCGATCCGGCCCGTTCCAGGTAGGCGCGCGAGTCCCCGACGTGGACCAGGTGCGCCTCGTCGTCCTCGATCTGCGCCGCGGTGAGCGTGGTCCCCATCCCCGTGACCTTCTTGTCCGACGCGGAGCGGGAGAACACGACGCGGTTCGCCTCCCGGACCTGGTCGGCGAGCGTCCCTTCCCCGGCCAAGAAGAGCTCCTCCACCGTCTCCAGCGCGAGCTGGGAGGCGACCTCGCCCCCGCGGTGGCCCCCCATGCCGTCGGCGACCGCGTACAGGGGCGGCTCGACGAGATAAGAGTCCTCGTTGCCCTCCCGGACCTGGCCGATGTCCGAGACGACGCCGACCTCGATCCTCATCGGCGCAGCTCCAGGACCGTCGTCCCCACGCGGATCCGGTCCCCGGGGGTCAGCATCGCGGGGGCGGCGAGCCGCTGCTCGTTCACGAACGTCCCGTTCGTGGAGCCCAGATCCTCGACGTACCAGGAACCGTTCCTGCCGAAGATCCGCGCGTGCTGCTGCGATGCGTACGTGTCGTCGAGCCGGAGCTCGCACTCCGGTGCCCGCCCGATCGTGGTCGCGACCTCGAGTCGCACGGTGTGCGGCTTGCCCTCCGCGGGGTGGACCGTGAGCGTGGCCGCCGAGGGTCCGTCCCCGGCCGGCGCGGACGCCCCGCGGGCGGCGGCCGCGGGCGCCGAGGGGCGGTCGACGGCGAGCCCGCGGATCACCCACCGCATCGAGCGCCACACGAACAGGAACAGGAGCGCGAGGAGCCCGTACTTCAGGGCCGAGAGCGCGAAGGGCGTGACCCCTTCCTCGAACACGACTACGCCCTCCGGAACTCGATCAGCGTGCTCCCCACGGTGATGCGGTCGCCGTCCTCCAGGACCCGCGACTCGACCTGCTGGCCGTTCAGCTTGGTCCCGTTCGTGGAGCCCAGATCGCTCAGGGTGGACGTGTCGCCCCGCGTGCGCACCTGCGCGTGACGGCGAGAGGCTCCCTTGTCGCTCAGGACCACGTCGCAGTCCTCGAGCCGCCCGATCGTGATGACCTCCTTGTCGAGGGAGACCTCGTGGACGCCACCGTCGTGCACGATCAGGCGCGGCCGGGACGCCGCCGCCGGCTCGATCTTCTGCTCGCCCTCGACGAGGGACGCCTCCACGTCCAGATCGCCCTTGCGGAGC
>DATBJQ010000097.1:0-19553 GCA_036556385.1 Actinomycetota bacterium | reverse complement strand
CCCTCGGCGTCCCAGGTGCGCCTGGTGCGACACCGGGACCGTGGGTGCGTGTTCCCCGGGTGCGGGACGAACCGCTACACCCAGGTCCATCACGTCAGGTGGTGGCGTCACGGCGGGAAGACCGACCTGGAGAACCTCGCCCTCGTGTGTTCGCTGCACCACCGGTTGGTGCACGAGCACGGCTGGAGGCTCACGCGTTCCGGTGGTCGGGCTCGCTGGTTCCGACCCGACGGGGAGCGCTACCGGGCGGGACCGGGACCGCCGTGACGACGGGCGCCGTTGCGCCGCTCAGCCGCGGCGGGCGAGCGAACGTTGATGGAGCCGGAGGGGGGATTCGAACCCCCGACCTACCACTTACGAGGCGGTTGCTCTGCCCCTGAGCTACTCCGGCGGCGGGACGGCGAGTCTACCAATGCCGGTCGAGCGGGCCGCTCGATCCCCTGCCATCATGCCCCCATGGCCAAGGCCCAGGACGTCGCGGTGATGGGTCCGGTCGCCCGCGTGATGGTGGGCACGGACCGGTCGCCCACGGCGACCCGCGCGGTGGAGTGGGCCGCGGCCTTCGCCGATCGGTTCGGCGCGGAGCTGCACGTCGTGCAGGTGATCCTTCCGTCGAGCCCGGCCGCCACCGAGTTCGGCGCCGCGGAGCGCACGCGGGCCGCGGGCGCGGTCGATGAGCTCCAGACCGACGCGGAACGCCTGGCCGGCCACCGTGGCCACGCGCACGTGGTGGTCGACGACGACCCGGCGATGGCGATCGTCCGCGCCGCGGAGGAGCAGGCGATCGACGTCCTGGTGGTCGGCAACGCGGGCATGGCCGGGCGCAAGGAGTTCCTGCTGGGGAACGTCCCCAACCGGATCAGCCACAACGCCCGGTGCACCGTGATCATCGTCAACACGGTCGACGGCTCGGCGACGCCGGCAGTGCCGATGCGGCAGGGGCCGACCGTGCTCCGCGGGTCGCAGGTCGAGAGCGACACCCAGCCGCACCTGATGGCGCGCGGGACGAAGATCGCCACGGTCTTCGCGAAGCACGGCCTGAGCGAGCTGTTCGGGCGGCCCGACGACGAGGGCGCCGTCGGACGACAGCGGCAGGCGAAGCGCTTGCGCGCCGCGTTGGAGGAGCTCGGCCCCACCTTCTGCAAGCTGGGGCAGATCCTGTCGACCCGGCCCGACCTGCTGCCGCCCGAGTACATCGACGAGCTCGCCTCGCTGCAGGACAACGTGCCACCGCTCAGCGAGGAAGAGGTCGTCCGGGTGATGGAGCAGGAGCTGGGCGTCCCCTGGGAGGACGTGTTCGACCACATCGACCCCGAACCGCTCGCCGCGGGCACGATCGCCGAGGTCCATCGCGGCGTCCTGGCGAACGGCGAGAAGGTCGTCGTCAAGGTCCAGCGGCCGGACGCCCGCGAGCTGATCGAGCAGGACCTCGCGCTGCTCGAGGTCTTCGCCGAGAAGGTCGCCGACCGCCCGGGGCTGAAGGCCGTGATCGACATCGGAGCCGTGTTCGAACACCTGTCCACCTCGCTGCACCGCGAGCTCGACTTCCGCGGCGAGGCCGAGAACATGGTCCGGATGGCCGAGGTGATCGAACCGTACCCTCGGCTCGCCGTCCCCGACGTCTACGGCGACTACTCCACGTCGCGGTTCCTGGTGATGCACGACGTCGCCGGCGGGCCGCTGTCCTCCGCGCCCGAGGGCCCGGTCCGCGGCGAGGTGGCACGCCAGCTGCTGGAGGCCTTCTACAAGCAGATCATGGTCGACGGCTTCGTCCACGCCGACCCACACCCGGGCAACCTGATGTGGCAACCGGAGGAGGAACGCCTCTACCTCCTCGACCTCGGCATGGTCGCCGAGGTCACCGCGGAGATGCGCCAGCAGCTGACGATGCTGCTGATGGCCTTCTGGCAGGAGGACGTCGGCTTCCTCACCGATGTCACCCTGATGCTGGCCGGCGCGATCGACCGCACCGACCTCGACGTCGACGAGTTCCGCGACGAGCTCGGCCGGCTGATGGCCACCTACCGCGGGTCCTCCTTGAAGGACATCCAGCTCGGACCGGCCCTCCAGGAGATGACCGAGATCTCGGTTCGGCACGGCGTCCCACTGCCCGCATCGCTGACCCTGATCGGCAAGTCGATGGCGCAGATGCAGCTCGCCGCGGCGCAGCTCGATCCGCAGATCGACCCGTTCGACGTGGCCGGCAAGTTCCTGATGCGATCGCTGGTGACCGGGATGGGGTCCTGGTTCGACCCGAAGGCGCTCTTCTATCAGACGCAACGCTTCCGGGTCCGGGCGGCACGCGTGATCGAAGCCGTCGAGCGTCTGATCGGCGCCCGGCCCGGGCAGAAGCTCGAGGTCAACTTCCGGGCCGCGTCGCTGGAGACCACGATCCGCCGCGCGGGCCGACGGCTGGCGCTCTCGCTGACGGCCGGCGCCGCGATCCTGGGCTCGGCGCTCACGTTGCTTTCCGAACGCGTCCCCGGCTGGGTGCCGGTGGCCTTCGCCATCGTCGGGTTCACGCTGGCGCTCGCGCTCGTGATCGACCTCGCCCGCCGCGGTCGCGGCTCCTGATCGTCAGTCCGGGAGGTCCACCTCGCTACCCCGCGACGTGAACGTGGTGGGCTCGGGCTCGCCCTCGGGCTCCCCACGCTTGCGGACGGTTCGCAGGACGACGCGCTCCAGGACGAACGCGACGATCGCCATGATCACGCCGACCGCCCACCGCTCGACCCGCCGTATGCCCTTGGGCCGGGGTCGATCACCCCGCATGCGCGGCACCCCCCGCGTCCACCGGGATGCTGCCCGTGAGGGTCGTACCCGCACCCGGCGTGCTCTCGATCCTCAGGACGCCGTCGAGGGCTCCCAGCCGATCCGCGATCCCCTGCAGACCCGTCCCGGACGGGGCGCCGTTGACCTCGAAGCCGCACCCGTCATCGACCACACGGAACACGAGCACGGCGTCCTGCTGCTCGACCTCGATCGTGACCGACGTGGCGCCCGCGTGCTTCGCGACGTTCTGGAGCGCCTCGAGCACCGAGAAGTAGACCGCCGCCTCCACCTCCTGTTGGTAGCGACCGACGCCGTCCGGGTCCTCCACCGTCACGGGCACCGGCGACTTGCGGGCCTGCGCCTCGAGGGCGGCGGCGAGCCCCTGGTCGGCGAGCAGCGGCGGGGAGATCCCGCGCGCCAGGTCGCGCAGGTCCTCGAGCGCCGTCTGGGTCTCGGCCTCGATCTGCTCCAGGAGCTCACCGGCCTTCGCGGGGTCGCGCTCGGTCAGCTGCCGGGCCAGACGAGCCTTCACCGCGAGCGCCACGAGCTGCTGCTGCGCGCCGTCGTGGATGTTGCGCTCCAGGTGCCGGCGCTCGTGATCCTGCGCGGAGACCAAGCGCTTCTGTGCCGCTTTCAGATCGTTCAGCCGTGTCCGGAGCTCCGCCGTCAGACCGACGTTCATCAGGACCAGGCCGGCCTGGGCCGCCAGGTCGTCGACGAGCTTCGCCTTCGTCGGGTTCATCGGATCGTTCGCCGGCATCCGCACCGACACCGCGCCGAGCACGTCGCCGTGATGGACGACGTCGACGGCGTCGGGCGGCGGCGCGGTCGGAGCGGCCACATCGGCCGGCCACACGGCGGTCGGGCGGAGGCTGTCGCCGACCCGGAGCCACACGACCGCCTCCTCGGCCCCGGTCCCCTCGCCCAGGACCCTGGCCATGCGAGGCAGGACGTCGGCCTCGGCGTACGTCTCCCCGATCCGTTCCGAGAACTCCGAGAGCACCTCG
This sequence comes from Actinomycetota bacterium, assembly GCA_036556385.1. GTDB lineage: Bacteria > Actinomycetota > UBA4738 > UBA4738 > HRBIN12 > AC-51. Next base: position 15,774 of record DATBJQ010000097.1, on the reverse strand, counting down.
TACGGTGTCGCGCGCCGCCCGAAGACGAGTCGGTCGGCGAGCCGCGACAACCAGACGCGCACCGGCTGGAACGTCACCGCCACCACCACGGCCGCGATCATCGTCAGCAGGGAGCTCCCGCGACCGATCCACGCGCCGATCCCCACGACGATCGCGATGTAGACGAGCGTCGCGAACACGGCGAGCAGCGCGTACACGAGCGTCTTGCGGACGACGACGTCCAGGTCGTAGAGACGGAGACGAAGGATCGCGATCCCGATCGAGGCCGGCAGGAGCGCGAACCCCAGCCCCCCCACGATCGCGGAGATGACGGGTTCCTTGATCAGATCGGACGTGTTGATCCCGACGAAGGCCGCCAGGAAGCCGAACGCGACCCACTTGATCTGCTGTCGCTCGGTCCCTCCGGCGCCCCGGAACCGCACGAAGAGTGACGAGATCGACAGGCCGAACACGACGACGAGGAGCAGACCGATCACGACGTCCGGGACCGTGATCGTGCCGAGCGCCTGGACGTAGAGGGGGTTCGCCATCTCGATGTCGTCGCTCGAGGTGGTGACGGTGGGACTCCCGAAGGCCAGCACCACGAACAGGCCGACCAGCGTCGCCAGGATGAACCACAACAGCGGCCGCCAGCGCGGCGAGGGCGGATGACCGTCGGGGAACAACAGGGGCAACAGGAACAGGACGGGGAGGATGCCGAACAGCCAGCCGAAGCCCGACACCAGCGCGATCCACTGCGTCACGCCGGTCGTCGATCCCCGTTCGAACTGCCAGGTCGCGACCTCGCCGCACAGGAACGACAGCGCCGTCGTGAACGAACCCCAGAGGAGGAGTCGACCGATCGTGTTCGGGCGGTCGCGGCTCACGATGAGGGCCCCGACCACACCGAACATCGAGAACGCGATGATGAACGGGACCTGCTCGCCCAGCGACTCCCCGTTCGTCACGACGAAGAACGAGGCGACGGCCGCGACCGTGATGAAGCCCCCCAAGACCGCCCACGGCCACCGGGCCGGATGCACGGGCCTGGTCGCCCCGTTCACCGGACCAGCTCCTGCTCCGGGTCACGGACCTCTCGGGCGGCCGTCGGTGGCTCCTCGGCGCTCGCGCGCGCCGGAACCGGCACGCGCCCCACCACCCGGGTCCCGGCGCCCGACGAGCTGAGCACCTCGAGCGAGCCGTCGAGCGCGGCGAGCCGGTCACCGATCCCCTGCAGGCCGCTCCCCGTTCCGGTCGCGCCGGTGTCGAAGCCACGCCCATCGTCGGACACCTCGAAGGACAGGAAGCCACCGTCGGCGCCGAGCGAGACGATCGCGGTTTCGGCCTCCGCGTACTTCGCGACGTTCTGGAGGGCCTCGAGCACGCAGAAGTACACGGCGGCCTCGACGTCGGGGGGGAACCGGCCCAGGCCGGCGGCCCGCACGGTCACGGGCGTCGGAGAGCGGCGACCCTGCGCCTCGATCGCCGCGGCCAGGCCCTGGTCGGCGAGCAGCGGCGGGTAGATGCCGCGGGCCAGATCGCGCAGGTCGTCCAGCGCCACCTGGGTCTCGCCCTCGATCTCGCCGAGCAGCGCCCCCGATCTGGAGGGGTCGCGCTCGGACAGCTGGCGAGCGAGACGGGCCTTCACCGCCAACGCGACCAGCTGCTGCTGCGCCCCGTCGTGGATGTTGCGCTCAAGCTTGCGGCGCTCCTCGTCCTGCGCGGCGACGAGCCGGCGCCGGGACGCCCGGAGCTCCTCCACGAGACGGACGTTGCGGAACAGGAGGCCCGCCTGGGCAGCGAGATCGGCGACGAGCTTCTCCTTGGAAGGGTCCATCGGATCGTTGGCCGGCATCGTCACCGAGAGGGCACCCAGCAGCTCACCCTGCTGCCGGACCTCGGCGCGGTAGCCGTCGGGCGGCCCGGGCGCGACACCGTCGGGCGCCTCGGGCGCGACACCGTCGCGCGACCACACGGCCACCGGCACGAGCCCGTCGCCCACCGACAGCCAGACGCGGGCGCGCTCGGCCCCGACGCCTTCGGCGAGGACCCTCGCGGTTCGTTCGAGCACGTCGTCGGCGGCGTACGTCCCCGCGACGCGATCGCCGAACTCCGACAGGACCTCGTAGGGGCTGGCCCGCCCGCCGTAGACGATCCGGTCCGCGATGCGGATCGCGACGCGCCGCAGCGGCCACACGAGCGCGCCGACGACGAGCCCGATCAACAGGTCGAAACGGCCACTGTTCACCGAGGTGGAGAACACGGAGGCGGTGGCGACGCCGACGGCCACCAGCCCGAGGCCGACAACGACGAGGAGGATCGCGAGGATCACGTAGATCACGGTCTTGCGGATCACGACGTCGATGTCGTAGAGCCGGTACTGGAGGATCGTGATCCCCACGATCACGGGGATCAGCAGGAAGAGCAGCGTCGCGAGGTTCTGGACCACCGAGTCCCAGGCGTCGTTCCCGATACCCGGGATGAACGAGATCCCGAACAGCCCGGCGATGAGCGCCGCGTCGTAGGTGAGCCACCGGATCTGGTGGCGGACCACGTCGTCGGTCGTCCTCCGGAGCCTGACGACGAGTCCGAGGAAGCCACCCACGACGAGGATCGGCGCCGCGAGCAACAGGAACCCGAAGACGTCGAGGATCGCTCCCAGCGCCTCCACCCCCAGCGGGTTCGTCACGTCGGGGTAGCCCGAATCGGCGAAGTCGCCGGGGTAGCACCAGATCCCGACGACCACGAGGCCCAGTGCGATCCCGCACGCCCACGCGAACCATCGCCACCGCGGCGAGGGGAGGCGGCCGTCGGGGAACAACAGGAGGATGTAGCCGGAGAGCGCGATGAAGGGGACCCAGCCGGGCCCCCCGAGCGCGATGGCGACGGCGGCGAACGGCAGATCGCGCTCGATCGCGAACATCCCGTACGCGCTGAAGGGTCCGAAGATCGCGAGGCCCACACCCATGAGCAACATCAGCCACGCGATCCGCGCGTCGGGCCGTCGGCCGAGGACGAAGAAGCCCACGGCGGGGAAGGCGAGGAGGAGCAAGGAGAACGTCGCCTCGTCCATGCGCGGGGTGGCGAGCTCCAGGGTGATCGCCACCCCGGCGCCCACCAGGACGACCCCGCCGGCCCACCACCGCAGCCGCCGGAGCTGCTCCTCGCGCAGGCTCATGGCGCCACGCCCATCACGCGGAACACCTCGACCGTCTCCTCGCGGCCCCGCACGTGCCGAACGCCGATCGACTCACAGGGGATCGCGATCGCGGCCGCGACCGTCGTCGAGGTCGCGACGATCTCTCCGGCCTCGGCCTCCGCCTGCAGGCGCGACGCGACGTTCACCGCGTCGCCCACGACCGTGTACTCGAGCCGCCCGGCGCCGCCGACCGTCCCGGCGATCACCTGACCGGTGTTGACCCCGATCCCGACGCCCAGCGTCGGCAGACCCTCGACGCCCCAGCCCTGCTCGTTCAGCACCCGCTGTCGCGCCTGCATCTCGATCGCGCAGCGCAGCGCCCGCTCGGCGTGGTCGGCCACCGGATCGGGGGCCCCGAACACCGCCATCACGGCGTCGCCCTGGAACTTGTCGATCGTCCCCCCATGGGCCATGACCACCTCTGCCATCGCCGACAGATGCGTGCCGACCACGGCCGCCACATCGCGCGCGCCCAGCCGCTCGGCGATCGTCGAGAACCCGCGGATGTCGGAGAACAGCACGGTGACCACGAGCTCCTGGGGCTCGATCGCCGTCTCAGGTTGCGCGGCGAGACGGTCGGCGAGCTGCTGCGGGACGAACGAGGCGAGGGTCCGCCGCGACGCCGCTTGCTCGACCACCGCGGCGTGCAGGCGCTTGAACTCGTCGAGCAGCGGGCCGCCCGCGCCGTCCCCGCCGGCCAGCCGCCCGAACATCTCGGTCACCTGGCGGTCGACGGCCTCCTGCGTGGTGCCGAGCGCGTCGGCGATCTCCGCGTAGCCCAGCCCACGCGCCATCATGTCCAGCAGCTCGCGCTCCCGCTCGGCCGCGTCGCCCCGTCCCGACAGGCGCTCCGCGATCGTCGGGTCGACGGCGCTCCCACCCGCGTGGACCTCGCGGATCGCCCGGGCGAGCTCGTCGCCCTGCGCGATCCGATCCTTGAGCAGGTAGGCGAGGCCGCTGTGGCCCTTCCCGAGCAGGGCGATCGCGTACTCCTCGTCGTCGTGGGCCGACAGCACGACCACGCCGGTGTCCGGGTGCTGCTCGCGGATCGTGTGCGCGCAGTCGATCCCCTCGAGCTGGAACGACGGGGGCATCTTGATGTCGGTCACGACGACGTCCGGGATGTGCTCGGCCGCCGTCTCGAGCAAGGACGGCGCATCCTGCGCCACGCCCACCACGCTGATGTCCTCGTAGGAGTCGAGCAGCGCCCGCACGCCCTCGCGCACCAGCATGTTGTCCTCACCGAGCACGACCGTGATCGTCATCCCGTGGGTCCCGTCTGCGGGGGCGGTACCATCCGCGCGTGCTGCGCGTGGTCTTCGCGGAGGATAACTACCTGGTCCGGGAAGGCACGACGGCCCTCCTGACGGAGGCGGGCCAGATCGAGATCGTCGGCACCGCCGCCGACTTCGACGGCCTGCTCACCGCCGTGGAGGACCATGCCCCCGACGCCGTCCTCACCGACATCCGGATGCCGCCGTCCGGCACGGACGAGGGGATCCGGGCGGCCAAACGGATCCGCGCGGACCATCCCACGGTCGGCGTCGTGGTCCTGTCCCAGTTCGCCGACGAGGGGTACGTCTACGACCTGCTGAAGGACGGCGCCGCCGGGCTCGGCTACCTGCTGAAGGAGCGCGTCGCCGACGTCGAGGACGTCGTCCGGGCCCTCGAGGAGGTCTCGCGCGGCGGCTCGGTCCTGGATCCGAAGGTCGTGGAGGCGCTCGTCGCGGCGAAGGACCGGATGGCGCACTCGCCGTTGGCGCTCCTCACGGACCGCGAGCGTGAGGTCCTCTCGCACATGGCGCAGGGGCAGAACAACGCCGCGATCGCGAAGTCCCTGTTCCTGACCGACCGCGCGGTCGAGAAGCACATCAACTCGATGTTCCACAAGCTCGGTCTGACGGAGGAGCCCGACGTCCACCGCCGGGTGATGGCGGTGCTGGCGTTCCTCCGCGAGACCGAGCACGACTGAGCCCCTCACCCCGTCGTCACTGCGCCCTGCGCGTGTCGACGATCATCACGCTGCACGGCGCGTGCCGCAGCACCAGGTTCGGCACGCTGTCGCGCACCCGCCACCACGACCCCTGCGTGCCGCGGTTCCCGAGCACGATCGCCTCGGCCCGGACCTCCTGCGCGACCTCGACGATCCGCTCGGCGGGGTCGCCGTCTTCGCTCCGCGTGCTCGTGCTCAGCCCGGGGAAGCGGCCGCCGATCCGTGCGAGGTACGCGGCGGGATCGGCCGCCTTCGCGGGATCCACGACCGCGCGGACGTCCCGCTCGGGCCGCACGAACAGCACCAACAGCTCCGCACCTCGATCCCGTGCGAGCCTGGCCGCGTCCTCCACCGCCAGATCCGCCGCCGCCGAGGTGTCCGTTCCCACGAGGATGGTGGTCATGTCCTTCGCCTCCTGTCATCGGCTCTCACGGTAGGCGCGTGGCCCCTCGCGGGCGACGGCGCGGGCATGCGGATCCGCGGGGTGCCTCCACCCCGCCGGGGCGCGTGCTGGGCGCCGCCGCGTTGCGGAGGTCGCCCCCCTTGGCCACGAACGAGCCTGGTGCCACCATCCGGGCATGCAGGTCGACCTCCGTCCCCCGGTGACCCGGCCGTGAACCTCGACGCGGTCCGGTGGGGCCGGCCGGCGCCGGGGCTCGCCGCCATCGGGGTGCTCGCCACGCTCGTGGGGATCGGCGGCTGGCTCGTCGGCTGGTTCCCGCCGAACGAGGACGGGGCGCTGTTCATCACGCTCGTGATCCTCACCGTGGTGATGTGGGGCGGGGTCGGGGCCCTGATCGGTGCCCGGCGGCCCGAGAACCCGCTCGGACTGCTGCTGGCCGGGCAGGCGTTCCTCCTCGGCGGCACGATCCTCCTGCAGAGCGTCGGCGAGGCGGCCACCCCCGGCTCATGGTGGGCGGAGCTGAACGAGGACCTGCAGGGCACGCTCGTCGTGATGCTGCTGCTCGTCCCCTTGCTCCTGCTCCTGTTCCCGGACGGGCGGCCCCTGTCACGCCGGTGGAAGCCGGTGGTCTGGCTGGTCGTCGCGTCCGCGGCGGCCGGCGCGATCGGCCTCGGCCTCGCCCCCGAGGAGGACGTCGACTGGGGCCCGGTCGCCGCGGCGTTGACGACCTTCGCGGCGGTCACGGCGATCGTCGCCACCCTCCTCTCGGTCGTCGCCGTGATCCTCCGCTTCCGGCGCAGCCAGGGCGAGGAGCGCGCCCAGATGCGCTGGCTGGCCTTCGTCGCCATGATCGGGGGCGTCGCGTTCGTCCTGATGCTGCTCGTCGGCATGACGAGCGGCGAGGACGAGCCGTGGCTGGGCGAGGTCTTCTTCACCCTCGTCCTGGCGACGATCGCCGTCGGGCTGCCGGCCGCGATCGGGGTCTCGGTGCTGCGCTACCACCTGTGGGACCTCGACGTCGTGATCAAGAAGACCCTGGTCTTCGCGGTCGTCGCCGCGGGCATCACGTTGCTCTCCGTCGGCGTGGTGCTGGCGATCCCCGCCATAGCCATCGGCGGGCTCACGGGGTGGGAGCGCGGGCTCCTCGTGGTCGGCATCGTGCTCGGCATCCTGGTCGGGCCGCTGGCTCGCATGGCCCGGCGGCTGGCGGACCGGATCGTGTACGGGGGGCGAGCGACGCCGTACGAGGTGCTGACGGAGTTCTCGGACCGTGTCGGCGGGACGTACCCGGCCGAGGACGTCCTCCCCCGGATGGCCGCGGTCCTCGGTGAAGGGGCCGGGGCCGAGCGCGCGGCCGTGTGGCTCCGCCGCGGCGGCGAGCTGCGCGCGGAGGCGGTCTGGCCGGCCGAGAGCGAACCGCCCACCATCGTGCCGGAGGACGCGGTGGAAGTGGTGCACCACGGCGAGGCGCTCGGCGCCCTCTCGGTCGCGATGCCGGCGAACGACCCGATGAACCCCGCCAAGGAGCGATTGGTCCGGGACCTGGCCGCCCAGGCCGGGCCGGTCCTGCGCAACGTCCGGTTGATCGGCGAGCTGCGCGACTCCCGCCGGCGGCTCGTCGCCGCCCAGGACGAGGAGCGCCGCAAGCTCGAGCGCAATATCCATGACGGCGCGCAGCAGCAGCTCGTGGCCCTCCAGGTGAAGCAGCGCCTCGCCGACCAGTTGATCGGCCGGGACCCGGCCCGCGCCCACGAGATGCTCACGCAGCTGCAGCAGGACACGACCACCGCGCTCGACGACCTCCGGGACCTGGCGCGGGGGATCTACCCGCCGCTGCTGGCCGACCGGGGTCTCGCCGCCGCCCTGGAGGCACAGTCCCGCAAGGCGGCCGTCCCGGCCTCCGTGTCCGCGGACGGCGACGAGCGGTTCGACCAGGACATCGAGGCAGCCGTGTACTTCTGCTGCCTCGAGGCGCTGAACAACGCGGCGAAGTACGCGCGGGCCTCCCGCGTGTCGATCGAGCTGAGCCGGTCGAACGGCCTGCTCACCTTCTCGGTGCGCGACGACGGACGCGGCTTCGATCCGGAGCTCGCTCACGGCTCGGGGCTGCAGGGCATGGCCGACCGCCTCGACGCCCTGGGCGGCTCGCTGCGCGTGCAGAGCGCCGTCGGCAACGGAACCATCGTGACGGGGCTCGTGCCCATCGGGGAGGCGGGTCCGTGAGCCAGCGCACGATCCCTCGGATCCCCGTGATCGCCGACGTGCTGCTCCTGCTGGCCGTGATCGCGACGGTCGCCTGGGAGCCGCGCTCCGGCGGTGAGGGCTTCTGGTACTACCTCACGATCGGCGGGGCGCTCTCGATCGTCTGGGTGAGCGTCGGGTCGCTCGTCGTGTCCCGCGAGCCGAAGAACCCGATCGGCTGGATCCAGCTCACGGTCGGGTTCGCGTTCGCCGTGTGGGGACTCTGCTCGGTCCTCGGGAGCTCGCTCGTGCTCCACGACGTCGCCGCCGGGGTCTGGATCGCGTGGCTCGGGGGAACGGCGGTCGGCTGCCTGGCGCTGCTGCCCTTCCTGTTCCTGTTGTTCCCCACCGGCCACGTCCCGGCGCCGCGCTGGCGGATCGTGTCCTGGATCCTGGGGGTCGCGGGAGCCCTGGTCGTGGTGACCGCGGTCCTCACCCCGGATCCGGACCTCAACGTCCTGGCCGACGTGGGCATCGTCGAGCCGAACCCGGTCGCGATCGGTGCGCTGGAGGGACGCGGGAACGCGATCGGGACGACCGCGGCGACCGTGCTCCTCGTCGCCAGCTTGCTCGCGGTGGTCTCGTTGTGGCAGCGCTACCGCCGCGCCCGTGGGGACGAACGCCAGCAGATCCGGTGGCTGGCCTTCGTGGGGGCCGCCGCTGCCGTCCTCGTGCTGGGCAACCTGGTCCTGTGGATCCTGGACATCATCGTCGAGCTCCCCGAGAACAGCCTCTTCTGGCTCGCGCTCTCCATCCCGTTCATCGTCACGATCTCGGTGGGCATCCCGGTGGCGACGGGGATCGCGATCCTCAAGTACCACCTCTACGACCTCGACGTGGTGATCAAGAAGACCGTGCAGGCCGCGATCCTGGTGAGCGCGTTCGCTGTCCTGGCGCTGGTGCTGGTGCTCGCGGTGCCGACGTTCATGGGCCTCACGGGGCCGAACCTCGCGCCGACCGCGATGTTCGCCGTGGTCCTGGCGGCCGCGTTCGTGTGGATCCGCGGGCCCGCGAAGCGGTTCGCGGACCGGCTCGTCTACGGGGAGCGCGCCACCCCCTATGAGGTGTTGACCGAGTTCTCCGAGCGCGTGGGCGAGACCTACGCGTCCGACGACGTCCTGCCGCGGATGGCGGCGGTGCTCGGCGAGGGTGCGGGCGCGGAGCACGCCACCGTCTGGCTCCGGGTCGGCGCGGCGATGCGCCCGGAAGCGGTGTGGCCGGCGGGCGGCGAGCCGCCGACCTCACTGCCGGACGACGCCGTCGACGTCGTGCAGCAGGGGGAGACCCTCGGCGCCCTGTCCGTGACGATGCCGGCGGACGACCCGATGAACCCGGCGAAGGCGAAGCTCGTCCGGGATCTCGCGGCGCAGGCCGGACCCGTGCTGCGCAACGTCCGGCTGATCCAGGAGCTCCGGGCCTCGCGACAACGACTGGTCGCCGCGCAGGACCAGGAGCGGCGCAAGCTCGAGCGCAACATCCACGACGGGGCCCAGCAGCAGCTGGTGGCGCTCGCCGTGCAGCTCAAGCTGGCCGAGGGACTGGTCGACCGGGACCCGGCGCGGACGCGAGAGCTGCTCGCCTCGCTCCAGACCTCCACGGGCGAGACGCTGGAGGACCTGCGCGATCTGGCACGTGGGATCTACCCGCCGTTGCTCGCCGACCAGGGGCTGGTGCCGGCGCTCGAGGCCCAGGCGCGCAAGGGCGCCGTCCCGACGACGGTCTGGGCCGAGGGGCTGGGCCGGTACGGGCAGGAGGTGGAGTCCGCCGTCTATTTCTGCTGCCTGGAGGCCTTGAACAACGTGGCGAAGTACGCGGACGCGTCCCGGGCGTCGGTCCACCTCCTCGCGTCGAACGGATCGCTCACGTTCCGCGTGACGGACGACGGCCGCGGCTTCGAGACGAGCTCGATCCCGCGGGGCACCGGGATCCAGGGGATGCGGGACCGCGTGGACGCGATCGGCGGCGCCCTGACCGTCGAGAGCGCGCCGGGCCGGGGCACCGAGGTCGCCGGCAGCGTTCCCGTCGGGGGCGAGCGCACGTGAGACGGGTCGTTGCGGGATAGCGGCGGAGGCCCGCGACGACGACGAGCGGGTCAGGGTCAGGCGGCGGGCGAGGCGGCTGCCCAGGCCTCCTCGAGGCGATCCGGACCGAAGACCGCCTTCGGGATGTACGCGGCCGCTCCGCATTCGGCGGCGCGCGGCGCGTACTCGTCCTCCTCGTACGTGGAGAGCAGCAGGACGACCACGGTGTCGGAGGAGGACAGGATCTGCCGCGTCGCGTCGAGGCCGTTGATCCCAGGCAGGTTCACGTCCATCAGGACGAGGTCGGGGTGGAGCTCGGCCGCCTGCTCCACGGAGTCCTCGCCGGTCTCCGCCTCGCCCACGACCTCGAAGCCCTCCGTCGCCTCCACCACCATGCGGGCGGCCAGGCGGAAGGGCTGCTGATCGTCGACGATGAGCACACGAACCGTCACGGGCGGGACCTCCGCGTGCAACGGTAGTTGCGCACCCGTGCCATCGCCAGTGGTGCCAGCACCACTGTTCCGCTCGCCCGAACGTGCGTCGCGACGCGGCTGACCGACGCGGTCAGATCCCCGAGGGGAAGTACGGACCCTCGTCGCGCTCGCGTTCCTCGCGGCGCTCCTTGGATCCAGGCTTCTTGAGGGCGGCGGTGCGCTCCAGCCGCGACCGGAGGTCGGCCTGGTCGGCCTCGCTCGCGGGGACCGGCGCGATCGGCTCGACCATGCGAGCCAGCATCTCCGCCGGCTTCTCGTCGGCGGGGGGCGGACCCGTATTGTCGGGATGGGTCGCGACGATCGACTCGCCTCCCGCTTCGGTGGCGGGCAGCGCGACCACGTCCTCGCCTCCGGCCTCGGGGATCACCACCAGGTCCTGCGCCGCCTCGGCCTCGGCGACGGGGATCAGCCCCCGCTCGGCCGCGTCGGACAGGAGGCGCTGGACCTCGCCCTCCAACGAGAGCTTCTCCTCCTCCATCGACGCGATCCGTTCCTGCAGATCGCCGACCCGACGGCGGGCGTACGAGCCGAGCTCGCGCAGCTGCTCCGCCTCGTCGGCGTCGATCAGCGCGAGGTAGGGCGGGACGTTCTCGGGATAGAAGGGGACCCCGGCGCCGATCCGCGCCTTCGACTCCCGGATCGACAGCAGGGCCAGCGACAGTGTCACCAGGAGGCCGGCGGCCACCGCGATCCGGTACCCGAGCCACTCCCACTGGGCGATGTCGACGCCCTTGTCGACGAGCTCGTCGCTCCCGCGCGCGAACCCATCCTGTGCGAGATCCACGGCCCGGCTCTCGCCGGGGAAGGTCAGCACGAGCAGGACGAGCAAGAGCAGCGCGAACGGCCACCAGACCTTCGCACTGACCTCGTCGCGCGTGAAGCGACCGACGATCCCCATCCTTCGAGCCCTCCCTGACCTGCGAGATCGCCGCCGGTCCGGAGGCAGAAGGGTACTCCTCTCGGCCTCGGATGGGCACCCCGACGAAGGGCGGAGGCGGGGACCGTTCGGCCGATGCGCCCGGGTTCAGCCCGAGGCGGCCGTCACGCACAGGAACGCGCGTTCGACGACGAGCCGCGTGTTCAGGTTGACCTCGTCGGCCAGCGCGGCCCGCGCGGCTTCGAGCCCCGACAACCCCGCGGCCGCCTGCGCGAGCGAACCGTCGGGAGCCGGCGCCAGGTCGGGGTTCAGCAGGTCCTCGTCCGCCGAGCCGGACGCCACGGCGATCCGGTCGCGCAGGAGGGCGGAGGCCCCCAGCAGCACCCGGTCGACGTACTCGCGCTCGGCGCGCCGCTCGCGCCGCTGGAACCGAGTCTCGATCCGGCGGATCGCCGCCCGATAGGCGTCCTCGGGCCGACCCCGCTCGTCGAGGAAGGGGGCCAGCTCCTCGTCGAGCTCGCCGCGGAGACCTTTCTTGTACTCGGCCGCGGCGGCCAGCACGACGTCGGCGGCCGCCAGCGCGTCGGCCGGGGATCGCGATGCCAGCTCGAGCGCTTCGATCGCCGTGTCGCGGAACGCGAGCCCGTCGTCGGCCTCCGCCAAGCGCCGCGCCCGGCCCAGGTTCCCGCCCGTGAGCCGGGCCGCCAGCCGGGCGCGGACGGCGGGGACGCCCTCGGCCGTGAGCTGCTCCACCACGAAGGGCTCCGACAGCGCGGTGAATGTCACCACGTGGCAGCGGCTCCAGATCGTCTCGGGCAGCTCGTGCGCCCGGGCCGAGAGGAGGAGGAACACGGTGTCGGCGGGCGGTTCCTCGAGGACCTTCAGCATCGTGTCGGCCGCCGCCGGCGAGAGTCGGTCGGCCTCCCGGATCAGGAACACCTTGCGTCCCGGCTCGGGCGCGGTGCGGTACGCGGGCAGCCAGACCTCCTCGCGGATCGTGTCGACGTGGATGTCGCGACCCTCTGGCTCCACGAGGAAGCCGTTGGGGTGCCGGTCACCGAGGGCCAGGCGGCACGCGCGGCACTCCCCGCACCCGCCCGACGGGCACAGCAACGCCGCGGCGAACGCCCGGGCGGCCAGCGACTTGCCGGAACCCTCGGGACCGGCCAGGACGTAGGCGTGATGCGGCCGGGCGAGCGCCCGCCGCAGGAACGCCATGGCGACCTCCTGTCCCGGCAGATCGCGGAGCACCGACGTCACGGGCGGAGCGTACCGTCCGTGCCCGACACCCTGTCCCCGAACTTCAGGCCCTCGGCTCCGGCGCGGGCTCGTCGGCGGCATCGCGGTCATGGTCGCGCAGTGCCTTGTCGATCGCAGAGCGGACGTCGTCGAACACGGCGGCCTGCTCCCGGTCCGCGTCCAGCACCACGAACCGCTCCGGGTGCTCCTCGGCGATCTTCAGGTACGCGTCGGCCACCTTGGCCAGGAACGCGTCGCCCTCGCGCTCCATCCGGTCGCGCGGATCGGTCGATCGCTCCAGGCCGCGCTCGGGCTCCAGGTGGAGCAGGATCACGAGGTCCGGGAACAGCCCCTGCGTGGCCCACACGTTGAGGGACAGCACGTCGGCCTCGCCCAGGCCGCGGGCCCACCCCTGGTAGGCGAGCGACGAGTCGACGTAGCGGTCGCAGATCACGACCTTCCCCTCGGCAAGCGCGGGACGGATCACCTGGGTCACGGTCTGCGCCCGGGACGCCGCGAACAGCAGAGCCTCGGCCCGCGCGTCCAGCGCCCCGGTCTCCGGATCCAGGACCACTTGGCGGATCCGCTCCCCCGCCAGCGTGCCGCCGGGCTCGCGCGTCACCAGCACGTCGAGGCCCTGCTCCCGCAGGTACGCCTCGGTCCGGGCGATCTGCGTCCCCTTGCCCGCCCCCTCCACGCCTTCGAAGGCGATGAACAGGCCGGTGGCGGGCGGTCGTTTGAGCTTGGGCACGATCGTGAGGGGGACGGGACGGGACAGACGGTACCGCGCGAGCAGACGGCGGGTGTTGAGGGCCGCGGCGATCACGATGAACCCGGCGATCCACAGGGCGAGCCTCGTCCCGGACAGGTCGAACCGCTGCCCACCCACCGAGAAGTCACCGCCCTCGACCAGGCGTCGCGTGATGTTCTCCAGGACCTGCGCGAGCGCGGGGAACGCAGCCAGCGACAGGAACAGGACGGTCCGGGCGAGGGTGGTGAGCGCCGCGAACGTCCGGCCGCGGAACTCGTCGGCCACGTTCTCCTGCAGGAGCGTGTACCCGCTGACCCACGCGACGCCGCAGAACGTGCCGAGCCAGACGGTGAACACGGCCGCCCACGCGATGTTGGGCATGGCCGCCAGCACGAACAGCGTCGTGGCCGCGGCGAACAGGGACCAGACGAAGACGACGTCGCGGCCCAGGACCCGGGCCGCCTGGCTCGCGCCGGCGATCCCCAGCGCCATCCCGACCCCGAACGCGGTCACCATCACCCCCCACCCGGAGGGGCCCGCGTCGATCGTCGCGGCGACGAACACCGGGCCGATCGCCAGCACGGCGCCGACGGCGCCGAAGGTCATCACGATGCCGCCGGTCATCGCGGAGGCGATCGAGTCCTCGCGGAGGAAGCGGATCCCGTCCAGCGTGTCGTACCAGACGCGCGCGGGGTCCACCGGCCCGCTCGAGCGTGCCGTCGGGGTCCGGATCGGGATCCCCACGAGCATCGCGGCCGAGAACAGGAACGTGACGGCGTCGAACCCCAGCGCCAGGGACTCGGGGCGCGCGTCCAGGATCGGCACCCGCTGCGCCACCCACGTGGACAACCCGACCAGCACCGTGAACACTGCGCCGGCGATCGGCAGCGTCCCGTAGGAGCTGACGAGCGCGAGGGAGTTGGCGTTCGCAAGCTGACGGCGCGGGACGAGGTTCGGGAGCGAGGCGTCGCGGGCAGGTCCCCAGAGCAGCGAGAGGCATTCGATCAGGAACGAGAGCAGGTAGATCGCCCACAGCGTCTGCAGGAAGATCATCGAGAAGTACATCGCGCCGCGGGCGAGGTCCGCGATGATCATCAGCTGCTTGCGGTCGAGCCGGTCGACCAGCGCGCCGGCGATCGGGCCGAACACGAAGGCCGGCAGCGTGCGGGCGAGCATCACGCCCGAGATCGCCAGGGCCGCCTGCCCGCCGCCCAGACGCGTCGCCACGATCGACGTGACGGCGATGAACCCGACCCAGTCCCCCAGGGACGACACCGACATCGCGGCCAGCAGGCGCGCGAAGGGTCCGCGGGTGATCAGGTCCTTCAGGGTCGCCGGCCGGGTCCCGCGGAGCGCGGCGACCTCGTCGGCGATCGACGACACGCGCTCGCTACCCGTCGGTGGGCTCGACCGCGGCGACCGCCTTCTCCGTCTTCCGAGCCGGCGCGCGCTTCTTCTTCGTGGTGCTGCGCTTGGCGGGCTTCTTCTTCGCGCCGCGGGCGGCGGCCCGCGCCGCACGCGCCTCCGCCTTCGCGCGGCGGGCCTCGGCCTCCGCCTCGGGGTCGCCGGACTTCGTCACCTGCAGGTCGAGGTCCAGCTCGGCGCCGCAGTTCCAGCACCGCAGCGACTTGGGCCGGCGGATCAGCAGCGACCCGCACTCGGGGCAGGGGTGGTCCTTCTCGGGCGGGTTGTTCACCCCGAAGTCGCACTCGGGGTAGCGGTCGCACCCGTAGAAGAGGCCGAAGCGGGTGCGCTTCTCGACGATCTGGCCCTGGCCGCACTGCGGACAACCGACGCCCACCTCCTTCGGCGGGTCCCTCTTGATGTACGTGCACTCGGGGTAGCCGCTGCACCCCACGAACGGCCCGTACCGCCCGAACCGCTGCTGGAGCTGACGGCCGCAATCAGGGCACCGCTCGTCGAGCAGTTCGGGCTCGGGGCGTTCCGAGCCGTCGAGGTTGCGGATGTACTTGCAGCCGCCGTCCTCCTCGGCGAACCGGCTGCACCCGATGAAGAACCCGAACCTGCCCAGCCGCTGCTGCAGGCGTCCGGGCGGCACGCGCCCCTCGGTCTCGCAACGCGGACAGGACTCGCCCGTCTCCACGACGAAGCGCTCCCACTTCTCGTCCGCCTGATCGAGGGCCTCCTTGAACGGCCCGTAGAAGTCGCCGAGCACGTGCACCCGGTCGTTCTCGCCTTCGGCGATCTCGTCCAGCTCCTCCTCGAGCCGAGCGGTGAAGTTGACGTCGACGATGTCCGAGAAATGCTCCACCAGCCCGTCGGTGACCACCTCGCCCACGTCCTCGGGGCGGAACCGACGGTCCTCCAGGCGCACGTACTTGCGCTCCTGGAGCGTCGAGATGATCGAGGCGTACGTGGACGGACGCCCGATCCCGAGCTCCTCCAACGCCTTGACCAGCGAGGCCTCCGAGAAGCGGGGCGGCGGCTGGGTGAAGTGCTGCTCGGGGAGGACCTCGAGCAGGCGGAGCACCTGCTCGGCGGTCAGGCGGGGGAGGCGGGCCTCGGCGTCCTCGTCCTCCGTGTCGTCCCGGCCCTCGAAGTAGACCCGGCGGAACC
>DATBJQ010000096.1:0-16214 GCA_036556385.1 Actinomycetota bacterium | reverse complement strand
TCGCGCAGGAGCTCCTGCGCGACCGACGGGTTGGCGGCCCCTCCCGCCTTCCGCATCAGCTGCCCGACCAGGAACCCGAGCACGCCCTCCTTGCCGCCGCGGAACTTCTCGACCGCGTCGGGGTTCTCGGCGATCACCTCGTCGGCCCACGCACCCAGCTCGCCCGTGTCGGAGACCTGCCGGAGCCCGCGTCGCTCGATGATCGTGGCGACGTCGTCACCGGTCGCGAACGCGTCCTCCACCACCTGCTTGCCGGCGGCGGTGGAGATCGTCCCGGCGGTCACGGCCCGGACGAGGTCGGCGACGTGCGACGCCGTGAGCTCCCCGTCCCCGTCGGCGTTGCGCAGCGCCGCCACGTCCTGCGTGATCCAGTTCGCGGCGACGCCCGGATCGGCCCCCAGCGACACCGCGTCCTCGAACAGCTCCACGGAGGCGCGCTCGCCGACCAGGACCCTCGCCGTGTCCGGCTTCATCCCGAGCACGTCGACGTAGCGCCACCGACGGGCGCGCGGGAGCTCCGGGAGCGACGCGCGGATCTCCTCGATCCAGGCGTCCTCGGGTTCGATCGACGGGATGTCGGGCTCCGGGAAGTAGCGGTAGTCGAACGCCTCCTCCTTCGACCGCATGCTCTTCGTGGCCCCCGCATCCTCGTCCCAGTGCCGCGTCTCCTGCACGAGCGCGTCGCCGTTGTCGAGCGCCGCCGTCTGGCGTTCCACCTCGAAGGTCAACGCGTGCTCGAGCGAGCGCACCGAGTTCATGTTCTTGATCTCGACCTTCGTGCCCAGGACGTCCGAACCACGCGGGCGCAACGAGATGTTCGCGTCGCAGCGGAGGGACCCCTCCTCCATGCGGACATCGCTGACGTCGAGCGACTCGAGGAGCGCCCGGAGCTCCCGCAGGTACGCGGCGGCCTCCTCCGCGGAGCGGAGATCCGGTTCGCTCACGCACTCGACCAGGGGCACGCCGGCGCGGTTGTAGTCGACCAGGGCGTGCTCGGCTTCGTGGATACGGCCCGACTCGCTGCCGTGCGCGGTCTTGCCGGTGTCCTCCTCCATGTGCACACGGGTGATCCCGACGCGGGAGGTGGAACCGTCGGCGAGGTCGACCTCCAGGTGCCCGCCGACGCAGATCGGCAGGTCGTACTGGCTGATCTGGTAGTTCTTCGGCATGTCCGGATAGAAGTAGTTCTTCCGGTGGAACAGCGAATGCGGCGCGATCGTGGAACCGAGTGCGAGCCCGATCTTCACGATCCGCCGGATCGCCTCGCGGTTCGGGACCGGCAGCGAACCGGGGTGCCCCAGGCAGACGGGGCACGTGTTCGTGTTCGGTTCCTCCCCGAACACGTTGCGACAGCCGCAGAACATCTTGGTGGCCGTGCTGAGCTCGACGTGGCACTCGAGCCCGATCACCGTCTCCCACTCCCCCATGGCGCGGCTAGCGTACCGGAGGGTCGGGACGTGGCTGGATGCTGGCGGCCGGGGCCGAGTTCTCGACACCGCCCATGTCGGGCGGCACCGTTCCTCCGTTCGCCCGTGCGGCGAAGAACAGGTTGCTCAACTGATCCATGAGGGACTCCGCCGTCCGGTTGTTCGGTCGCGTGATGGGGTTCGGCCCCACCACACCGGCGATCGGGATCGTCCGACCATCCACCAGATCGACCAAGCCCATCCGTGGGAAGACGCGCTTCCAGGTCCCCATCCGGACCGCGTCGATCCGGCTCCACGCGATGCGATGGGTCCGCAGCAGGTTCCTGACCCTGATCCCGGTGGGTTCCACCAGCAGCCCCATCATCGCGAACCGCGCCGCGGATCCAGCGATGAGACCCGCCACCACGACGTCGATCAGGAGCAGCGGCCTTTCGGCGCGAAGCCCTGCAAGCATCACGAGGATCAGGAAGACGGAGAACAGGACGATGACGACCGACTGTTCACCGACCCGCACCCACTGCCCGACCCGGACCGGCTCCCGAGGCATCAGGTGGCGACGCTACACGTCGAAGAGGAGCGGTGGGCGCAGCTCGAGCCCGAGATCGGCCTCCACCGCGGCGGCGGCGCGGAAGAGGGTGGGCTCGTCCAAGATCGGCGCCGTCAGCTGCAGGCCGACCGGGAGGCCGGCGTCGTCGAGACCGCAGGGGATGCTCATCGCCGGCATCCCGGAGAGGTTCGCGGGGATCGTGAAGATGTCGTTCAGGTACATCGCCATCGGGTCGTCGACCTTGGCGCCGATCGGGAACGCGGTGGTGGGCGACGTGGGTGACACCAGGACGTCGAACCGCTCGAACGCGGCCTCGTAGTCGCGGATCACCAGCGTGCGCACCTTCTGGGCCTGACCGTAGTAGGCCTCGTAGTAGCCGGCCGAGAGCGCGTACGTCCCGAGCATCACGCGGCGCTTCACCTCGGGGCCGAAGCCCTGCCCCCGGGTCGCGAACATCATCTCGACCGAGTCGGCGAACCCACCCTCGGCGCGGAACCCGTACCGCACGCCGTCGTAGCGCGCCAGGTTCGACGACGCCTCGGACGGCGCGATCAGGTAGTAGGCCGACAACGCGTACTCCGCGTGCGCGAGCGAGACCTCGCCTACCTCGGCGCCCAGGGCGTCGAGCCGGTCGATCGCCGATCGCACGGAGCCGCGGACGCTGGGCTCGACCCCCTCGCCGAACGCCTCGGCGATCACCCCGACCCGGAGGCCCTCCACGCCGGCATCCAGAGCGGCCGTGTGATCGGGGACGGGCGCGTCGATCGAGGTCGCATCGCGCGGATCCACGCCGGCGAGCACGTTCAACAGCGAGGCCGCATCGCGGACGCTCCGCGTGAACGTCCCGACCGTGTCCAAGGACGAGGCGAACGCGATCAGCCCGTAGCGACTGATCCGCCCGTAGGTGGGCTTGAGCCCCACGACCCCGCAGAGGGCTGCCGGCTGGCGCACCGAGCCCCCCGTGTCGGTCCCGAGCGCCCAGACAGCCTCGCCCGCGGCGACCGCGGCGGCGCTGCCACCCGAGGAGCCGCCCGGCACGCGCTCCAGGTCCCACGGGTTCGACACCGGCCCGAACGCCGAGTTCTCGTTGGACGAGCCCATCGCGAACTCGTCGCAGTTCGTCTTGCCCAGCAGCACGGCTCCCTCGCCACCGAGCCGTGCCCACGCCGTCGCGTCGTACGGCGGCACGTAGGACTCGAGGATCCGGGACCCGCAGGTGGTGCGGATCCCGTTCGTGGCCAGCACGTCCTTGAGCGCCACGGGGATCCCGGCGGCGGGGCTCTGCGGCGCCCCGGTGGCCAGATAGGCGTCGAGCTCCTCCGCCCGCTCCCGCGCGAGCTGTGCCGTGGGGGTCAGGAACGCGTGCGTCCGCGCGTCGACCTCCTCGATCCGCCGCAGGCACGACCCGACGATCTCGACGGCGGACGTCTCCCCGGCGGAGAGCCTCACCGAGAGCTCCGCGCCGGTCAGGTCGCAGAGCTCGGTCACGAGCCGGTCTCCACGATCCGGGGAACGCGGAACCGATCGCCCTCACGGTCGGGCGCGTTGCGGAGCGCCTCGTCCACGGGCAGCGAGGGCTCCGGCACGTCGTCACGGAACACGTTGGCCCGGGGGATCGCGGAGGCGGAGGGAGGCACGTCGTCGGCCGCGACCTCGCCGACCTTGGCCGCGTGCTCGAGGATCGCGCCGAGCTGCGCCCGCAGCGTCACCTTCTCGTCGTCAGTGAGGTCCAGCCTGGCGAGCCGAGCCACGTGGTCGATGTCGATCTCCACCGGCATCGGGGCAGTCTAGCGGCGGCTCCCCACCGGCCGGCGCGTCGCGATCAGGTCAGGTCGGAGCCGAACCGAGGCTCGATGCGGGCGGCGAGGGCGGCGGCGACGAGGGAGTTCCCGACGAGCCAGACGTCCGTGATCGGGCCGACCCCTCCGGGCACGGGAGTGATCGCGCGCGCCTTGGCGGCGACGCTCTCGAAGTCCAGGTCGCCGACCATCCGCGTACCGCCGCCGGGATCCGCGATCACGTGGAACCCCACATCGACGGCGATCACGCCCTCGCGCACCATGTCGCCGTCCACCAACCCCGGCACACCGGCCGCCACGAGCAGGATGTCCGCCACGCAGGTGAACTCCGCGAGCCTGCCGGCCGCCGCGGTGCGGCTGTGGCAGGCGATCACGGTGGCATCGCGTTCCAGACCGAGCCACTGGGCGGGCTTCCCCACGCTCGCCGAGCGCCCGACCACGACCAGGGTCTTGCCGGCGTAGTACCCGCGAGGGTCCTCCCCGGTCGAGCTGACGTAGCGGTCGAGCAGGTAGAAGCACGACGCCGGCGTGGATGGGACGAAGCGCGGCCGCCCCAAGGCCAACAGCCCCGCGTTCTCGGGGTGCTGCCCTTCGATGTCCTTGTGGGGATCCACGATCGCGTTGATCTCCGCCTCGGGCAGATGCGGTGGCAGCGGGCGAAGGACCAGGACCCCGGTGATCCGCGGATCCGCGTTCAGCTTCCCGATCGTGGCCAGCACGTCCGCGACCTCCACGTCGGCGGGCAGCCGTTCGTGGACGTAGTGGTAGTCGAGGCCTTCGGCGAGCCGCCGGACGTGGCGCTCGTAGGCGAGCGCACCGGCCTCCTCCCCCGCGAGGACGGTGGCGAGACCCGGACGGACGCCGGACAGACGGAGGACCTGTAATTCCTCGTCGACATGCGCGCGCAACTCTTCCGCGATCGCCGTGCCGTCGATCACGTCGGCCACGCCGGCCCTCCCGTCAGATCGCCAGCTCGACGTCGCGCCCGGGTGCCAGGTCGGCAGCCGCTGCGAGCGGCGCCGGTGGGAGCGACGCGAACGCCTCGAGCGCCGAAACCGCAGGGGCGGTCATCTGCCGTATCACCCGGACGGCCGGGACGACCGCGAGGAGGAACAGGATCTCGGCGATGAACGACACGATCCGCATCCCCACCGCGTCGAGGATGCCGAGGACCATCGCGACGAACATGACGTACAGGAGCACGACCTGTCCGTTCCAGAGCAGCCACCACACCTCGAGCGGCCTGCGGTTCGGGAAGGCTTCAGCGTCCCAGAGCTCGGAGAGCACGGAGAACGGGACGACGACGTTCGCGAAGGGGACGAACCACCAGACCAGCCCCGCGCCGGCCCCATACCGGAACGGCCGGGCCGCGGGCGCGAGCAGAGCACGCCGCAGCCCGTACTGCCACAGGAGCCATGTGACGATCGCGCACAGCATGACCAGGTTGTTCAGGTTCAGCAGGAGCAGGTTCTGGCGCTCGATCGTGGCCTGGGCGAGCGCGGCGGGCAGTCCTTCCGACCGGTACTCGAGGAGGAGGCCGAGCTCCTCGATCATCACGAACGCGACGACGGTGGCGAGGACGGACTTCACCGCGATCAGGATCGTGAGCGCCCCGGACCGCCGCCGGAGGGAGCGCGGATCCACGGGGAGGGCGGCCGTTGCCATCGTGTGCACCTTAGCGACCGATCCCCTCGGCCGCGAGGCCGCCGTCAGGAACGTCCGGCCCGGCGGAGGAACTCCGCTTCGTCGATCACCTCGACCCCGAGTTGCTCAGCCTTCGCGAGCTTGGTGCCGGGGTTCTCCCCCGCGACGACGACGTCGGTCTTCGTGGAGACGCTCGACACCACCCGCGCGCCCGCAGCGGTCGCGAGCGCCGTGGCCTCGTCACGTGAGATCGCCTCGAGCCCACCCGTCAGCACGATCGTGATCCCGTCGAAGGGCTTCGGGCCCTCCGCCTCGACCGCGACCTCGTCGGCGAGGCGCACCGCGGCGGCTCGGAGCTTCTCGATCAACCGTCGGTTCTCGTCCTCGTCGAACCACGCGCGCACGCTCGCGGCGATCTCGGGGCCGATCTCGGGGACGGCGTCGATCTCGTCCTCGGATGCGGCGGCGATCGCGTCGATCGAGCCGAACGCCCGGGCCAGGACCTGCGCGACGTGCCCGCCCACGTGGCGGATATTCAGCCCCACGAGGAGCCGCCAGATCGGGCGATCCTTCGACGCCTCGATCTGGGTGAGCACGTTCGTGATCGCCTTGTCCTTGAACCCTGGGAGCTGCGAGAGCTTGTCGGCGTCGAGGGCGTAGATGTCGGCCGGATCCTCGATCAGGCCCTTCTCGAGCAACCGCATCACGGTCATGTAGCCGAGGTGCTCGATGTCCATCGCGCCGCGCCCGGCGAAATGGAACAGCCACTCGATCCCCTGCGAGGGGCACCCCCGGCGGTTGGGGCACCGCCAGTCCGCCTCGCCGGGCAGGCGGACGAGCTGCGTGCCGCACGCGTTGCACGTGGCGGGCATCTTCCACCGCCGCGCGCCCTTCCGGCGCTTGGACAGGACCGGTCCGACGATCTCGGGGATCACGTCGCCCGCCCGCCGCACGATCACCGTGTCCTGCACGCGCACGTCCTTGCGGCGGACCTCGTCCTCGTTGTGGAGCGTGGCCGTGGTGATCGTGACGCCGCCGACGAACACGGGCTCCAGGACCGCGAACGGCGTCACCTTGCCCGTGCGCCCCGTATGCGTGTCGATCCGCTCGAGCAGCGCCGTGCGCTCCTCGGGAGGGAACTTGAAGGCGATCGCCCATCGGGGCGCGTGCGACGTGGTCCCCATCTCCTGCTGCAGGTCCACGCGATCGACCTTGATCACGGTGCCGTCGATCTCCCAGTCCACCGAATGCCGGTGCTCCTCCCAGTGCCGCAGGAAGTCCTTGACGCCCTCGAGCGACTCGCGCCGTTCCGTGGTGGGGGCGCACGGGAGGCCCGCCTTCGCCGCCCAGTCGAGGAACCCCAGGTGCGAGTCGAACGACACACCCTCCGCCGCGCCGAAGGAGTGGACCCACATGCGCAACGGCCGGGACGCGGTGACCTTCGGATCCTTCTGCCGCAGCGAGCCCGCGGCCGAGTTCCGGGGGTTCGCGAAGACACGCCCCCCGGCCTCCAGGAGCTGCTGGTTCAGCTCCTCGAAGGCCCGGACCGGCAGGTACATCTCGCCGCGGACCTCGATCACCTCGGGCGGGTCGTCGATCGTCAGGCGCCGAGGGACACCGCGGACCGTGCGCACGTTGGCCGTGATGTCCTCGCCGATCCTGCCGTCGCCCCGTGTCGCCGCCCGCACCAACGCGCCGCGCTCGTAGGTGAGCGCGCAGGCGACGCCGTCGATCTTGAGCTCGCACGCCATCGCGGGCATCGCACCCAGCGAGCGCTCCACGCGCTGCCCCCACGCATCGAGCTCGTCGAACGAGAACGCGTTGTCGAGCGAAAGCATCGGCGCCCGATGGGTCACGGGTGCGAACAGGTCCGAGATCGGCGGGCCCCCCACGCGCTGCGTGGGCGAGTCAGGCGTCACCAGCTCGGGGAACCGGTCCTCGAGGCCGCGGAGCTCTCGGATCAGCTCGTCGTATTCCGCGTCGCTCACCTCGGGGTCGTCGAGGACGTGGTAGCGGTAGGAGTGGTGGTTCACCTCGGTCCGGAGCTCCTCCACGCGGAGCTTCGCATCCGCGAGGGCGCGCTCGTCGGCCGCCGCGCTCATCCGGCGATCTCCACCCGGCCGGAGACGCCGATCCGGTCCCCGACGACGACGATGCCGCCCAGCACCCCCGGGATGCGCTGGAGGTAGTGCAGGGCCATCCCGAACCCGTCGGGCTTGGGGAGGCACGCCTGCACCCCGGCGGCGGCGGCATCGGCGAGCATGCAGGTGCTGGCGATCACGGCCAGACCGTCGGGGGCGGCAGCGCGGCTGCGACCCACTGCCGTCGAGACACCGACGCCCGTCGCGCTGGGGTCGATCGCGACCATGATCGGCTCGGCCCCGCGCCGCTGGACCGCGAGCTTCCGGCGCTTCTTCGCCTTGATGTGGAAGTCGCCCTCACAGGCGACGGTGACCTCGGAGAGCTGGTCGGCCAGGAACCTGCCCACCTGATCGACGACGGCGCCGCGGAAGGTGAACATGGGCCCGACCCCCGCGGCCGCGGAGGCCGCGACGACCTCCTGGACGATCGCGGGCGCGTCGGCCCCGATCCGCTCCAGCGGCCGCTTGGAGGTCCGGAACGCCGGGTCGCGCAGCGCGTAGGACTGGAGCTGCTCCCAGAACGACAGGGCCGCCGCCCGCGACTCCTCGGCGTAGTCCTCGGGTGCGGTGATGTGCAACGCCAGATCCTGCACCTGGATCTCGAAGCTCTTGGGGCGGCGTCGGAGCAGCCTCACGGACCGATGATAGAGGGCGGGGGCGACGGCCTCGGAGGCCGGCCCTCAGCCGCCGACGATCAGGTCCAGCACGGCCTGATCCTGGTTCATCGCCCAGAACTCGGCGATCAGGCCGTCGCGCATGTGGGACACCTGGACCTGCTGTTGGTCGTAGCGATCGCCCGCGGCGTTGCGCGCGTGCAGGTGGATCAGCGCGATCACGTGCTCGGCGTTCCCGACCACGTCGTGGACGTCGATCGACTGCTCCACGCCGGCCTCGCGCATCCGGCGCAGACGCCCCAGGACGGCGTCCCGGCCGTCGAACCGCCCGCTGAAGCGGTTCGTCCCCGGGGCGTGCCAGACCACGTCGTCGGCGAGCGCCGCCGAGAAGCCCTCGTCGTCGCCGCGCGACAACGCATCCAGCGCCGAGCGCACCGTGGCCGCGTTCGGATGCTGCTCCACCTCGCCTCCCCCGCTCCGGGCGCCCGGCGCGCCCACCCTCAGCGCAGCGCGGTCACGATCCTTCCGCCGCCGAGCAGTTCCGTGCCCCGGTAGACGACCGCGTTCTGCCCCGGCGCGACGGCGCGCTGCGGCGAGCGGAACTCCACCTGCATCCTGCCCCCGAGCCCGGCCGTGACGACCGCGGGGACATCGTCGCCCCGGTACCGGATCCTGACGTCGGCCTCGAACGGTCCCTCCGCCGGCGGCGCGCCGGCCACCCAGGACACGCGGTCGGCGATCAGCCCACGACGGGCCAGCAGCTCCCCGGGGCCGACCACGACCCGGTTGGTCGACGGGTCCACGTCCAGCACGTACGCCGGGGCCCCCAGGGCCACGCCCAGGCCGCGTCGCTGCCCGATCGTGAACGCGAAGGTGCCGTCGTGCACACCGACGACCTGACCCTCGTGGTCGACCACCTCGCCGCCCTCGCGGACGAGCGTGGGCGCGAGCGAGCGGACGAACGCTCCCGCGTCACCGGCGGGCGCGAAGCAGAGCTCCTGGGAGTCGGGCTTCGATGCGACCGGCAGGCCGAAGCGCTCGGCCAACGTCCGCGTCTGCGACTTCGGCAGGTCGCCGACCGGGAACAGGGACCGGGCGAGCTGCTCCTGACCGAGCGCGTGCAGCATGTACGACTGGTCCTTCGCGGCGTCCGTCCCCCGGTGCAGGTGCCACACACCGTCGTCGTCCCGGACGTTCCGCACGTAGTGGCCGGTGGCGATCCGCTCGATCCCCAGGTCGTCGGCCCGGCGCAGGAACGCTCCGAACTTGATCTCCCCGTTGCACGTGGAGCACGGGTTCGGGGTGCGCCCGGCAGCGTGCTCGTCGACGAACCCCGCGATCACCGAGCGGTCGAAGGCCTCGGTCAGATCGCAGATCTCGAAGGGGAACCCGGCGATCCGGGCGACGGAGGCAGCGTCGGCTCGTGCCGACGGTCCACAGCAGCCGTGCTCCACACCCTCGAGATGGACGAGCGACATGTGCGAGCCGACCACCTCGAACCCCTGCTCCTGTAACAGGCACGCCGCGACGGACGAGTCCACTCCTCCGGACATCGCCACGAGCACCGAACCCTTGGACGCCATGGCCTTCCAGGCTACCGTCGGCGGACCGTCGATACCCTGAGCGCGTGATCGAGGCGCGCTTCGACGACCTCACCGGCGCGGATCCGAGCTTCCGGCTCGTGGAACCGGTCGGGGTCCTGGAGGCGACCCGCTCCGACGAGGTGCCCAGCGTGCTGGACGCGGCGGAGGCCGCGTCGGCCCGGGGGCTGTGGGTGGCGGGGTTCCTCGCATACGAGGCCTCACCCGGCCTGGATCCGTCGATCCGCGTCCGCACGGGCACGGAGGCCGACCCGTTCCGGGGGCTGCCACTCGCGTGGTTCGCGTTGTTCGAGGGTCGGACGGACGCGACCCTGCCGGACCCTCCCCACGACGCACCGACCGCCGTCCTCGATCCCTGGATCCCCGCGACCGACCGGGACGCCTTCGACCGAGCGAACGCCGCGCTCCGCGCGAGGATCGCCGAGGGAAGCGTCTCGTGGGTCCACCAGGCCCTGTCGCTCCGCGCGCGTCTCGACGGCGATCCGCACGGTCTGTACCGGGACCTCTGCCTCGCGCAACGGACCCGCTACGGTGCGTTCCTGGATCTCGGGCCGTTCCGCGTGCTGTCCGCGTCCCCCGAGCTGCTGTTCCGGATCGACGGGGACCGGATCACGGCCCGGCCGAGCACGGGCGCGATGGTCCGAGGGCGTTGGCCCGCCGAGGACGAGGACGTCCGGGAAAGGCTCGGCTCCTCCGAACAGGCCCGTGCCGAGCATGCCGCGAGCGTCGACGTGGTCCGCAACGACCTCGGCCGCGTCGCACGCCCGGGTTCGGTCGGCTCACCCGAGGCGTTCCGCCCGGAACGCCTGGAGACCACCTGGCGGCTCACGTCGACGGTCGACGCGACCCTGGCCCCCGGCACGGGACTGCTCGACGTGCTGAGCGCGCTCTTCCCCGCTGCCTCGGTCACCGGAGCGCCCAAGATCTCGGCGATGGGGATCCTCGCCGAGCTCGAGGACACGCCGCGCGGGGTGTTCGGGGGCACGATCGGGTACCTGGCGCCCACGGGTTCGGGCGGTCCCCGGGCACGCTTCCACGTCGCGACGGGCACCGCCGTGCACGACGCGGGGTCCGGTCTCGCCGTCTACGGCGCGGGGCGTTCGGTGCTGTGGGCTCCGCTCGCCGGGTCGGCGTACGAGGAGACGCTGGCGGCAGCGCGCGCGGCCGCGGAACGTCGACCCGCGTTCCTCCTGCTCGAGACCCTGCGGCACGACCCCGGCGAGGGCTACCGGCGGCTGGACGAGCACCTCGCCCGGCTGGCGAGCTCGGCGGGGTTCTTCGGTTTCGCGTTCGATCGGCGGGTCGCGGTCGCGACGCTCGAGCGCGAGGCGGCGCGGTTCCCGGGTCACGCGGCCCGCGTCCGGCTGCTGCTGGATCGGGGCGGCCGTCTCGAGGCGGGCTCCGCCCCCCTCGAGGCCGCTCCCGAGCCGGTCCGGCTCGCGATCGATCGGGGCGGGTCCGTGGACCCGACCGACCCGTTCCTCTTCCACAAGACCACGCTGCGGACCCGGTACGAGGAGGCCGCCGACCGCCATCCGGAGGCGGACGATGTGGTGCTGGTGAACGTCCTCGGTGAGGCGACCGAGACGACCGTGGCCAACCTGGCGGTGCGGCTCGAGGGCACGTGGTGCACCCCCCCGTTGACCTCCGGGCTCCTCCCGGGCTGCGAGCGCGCCGCCCTGCTCGCGGACGGGACGCTGGTGGAACGCCGGATCGGGGTGGCAGAGTTGGAACGCGCCGGTGCGGTGGCCGTGCTGAGCTCCGTGCGCGGGTGGCGCGCCGCCTCGCTGGTGTGAGCTCAGCCGGGCTCGCGGTCCGCTTGGTCGCTCGGGAACACGAACGGCATCATCGTCTCGTCGTCGAGCGGGCAGGCGCACAGCGGACAGCGGGGCGGCTCCTCGTAGACGAGCACCGCTCGCTCGCAGAAGGGACAGGTACCCGTCTGCATGGGGGGACTGAGGTCGTCAGGCATCGTGTCCGCCGTTCGGGGGGAGCGGTCTCCCCAGGCATCGGCAGGCCTCCCGACGGCCTTGACCCCGGTGCGAGCGGAGCCCTCCCGGCAGGGAGGGCTCCGTGTTGGTGCTGGTGAACGGGCTCAGGCGGCCTTGCGGCTCTTCCGCTTGCCGCGCGGGATGTACGCGTGGACCGGCTCGTGTTGCCAGCAGAACTGCCACTTGTTGTAGCGCGAGAGCTTCGTGTCGCACCCGGGCTGGGCGCACACGCGCCCCTCGGAATAGGTCCTGTTGGGCCTGGGAAGCGATCGGACGGATGCCCCTCGGAACCGCTCGTCTTCCATCCCGTCACATCCTTTCCCGGGACCGGTCCGGTCACGGGCGCCGGACCGTGCCCTTGCACCGTGTTCGAACGAACCCCCGGCCCGGTTCATTCCCCGGTCGAGGGCGGTCCGGGCCACCGTAGGCCGCCCCGGTGACACGCCGGGGGCGCTCAGACGTCGTCGAGGTGGCGGTCGCCGACGAGCCCCCTGCGGCGGGGGCGCCGGGCGCGTCGGGTCACGGCCCGTCGCCGAAGGACGGCTCGCGCTTCTCCAGGAAGGCCCGCATCCCCTCGCGCTGGTCGGGGGTGCCGAAGAGCCGGAGGAACTGCATGCGCTCCCCCCGGATCGCGTCGGGCCCCGGGCTCTGCACGGCGAGGCGGATCGATCGCTTCGCCGCGGCCAACGCCTCCCGCGGCCCGTGCGCCCAACGACGCGCATCGTCCATCGCGGTCGCGAGGACGTCGGCGGCGGGACCCATCCGTTCCGCGAGCCCGAGGGTCACGGCCTCCTGTGCGCCGACCTGGCGACCGCTGTAGACGAGGTCACGGGTCCGTCCGACCCCGACCAGGGGGACGAGGCGCTGCGTCCCACCGGCGCCCGGGATCACGCCGAGCCGGATCTCCGGCACGCCGACCGTCGCGTCCTCCGCCAGGTACCGCAGGTCGCACGCCAGGGCGAGCTCGAGCCCGCCGCCGAGGGCGAAGCCGTTCACCGCCGCGATCGAGACCTTCGGGAGATCCTCCAAGAGGTCGCAGGCGTCGCCGAGCGCGTCCACCGACGGGCGGACCTCCTCGGGTCCCCACTCGGCCATCGCCTTGATGTCGGCACCCGCCGCGAAGATCCTCGGCCCACCCCACACCACCAGGGCGCCGACGTCCCGACGCTCGCCCGCCTCCCGGATCGCGGCCTGGAGCTCCAGCCCGACCGCGAGATCGATCGCGTTGGCCGGTGGTCGGTCCAGCCGGATCACGCCGACGCCGTCGTCGACCTCGAGCCGGACGAACGAGCCCATCGCGCGGCAGCCTACCCCGTGTCGATGCGCGCGGCGGCCTCCAGGGTCGTGCGCAGGCCCTCGTGGAGCGAGGTCATGGCCACGCCGAACGCCGCCGCGGCATCCGGGGCGTCGGCGCGGCTGGGCAGCGCCAGGAACGAGGCGGCCACGGCGTCGAGCCGCACCTCCAGGAGCTCCGTCAACCGCTCCGCGGCGGCCTGGCCGTCCGCGTGCACGGGGACGGCGTCGTCGCCACGCAGGGCGTGACAGAACCCGTCCGCGGTCAGCACGTCGGGACCCTCCAGGGCCCACACCCCCCGGACGTCCTCGCTCGCGTCGTCGACCGCCGCGACGACGGCCCCCAGATCGTCGGCGAACACCGGCGCGAGCTCCTGGGTCCCGTCGCCGACGACGAACGGTGGCTCCGCGAGCGCCCCCTCCACCGCCGCCGTGAACCACAGGCCGCCCAGCCCGTAGACATGGCTGCTGCGGACGATCGCGTGCTGGAGCGGGGCGCTGCGCACCGCGTCCTCCGCCATCCCCTTCGCCCGCAGGTACGGGTGGGTCGCCTCGGCCGCCGCCCCGGGCACGGAGAGCAGCACGAAGCGCTCCACGCCGGCGTTGCGGGCCGCGTCGAGCGCGACCAGCACCGAGCCGTGGTTCGCCCGATAGAGCTCGTCCGCGTCGGGTTGGTTCGGTCCTCCGACCAGGTGCACCAGCGTGTGGCAGCGCGGGATGACTTCCGCGAGGGCGTCCTCGGCGTCGATCGGGCGGACCGCAACCTTCGCCCCCAGCGCACGGAGGGGCTCCGCCGCCTCCGGTCGACGAACCACGGCTCGGACCTCGTCGCGGGCCAGCAGAGCCTTGACGACGGCCCGGCCGACGACGCCGGAGGCGCCGGTCACCATCACGGTCATGCGCCCAGGCTAGCGCGTGGTCCCCCTGCGGCTGCGACGCACCTGCAACCCACCGCGTTGCACCTGCAACGAACTGCTAGACTGCTCCGCCGTGGAGACCGTGACGATCGAGTACGCCGACGTGCTGGACGAGCTGCGCGCTCGAGGCCTGCGGATGACCCCGCAGCGGCGTGCGATCGTGTCGGAGGTGATGCGGACGGCAGGCCACATCTCGCCGGCCTCGATCGCACGCAAGGTCCAGAGCGAGATGCCCGGGGTCAACGCGTCCACGGTGTACCGCACCCTCACCCTGCTGGAGGAGGTCGGCGTCCTGCAGCACTCGCACCTGGAGACCGGCGCCGAGTACCACCGCAGCGACGAGGCGCAGCACGTCCACCTCACGTGTCACCGCTGCGGTCGCGACGACGCCCTGTCGATCGCGGAGGCCGAGCGCCTGGGGGCCCTGATCCACCGACACCACGGGTTCGTCGCTGACCTCACGCACTTCGCGATCACCGGGCTCTGCGCCGACTGCGCGGCCGCTGCCTAGCGTCACCCGCGCGACGTATCGGGGACGGCTCCGGGGAAGAAGCCGTAGGGGAGCTCGAGTCGGTTCGCGGCCATCAGCGCCTCGTCGCCCAGGATGTCCGCCGTCTTCCCGTCGGCCACGATCTGCCCACCGTTGATCACGAGGGAACGGGGGCAGAGCTCCAACGCGTAGGGGAGGTCGTGGGTCACCATCAGCATCGTGATGTCGAGCGACCGCAGGATGTCGGCGAGCTCCCGCCGGCCGGCCGGATCCAGGTTGGACGACGGCTCGTCGAGGACCAGGATCTCCGGCTCCATCGCGAGCACGGTCGCGACCGAGACGCGCCGTCGCTGCCCGAAGGAGAGGTGGTGCGGCGGCCGGTCGGCGTGCGCCTCCATCCCCACCGCCTCGAGCGCGCGCAGCACCCGGGCATCGAGCTCATCTCCCTCGATCCCGAGGTTCGCGGGACCGAAGGCGACGTCCTCGCTCACGGTCGGCATGAACAGCTGATCGTCCGGATCCTGGAACACGATCCCGACGCGGCGCCGGATCTCTCGCAGGTTGGGCTTCGTGGCCGGTAGCCCCCCGACGCGCACCTCGCCGTGCTGGGCCGGGTGGATCGCGTTCAGATGCAGGACCAGCGTGGTCTTCCCGGCGCCGTTGGGTCCCAGTAGGGCCACGCGCTCGCCCCGCTCGATCGTGAGCTCGATCCCGAACAGGGCCTGCGTCCCGTCGGGGTAGGCGAACGCCAGCTCGCGGACCTCGAGCGCGGGATGCATCACCCCCGCACCACCCAGGCGGCCACGCACACCGCGAGCGCCAGCACGGGCACGACCAGCGCGGCCAGCCACATCGCCGGCGTCGCCGACACCATCCCGAACGACGGCATCTCCCCCGTGTAGCCGCGCGAGAGCATCGCCAGGTAGACGCGCTCCCCACGTTCGTACGAGCGGATGAACAGGGCGCCGGCCGAATGCGCCACCGCCTTGACCTCCCAGATCCACCGCGGGTCGTAGCCGCGCGACTGTCGCGCCACCCGCATGCGCTGCATCTCGTCGCTGATCACGTCGAGGTATCGCACCATGAACGTGGCGATCGAGGTCAACGCCTTCGGCATGTGCAGTCGGTCGAAGCCCTTCAGCAGCTCGGCCATCGACGTGGTGGACGCCACCACGATGCTCGCCGCCACGCCGAGCGTCCCCTTCACCAGGATGTTCCACGCACCCCAGAGACCCTCCACCGAGAGCGACAGGCCGAGGACCTCGATCCGCTCTCCTCTGGCGATGAAGGGCAGCAGCAGGGCGAAGGCGACGAAGGGCAGCTCGATCGCCAGCCGCTTGAGCACGAACACGAGGGGAAGCTCGGCGAGGCCGATCACGACGAGCAGGATCGCCGCGTAGACCGCGAAGGCCCAGATCGCCTCCCTCGGGGTCGAGACGACGATCAGGACGAACGCCAGCTGCGCGACCAGCTTGCACTCAGGGGCGAGCGCGTGGATCCGACTGTGTCCGTGGAAATAGAGGGCGTGCGCATGTGCGCCGCTCATGTCGCGGGCGACGCCCCCTCCGCAGTGGGTCGGCGGGAACGGATCAGCCCGAACAGGATCATCGCCACGCCGAACGTGATCGCGACCCCGATGATCCCGGCCAGGCCGGTGGAGAGCGAATCGTCGTCCACGCCCTCGACGCCGTACCCGGCGAGGGGACTCTCGGCCGTGGCGTGCCCACCCTCGGCGTCGGCGAATCCCTCC
>DATBJQ010000095.1:0-28626 GCA_036556385.1 Actinomycetota bacterium | reverse complement strand
CGAGCGACGGGTGCTGCCATGCGTGGCCGACGCGGGGGAGCGCCGCGCTCGTGAGGACCAGTCCGTCGACGCGCCCGGGTTCGATCGCTGCGTGGATCACGGCGATCGCGCCGCCCATCGAGTTCCCGACGAGATACACGTCGCCCGTGGCGAGGTCGTCGATGAACCTCGAGACGATCCGGCGCTGGTCCATCAGATGCGTGCCGCGAGCCGCCAGCGGCGATGCACCGAAGCCGGGGAGGTCGAGCGCGACCACGCGTCCGAACCCGGCCAGCCCGGGCGCGACCTGCACCCAGTTGAGGTGCATCCCGCCGAGACCGTGGACCATGACGAACGTGGTGTCCGAGGGTCCCTCCCACGCGCGGTACGCGACCGGTCCGTCCAGGTCGACCGTCGACAGGGGCGGCAGCTCGATGCCCACGCGGCCAGCGTACGCCTCGCGGGGGGTCGTCCGAGGCCGACGCCGGCGCGACCCGGACCGACCTCGCCGGCCTCCCCCCGGGCGGAATGTCCCGCCCTCGGGGAGCGTTGCAGGGGTCGGTGGAGCCGGCGCGGTCGGGGGTGCTCGTGAACGCCTTCACAAGACCTTCACACCCTCTGAGCTTTACAAACGCGCGGACCCCCCCCGATAATGGGTACGTCGCGGCCAAGGCGCTTTCGCAGGTGCGCCCCGGCACCGGCCGCGCGTGGTGAGGAGGAACGACCCCGAGTTCCCGAGGAACGGCGGAGCCGCGCCCAGGCCCCGACGCCCTCGAGGAGGAGCGTGATACGAAGTGCCCGACCCGGCGCGTCCCCTGGGGACCGACGACGCAGACGATCTCCGCCTCTACCTGGAGGCTGCGGCGCGCGAGCCGCTGCTCACCAAGGAGGAAGAGGTGGAGCTCGCCATGACGATCGAGGGCGGCAAGGAGGCTGAGGATCGGCTGCGCGCCGGTCGTCTGCGCTCCGAGAAGAGCATCGCGAAGGCTCGTGCCGACGTGAAGAAGGCCGAGGCCGCCCGCCAGCGGTTCATCATGGCCAACCTCCGGCTGGTGGTGTCCGTCGCGCGCAAGTACCAGGGCCAGGGCCTCCCGCTCCTGGACCTGATCCAGGAGGGCAACATCGGCCTGATGCGGGCCGTCGAGCTGTTCGACTGGCGCCGCGGGTTCAAGTTCTCCACGTACGCCACGTGGTGGATCCGCCAGGGGATCACGCGAGCGATCGCCGATCGCTCGCGCTCGATCCGCCTGCCGGTGCACATCCACGACCGGCTGCGCAAGCTGAACCGGACCCGCTTCCAGTTCGCGCAGTCGATGGGCCGCGAGCCGTCCCGCGAGGAGCTCGCCAAGGCGCTCGACACCACGGTGGAGGAGATCGACGATCTCACCGAGATGGGTCGCCGCGAGCCGCTGTCGCTCCAGTCGCCGGTGGGCGAGGACACGGAGCTCGGCGACCTGATCGAGGAGGTCGACTCCGACGCCGCGTTCAACGAGGTCGAGGACCAGCTGCTCCGCGAGGAGATCGGCGACGCCGTCGACAAGGTGCTCGACGAGCGCGAGCGGCACGTGGTGGCCCTCCGCTACGGCCTCGAGAACGGTCAGCCCCTGTCGCTGCGCGAGACCGGCAAGGTGCTCGGTCTGTCGGGCGAGCGCGTGCGGCTGATCGAGCGCGAGGCGCTGCGGAAGCTGCGCGACTCGAACCTGATCAACACCGTCGCGCTCGGCGGCTGAGCCGCCGGGTCCGTCGCGACCCCCCGAACCGGGGCCGGCCCGAACGGGCCGGCCCCGTTCGGTTTCAGGACCGGGGTCCGCCGACCCGATACCTCCGAGGGAAGCGAGGCTGCTCGGAGGAGCTCGCCCGTGACGATCGATCGTGCGTTCCACAGCGAGCCGGGAGCACCGGCTCCCGAGGCGATGCGCGAGCGTCTCCGCCTGGCGGAGGATCGCGCGCACGAGGCGGAGGCGCGGTACGACGCGCTGCTCGAGCAGCTCCCGGTGGTGATCTACACGTACTCGCCGAAGCTCGACGGGCCGACCTACTACATGAGCCCCTTCGTCGAAACGCTGCTCGGCGTCTCACCGCAGCTGTTCCTGGACAACGAGGAGATCTGGGACGAGCTGATCCACCCCGAGGATCGCGAACGGGCCCGGGTCGACTACGAGTCGTACCTGCGGACGGGCGCGCCCGAGGGCGGGGAGTACCGGTACCTCCGCGCGGACGGTCAGGTGGTCTGGGTCTACGACCGCTCCTCGACGATCCGGGACGCGGACGGGAACGCCCTGTACATCCAGGGCGTGATGTACGACATCACGCCGACCAAGGAGGCCGAGCTGCGGATGCAGCACCTGGCCCACCACGACCAGCTGACCGGCCTGCCGAACCGCGCGATGTACGAGGAGCACCTCGGCCTGGCCCTCGCGCGGGCGCGGCGTGATGGGCTGGCGGTCGCGATGCTCTTCCTGGACCTCGACGAGTTCAAGTCGATCAACGACACGCACGGGCATCCGGTCGGCGACGAGGTCCTGAAGCAGATCGCCGCCCGGCTGCGTTCGAGCATCCGCGACACCGATCTGGTTGCCCGCACCGGCGGGGACGAGTTCCTGATCCTGCTTGCGGACCTCCCCCCGGGCGCCGACGGCGACGTCGCCCACGACACGATCGCCTCGGTCGTGATGCGGCTGACGCGTGCCCTGGAGCAGCCGCTCGTCCTGCGCGTGGGGGAGCTCGTCGTGTCGGCGAGCGTGGGCTGGGCCGTGTACCCGTTCGACGCCCGGGACCCCCGTGGGCTCTTCCGCCACGCCGACGAGGAGATGTACCGGCGCAAGCGGGAGCGGCCGCGGGCGACGCCGATCGCACCGCGTCGCGGAGCCTAGGCGGGGGAACGCCGCGTCGCGCGGCGATCGATCACGCCGACCACGGCGAACGCCAGCGCCGCGACCACCACACCGAGGGCGATCGCGAGGAGCCACGCGCCGCCGCCGGCACCCGGCGGTCGCGCTCCGCCGTCGCTCGGAACCCGGATCTCGGAGGGGTCCTCGGGACGTTCCACCGCGACGACGGTCCCGTCCTGCGTCGTGGCCCACCCGCGGATCACTTCGCCCTCGGTCGTGACGATCCGGAACGGCACGCGGTCCCCGTCCTGCGTCGGGACCGCACGACCGACCTCGATCAGATCGAGGTCGCCCGGCTCCCGCTCGTCCCATCCGGGGAGCAGCTCGTCGGACAACGCCTCGGCCGCGAAGCGGTCGGGGCGTCCCGCCGCTCCCTGGTTCAAGGACACGAGCCAGCGCTCCACGGTGCCCTCGGGCCTGTCCGCGGCATCGCAGGCGGCCAGCGCCGCGACCGCGACCGCGAGCACGATGCAGCGCCTCACGCCCGCGCCTCCTGCGCCACGGCGCCCTCATCCATCGCCACCATGTCCTCGCCGTTCGTCTCGGGGACGAATCGCCACGCCACGAGCATCGCGGCCGGGAGCGTGGCGATCGTCACGAGCGACATCGCGTCGCCGATCGAGCCGACCGGACCGTCCACGTGATCCCCGAGGCTCCCGACGACCAGCGCTCCGAGCACACCGCCCGGGATCTCGAAGGCGTTGCGGCACCACGCCGAGGCCCGGCTCCGGACGTAGGTGGGGAACGGCTCCGTCGAGAAGGCCGACGTCATCGCGACCGACCCCAGCGAGAAGAAGATCCCGGCGCACAGGACGGGCAGCATCAGGAGCTCGTCGGTGACCTGGAAGGTCCAGGTCCCGAACACGAGGGCGCCCGCCAGGTAGAGCAGGAAGGCGCGCTTGCGGCCGATCCGGTCCATCAGGCGCCCACCCACGATGAACCCGGCCGCGCCCACCAGACCGGCCGCCGCGAGGTACAGGCCGGACGTCGAGACGCTCATGCCGACCTCCTGCTGCGCGTAGTAGGCCCACCAGAAGGCGCCGGCGGAGACGCCGAAGAACCGGAAGAACGTGACCAGCCCGACCGCGAGCACCGCGGTCCGGAACTCCGGACGCCAGGGCTCCAGCAGCGAGGTGTGGTCCAACCGCGCGCTGCGCGCGTCGTCGCGGACGGCCTCGAACCGCTCGGTCTCGCGCAGGCCACGTCGGCCGATCGCGATCAGGATCAGGGGCAGGAGCGCCACCACGTAGAAGGCTCGCCAGCCCAGGGGCGTCGAGGCGAGCCCCGCGAACGCCAGGACGCCCACGAAGATCCCGCCGAGCGTGTTCATCGACGTCACGATGCCGAGCGCGCGGCCCCGGTGCCTCCGCGGGAACTCCTCCACCACGATCGTGATCGCGACCGCCCACTCGGCGCCGAGGAAGACCTGGGCGAGGAACTGGGAGCCGGTGAGCCACGCCAGGTTGGGAGCGCCGGCCGTCAACGCCGCGGCGATCGTGTACCCGAGGATCGTGATCAGCAGGAGGCGCTTGCGGCCGATCCGGTCGGCCTGGGCCGACAGCAGGAACGCGGGGATCGCCCCGAGCAGCGTCACCGCCCGGATCCATCCGGCATCCGACTCCGAGCCGCCGAGGTCGCCCAGGACCAGTGCCAGGACGAACGCCAGCACGAAGTTGTCGTAGCCCTCGAAGAAGGTGGCGCTGGACAGGAGGACCAGGAGCTTGCGGCGGTACCGGGTGCCGCGGTCGGGCGAGCCGTCCGCGTCCGCCCGCGGGGCGGTCACGTCACGGTCCCGGCCATCCGTTGCGCGAGCGACACCTGCGTCTCGAGCTGCGTGCGGAGCCGGTCTCGGAAGTCATCGATGTCGTCCTGCGTCCCCACGTCTCCCACGGGGAGCATCGGCGGACCGAAGGACAACGCGAGCTGCGGCCGGAGGGGGCGCGACCAGCGGATCCTGCCGCGCGGCCACCGACGCTGCGTCCCCCAGATCCCGACCGGGATCACGGGTGCGCCGGTGGGCAGGGCGATCCGCGCGACGCCGCTCTTGATCCGCTGGAGCCCGTCGTCACCGTCGCCGTTGACGCGGCCCTCGGGGGCGAGCGCGGCCATCGCACCGTGCCGCACCGTCTCGACGACCTCGTCGAGCGCTCCCTGGTCCGCCCCGCCGCGGCGAACGGGGATCTGTTCGTACCGTCGCAGCACCCACCCCCAGACCGGCTTGTGGAACATCTCGGCCGCCACCAGGAACCGGGTCTCGCGGCGGATCCGGTAGGCGGTCTCCGCGGCCAGGACCGGGCCGTCCAGCACGCTCACGTGGTTGAAGGCGAGGATCGCCGGGCCCGTGAGCGGAACGTGCTCCAGCCCGCGCACACGCACACGGAAGAGCAGGCGGACCAGCGGCATCACGATGGCGACCCCCACGCTCCACCAGCGGTTCAGCTCGCCGCGGCGCACGACCGGGATGCTACGCCCGTCGCGCGACGGGCGCGACGGGGAACCGCGCGTGCTAGCGTCGCCGCCGTGGACGTCGCCCCGCTCGTTGACCTGGTCCAGAGCCGTCACGGGGAGTACCTGGCCGAGCTCGAGGCGATGGTGAACGTCGACTGCGGCTCGTACACGGTCGCCGGCGTCAACGCGATCGCCGACCGGTGCGCCGAGCGGTTCGACTCCTCCGGATGGACGGTCGACCGTCGGCCCCACGTGCCCGTGGGCGACGAGCCTCGGCTGGGCGACCTCGTGATCGGGTCGCTCGACGGCCGCGGCGGCACGGACATCCTGTTGGTCGGTCACATGGACACGGTGTTCGACGAAGGTGTCGCCGCCGAGCGACCCTTCCGGGTCGAGGACGGACGAGCCTACGGGCCGGGCGTCTCGGATATGAAGGGCGGCCTGCTCACGGGGTTCTTCGCCATCCACGCGCTCCACGACGCCGGCTTCGACGGGTTCGGGCGGCTCACGTACGTCTGCAACCCGGACGAGGAGATCGGCTCGCCGTTCAGCGGGCCGGTGCTCCGCGAGCTCGCGCCGCAGCACGACGTGGCCTTCGTGCTGGAGGGAGCGCGGGAGAACGGCGACATCGTGAGTGCCCGCAAGGGGATCTCCGACTTCGAGGTCACCTTCGCCGGGCGGGCGGCCCACGCCGGGGTGGAGCCGGAGCGTGGCCGTCACGCCGTCCTGGCCGCCTCCCACGCCGTGATCGGCCTGCAGGCGCTCAACGGCCGCTGGCCCGGCGTGACGGTCAACGTCGGCGTCGTGCGCGGGGGGACCCGGACGAACGTGGTGCCCGACCGGTGCACGGTGCAGATCGACGTCCGGTCGCCCGACCACGGGACGCTCGAGGAAGCCGAGCGCGAGGTCGAGCGGATCTGCGCCGAGCCCCATGTCCCGGACGTGACCAGCGAGGTCCGGGCGAACGGCTGGCACCGCCCGATGGAGAAGACCGACGGTTCGCAACGACTCGTGGATCTGGCGGTTGGGATCGCGGACCAGCTCGGGTTCCCCCTTCGTGACTGCGCCACGGGCGGGGCCTCGGACGCGAACACCACATCGTCGGCGGGGACGCCGACGATCGACGGGCTGGGGCCGATCGGCGGCGACGATCACGGGCCCGCGGAGTGGCTCGACGTGACGAGCGTCGTCCCGCGCACCGCCTTGCTCGCGGCGCTGCTCGCCCGGGCGTGACGAGGTCGATCCGCGTCGCCCTCAGCCGATCGTGACCGGCCGGGTGGAGAGCTCGGCGGGCACGACGATCAACGGACGGCCGAACGCCTCGGCGAACCGGTCGGCCACGCCGCGGGGCCGCCAGGAGGACGGCACCGGCGCGACCACCTCGAAGCCGTCGCGTCGCCAGCTGCACGAGACGGGCGCGGGAGCGTCGGGCGCGATCCGCCGGTTCAGCTCGTCGGCGAGGGACAGCGCCGCGGCGCCCCGCTCGGCGGCCGCCCGATCCGCGCCGTCGAGCAGCCGGGCGTGGGGGCCGTCGCGGCGGTCGTCTGCGGCGCCGCGGAGGATCGTCGCCAGCACCGCGAGATCGCGGTGGGTGAAGGCTCCGAGGTCGGCGGCCACGACGATCGTCGCGGCGTGCTCGAACCGGTCGTAGTAGTCGATCGCCCGGCCGATGTCGACGAGGACCGCTGCGTGCTCCAGCATCTCGTGGACCGAGGGCGACGCCGTGGGCTCGAGCGTCTCGAAGATCCGTGCGGCGATCGCCGCGCGGCGGGTCGCGACGGCGTGGTCCCAGGTCGCGAACCGCGACGCCAGGGTGGCGACGGAGATCGTCCTGACCCACGCGGGGGAGGGGATGTCCCGGCCGAACGTGTCGAGCGCGAGGCCCTCACGCAGGCCGCGGCTGGAGACCACCAGTCGATCCGCGCCCGCGTGCTGCAGGAACCCCCGCACGACCAGGGCGCCTCCCAGGACCGTGTCGGCCCGGTCCGGGTTCAGACCGGGGAGCTGCGAGCGCCGCTTCATCGGACGCCGGGCGAGATCCTCGATCAGCTCGTCCAGGTGGGAGGCCGGGAGCTCGTACCCGTGGAGCAGGGGCATCGCGTCGTCCCGACGACGAAGGTCCATCTTGGCGAGGTTGCGGACGGTGCCGCCGATCCCGACCAGCTCCTCCCCGGTCGTCAGCGCGCCGATCCCCGCGTCGTCGACCGCGTCCTCGACGTGGCGCCGGAGCTTGTTCTGCTCCTTGTCCGTCGGCGGGTCGTGGACCAGGAAGCGGTCCGAGAGACGCAGCGAGCCCAGGGGGAAGGTCCACGAACGGGCGAGCCGGCGATCGGAGAACCGGGAGACCTCGACGCTGCCACCCCCGACGTCCATCGTGAGACCGCCGGTCACCGGGAGGTCGTGGATCGCGCCGAGGAAGCCGAGCCTCGCCTCGATCGCGCCGTCGATCACCTGGAGCGGCACGCCGATCCGTTGCGCCCGTTCGACCAGGGCGCTCCCGTCGGTCGCGTCGCGGACGGCCGACGTCGCGACGGCGACGATCCGGGTGGCGCCGGCGCCGTCGGCGACGGCGCGGAAATCGTGCAGGGCCTCCACGACCCGCTCGATCGCCTCCTCGCCCAGCGCGTCGCGACCCCGGAGCTCGCGGGCGAGCCGCAGCGGGGCCCGCGCGTCCTCGAGCACGTCGAGGTGTTCGTCGTCCCGCAGCCGGAACACGATCATCCGCCCGGAGTTCGAGCCGATGTCGATCACGGCGAAGGGCCGGTCGTCGGGAAGCGGGGCGCGGGGGTCTCCCACGCCTCCATCGTGCCACGGGGAGATGGCCATCAGGCGAACGCCCCCCGCGATCCGCCCGTCGACGGCCTCAGGACGCGGGCGGCACGTCGATCACGACGCGGTCCTCCTGCTGGCCCCCGGCGTCCCAGTCGCGGATCGCCTCGGCCGCCTTGATCAGCAGCGCGACGCCGCCGATCGCCTCGAGCAGCCGGAGCAACGGGTGCCGCCGGAAGACGGGGGCACGGAAGAGCAGCGGGGCGGCCACGATCACGCTCGCGGCGAAGATCCGGCGTAGCCGACGCCCGGCGGGGGACGCCAGGAAGTCCCGGACCTCGGCGGCGGTCACCTCGATGCGATCGCCGATGCTCGGTGATCCCTGCATCCGAGCACGGTACCCGCTGTGGACCCTTCTCACCCACGCGACCCGGCATCGGCCGGGGATGCCGGAGCGTGCGATGCATCGGCGGGTACGGGTCGCACCCGGATCCGGGCGTCGACGACGACCGCCCCGCGGGGCAGCACCATGACCGGATTGAGGTCCATCTCCGCGATCTCCGGGTGCCGGTCGGCGAGGGCCCCCACCCGCAGGATCACGTCGACGAGCGCGGACACGTCCTTCTTCGCGGCGCCGCGGAAGCCGTCGAGGAGCGGGAACGTGGCCAGCTCGCGCACCATCTCGTCGGCGTCACGGTCCGTGAGCGGCGCGACCCGGACCGCGACGTCGCGCGTCAGCTCGACCGTCACCCCGCCCGCACCGACGGCGACGACCGGGCCGAAGACGGGGTCGGCCGCCGCACCCACCAGCATCTCGGTCCCGTCGCGGACCAGCTCCTGCACGATGAAGCCGGCCGGTGCGTCGCCGCGATCGGCCAGCCCGCGGGCGATGTCCACCGCCTCCTCCGCGACCTGCTCCGGTGCCAGGTCGAGCCGGACCGCCGACGCCTCCGTCTTGTGGACCGGCCCGGCCGCCTTGAGGACGACGCGGTCCCCGATCCTGGCGGCGGCCTCGGCGGCCTCCTCCGGGGTGGTGACCAGCTCCTCCCGCACCCGCGGCACCGCGTACGCGTCGAGGAGCGCCCCCACCTCGTCCGGGGCCAACCAGGACGCGTCGTGCTCGAGCGCGGCCGCGAGCGTCGCACCCGCTTCGCCCTGCCGGATGCCGGGCAGGTCCGGGAAGGAGCCCTCGGGCTTCGTGCGCCACCGGCCGTGGTCGGTCGCGTGGGCCAGCGCGATCGCCGCCTGCTCCGGGTAGGCGTAGGACGGGATGCCCAGGTCGGCACGCCGCAGCTCGTCGGGAACGCCCCGGGCCGACATGAAGCACGTCAGCACCGGGAGCGAACGGCGCAGGCCGCCCACGGTCTCGATGAGGGCCCGGGCGATCGGCGGCGCGTCCTGCTCGAGGGGCGGGATG
Source organism: Actinomycetota bacterium (assembly GCA_036556385.1). GTDB lineage: Bacteria > Actinomycetota > UBA4738 > UBA4738 > HRBIN12 > AC-51. Next base: position 19,122 of record DATBJQ010000095.1, on the reverse strand, counting down.
TAGATCACGATCAGCGCATCGATGCCGGGGTCCTCCGCGACCGCCGCGATCGTCCGCGCGTAGTCCTGCGCGCTGGCCGAGGCGATCATGTCCACGGGGTTGCCGACGGACGCCTCGACGGGCAGGAAATCGCGGAGCGTCGCGACCGTGTCTGACGACAGTTCGGGGACGTGGACGCCGCGTGCCTCGCACGTGTCGGCGCACTGGATCCCGAGCCCCCCCGCGTTGGTCACGATCGCGACCCGGTCCCCCGTGGGGACGGGCTGGTTCGCGAGGAGGGTCGCCACGTCGAACATCTCCTCCAGCGTGTCCGTCCGGATCACACCGTGCTGCCGGAACAACGCGTCGGCCACCGTGTCGTTGGCCGCGAGGAGCGCGCCCGTATGGGAGCTGGTCGCCCGCGCCCCGGCGGCGCTGCGCCCACCCTTCACGGCCACGATCGGTTTGCGGCGGCCGATCCGCCGTGCGTAGGTGCCGAACCGGCGGGGGTTCCCCAACGACTCCAGGTACAGCAGCACCACGTCGGTGCGCGGGTCTTCGCCCCAGTAGGCGAGGAGGTCGTTGCCCGAGATGTCGGCCTTGTTCCCGACGCTGACGAACGAGGACAGGCCCATGCCCATCGCCGCCGCCTGGTTCATCACCGCCAACCCCAGGGCGCCCGACTGCGACATGAAGCCGACCCGTCCCTCGGGTGGCCAGGCGCTCACGAACGTGCCGTTCAGGCACAGCTCCGGGTCGGTGTTCGCGATCCCCATGCAGTTCGGGCCGATCAGCCGCATGCCGTGCGACCGACACACGGACATCAGCTCACGCTGGCGCTCGGCGCCCTCCGGGCCAACCTCGGCGAAGCCCGCCGAGATCACGACGAGCGCCTGCACGCCCTTCCGCCCGCACGCGTCGGCGACCTCGAGCACGTGCGCCGACGGCACGGCCACGAACGCCAGCTCGACCTCGCCCGGCACGTCGTCGATCGAGGGGTAGGCCGCGACACCCTGGACCACGGCTGCCTTGGGGTTCACGGGGTACACGACGCCGCCGAACGGCTGCGTGACCAGGTTCCGGAACAGCCGGCCACCGATCGACGACGGATCGCGCGACGCCCCGATCACGGCGCAGGATCGGGCCTCGAGGAACGAGCGCACGGCACTCGCCGCGGCCGCGGCCTCGCGCTCGTCGTCCGCGGCGCCGGTCTCGCTCACGCCGCCATCCTACGGACCACTTCGGGGCACCCCCGCGTCGTCGTCGTGCAGGCGCATCCACACGTAGCGTCGCGGCTGCCCCACGTTGAAGGCGGCCTCCAGCTCCCGCGGCGCCCGGACGAACCCGGCGCGCGCGTAGCAGGTGGTCGCGGCTCGGTTCGTGGGAACCACACGGACCCAGATCTGGTCGTACCCGAGCTCCCGGGCGCGCTCGGCGAGCAGCGTGACGAGGAGGCGTCCCAGGCCGCGGCCGCGGACCTCGGGATCGACGATCACGCGACCGAGCTCCGCCTCGTCCTCGTCCGGGTCCTCCCACACCTCCCCGTACCCCCGCGGAGACCCGTCGACGACCAGGACGAACGGGTGCACGCCGGTCTCCGCGTGCCAGCGGGCCATCGTCTGCTCGGTCGCCTCCCCGACGGATGCCCACCGGTCGCCCTCGCGGGGCGAGCTCGCCCACGCGACGACGATCGAGGCGAGGCTCGCGTCGAAGGGACGGAGCTCCGGGCTCACTGCTCCCAGGTGATCCCCTCCCACGGGTCGTAGTCCACCTCGAGCGCCTCCTGGACGGGACGCTGCTCCTCGGGCACGTGGCGGAGGTTGAGCCGGATCCGGGTCCACGTCGTGGAGCGGCCCCGCATCGCGTCCACGAGGACGTCGGCCGGCTCGAGGTAGCCCACCACGTCGCGGTGGCGTTCCTTCCACCGCTCGAGCCCCGCGAGCGCTTCGTCCTGCGTCGCCGCGCGGGCGATCTCGATCAGGGGCATCGTGGTTCGCCTTCGGCCCGTCGGACCGGCAGGCTTGCCGGGCGCCGGAGGTGGGACCGAGCCGTCGTCCGCGGTCTTCCGCTTCGAGGGCTGGACGCGGGGAGGCTCCCCGGGCTGCTTCTCGTAGTGCGGTGGCCACGGCGCGTCGCCCATCCCGGCGGCCTCCTGGCCGTCGGCCAGGCGCAGCAGCTCCTCCAGCGAGCCGGCGTCGTCGTCGATCGGCGCGGATGGGTCGCCGATCTCCGCGAAGCGTGCCGGGACCGTGTCGATCGTGAACGCGGCCGGGTCGCAGCCGGGGACCTCGTCCCACGCGAGCGGGGTGGACACGCGGGCGTCGGGCGTCGGGCGGACCGAGTAGGCCGACGCGACCGTGCGGTCCTTCGCGTTCTGGTTGTAGTCGAGGAACACCCCGTGGCGCTCCTCCTTCCACCACTTGCTCGTGGCCAGGTCCGGGACGCGTCGCTCGACCTCCCGGGCCAGGGCGAGCGCCGCACGTCGGACCTCGGGGAACGGCCAGCGCGGCGCGATGCGCGCGTAGACATGGATCCCACGCGACCCCGACGTCTTCGGCCACCCGACGAGACCGTGATCGGTCAGCGCGGTGCGGGTGGCCAGGGCGACCTCCACGATCTGCTCCCACCCGACGCCCGGGACCGGGTCCAGATCCACCCGGAGCTCGTCGGGATGCTCGAGGTCCTCGGCGCGGACCGGGTGCGGGTTCAGATCGATGCAGCCGAGGTTCACGATCCACGCGAGCTGCGCCGCGTCGCGCACGACGATCTCGTGGGCCGTCCTCCCGGACGGGAAGCGCAGCTCGATGGTCTCGATCCACTCGGGCCGCGACGACGGCGCCCGTTTCTGGAAGAAGAACTCACCCGCCGCACCGTTCACGAAGCGCTTGAGTGCCATCGGCCGTCCGGCGACGCCGCGCAGGGCGCCGTCCGCGACGGCCAGGTAGTAACGGACCAGGTCGAGCTTCGTGCGGCCGGTCTCGGGGAAGAACACCTTGTCGGGGTTGGAGATCGCCACCTCGCGTCCGGCGATCTCCAGGAGCTCCTTGCGGGCCGCCATCCGGGAACCTTACGCGGGGGGCGGTGTCGTCAGGAGCCGTCGTGGGCGGCGCGCCACTCGCGCTCGAGGATCGCGTAGACGAGCTCGCTCTGCCACTCACCCTTCACGAACCCGTTCTCCACGAAGCACGCCTCCCGGCGCATCCCCAGCTTCTCGAGGACCCGCGCCGACGCCGTGTGCCGTGCCTCCACCCGGCCGATCACGCGGTGGAGCCCGAGGGTGTCGAAGGCGTGCGCGAGCAGCGCCGATCCGGCCTCGGTGGCGAAGCCGGAGCCCTGATGGTCGGGATGGATGATGTAGCCCAGCTCGCCGGTGCGGTCGGCCTCGCTGATCAGCGCCAGGATCACGTCCCCGATCATCGCGGCGGTGTCCCTGCGCACGATCGCGAGCGCCAGGACGTCGCCCTCGGCGTCGACCGTCGTGCTGACGATCTTCCGGTCGAGCGCCTCGCGCACCTCCCCGGGGGTCCGCGGATCCCACAGGAGGAACCTCGTCACGTCGGGCCGGGACTGGTAGGCGAGCAGCGCCTCGTAGTCCTCTGCGATCACGGGGCGGAGGACGAGCCGTTCGGTCTCCAGCATGATGCCGGTTCCCACGGCTCCATCCTCGCAGGCCCCGCGGGGAGTCCCTCCGCTCCGGTCGTGGCCTCGCTACCCGTAGAGCCCGCCGCCCGAGCCGCCGTTCCCGGCCTGCAGCAGGAGGTAGATCACGCCGTAGACGACGGCGCCAACCGCCAGGTAGATCACGACCAGCCGCTTCCAGTTGCGGCCGTACTTCGGCTTGGTGTTCGACCCCTCCATGTCGACGACCCTCCTCGCTCTCGCGGCCGGGGTCCCTTCCCGGCCTCCTACCGGGAACAACGAACGAGCCACCCGAGCGGTTCCCCGTGGGGGGTGTGACGTTCGTCACCTCAGCGGTCGGCACGACGACGTCGGCTCGCCCGTCGTCGTGTGTCGTGGCGGAGGCGGACGGGAATCGAACCCGCCAGGGAGCTCGTCGCCCCCTCAACGGTTTTGAAGACCGCGGAGCCCACCAGGAACCCAGACGCCTCCGCGCCCAACGGTAACGGCGGGCACGGAGGGACGACACGGACTTGGCGGCCGCTTAACCCCGCCCTGGCGGGCCCCTGTGCCGGCACCTCGGATGCTCGAGGAGGAGGTCCGGAGGAGCCGGACCCAGGAACACGGGAGGGATCTGATGCACGGACGGTTCGCGAGGCTCGCGACGTCGGCGGCCGTGGTCGCCACGCTCGCGATGATGGCTCCGACCGCGGCGCACGCCGGTTCGGGGGATGTGACCCGCCGCGGAGGCTGCAGCGGCGCCAGCGATTGGAAGTTGAAGGTCGGGCCGGAGGACGGTCGGCTCGAGGTCGAGTTCGAGGTCGACCAGAACCGCCCGGGCGACCGGTGGCGCGTGAGGATCCGGCACGACGGCGAGCTTGCCTTCGCGGGCAGCCGGATGACCCGGCCGCCGAGCGGCTCGTTCGAGCTGCGCATCGTCGAGCCGAACCGCGGCGGGGCAGACGCGTTCCGCGCGCGTGCGACGAACCTGCGCACCGGCGAGACCTGCATCGGCGCCGTCTCCTTCTGACGGGAGGCGTGCCCGGGGGCGATCGGGGACGGGCCAGGAGCCCGTCCCCTTCGCTCGTCGCGGGGGATGGCGAGACGGGGTTCATGCCGGGGGGTGTCGATGCCGACCCCTAGGATGGCCATGATGGAAGCGGCGTTCTTCGACCTGGACAAGACGATCGTGTCGCGGTCGTCGTCGCTCGCGCTGTCCCGGCCCCTGTACCGCGCGGGGATGGTCTCGCGGGGTCAGCTGCTGCGCGGGGCCTACGCCCAGCTCGTCTACCTGTTGGTGGGAGCGGACGAGCAGAAGATGGAGCGACTCAAGGACGGCATGCTCCAGCTCACGAAGGGCTGGGACCGGGGCGCCGTCGAGCGCCTCGTCGAGGACGTGCTGCTCGACGTGATCGACCCGTTCGTGTACCAGGAGGCGCTCGACCTGATCGAGCTGCACCGGGCGGAGGGTCGCCGCATCTACATCGTCTCGTCGTCGCCCGAGGAGATCGTGCGGCCGCTGGCCCGTCACTTCGGCGTGAGCGGGGTGATCGCCACGCGTGCGCAGGTGGGGCCCGACAACCGCTACACGGGTGAGCTCGAGTTCTACGCCTACGGCGAGCAGAAGGCCGAGGCGATCCGGCAGCTCGCCGACCGCGTCGGGCTCGATCTGCGGGGGTCGTTCGCGTACTCGGACTCGATCACCGACGCCCCGATGCTCGACGCGGTCGGCCATCCGGTCGCGGTGAACCCCGACCGGGAGCTCCGGTCGCTCGCCGAGGAGCGCGGGTGGGAGACCCGCGACTTCCGCAGTCCGGTGCGGCTCCGGTCACGGATCGCGTCCGCCGTCCCCGCTCCGCACCCGGGCGTGCTGGCCGTGGCGGCCGGCGCCGTCGCCGTCCTGGCGGTGCTGGCCTGGGTCGCCGTGCGTGCGCGCGGCGGCCGCCGCGCGTCGAGCTGACCACGTCCCGCACCCGCGCCCGTTGCGGCCATCAGGGGTCGGGTGTACCGTCGAGATGGATGCCGAGAGGTATCCGCGAGGGGAGCAGAACCCACGCGCGAGTCAGGCCGCGGGAGGCATGCCCCAGGACCCGGGACGCGGTTCCCGGCTCCCGGAGCACGTGCGGACAGCGCTTGATACCTGCTCCCCTCGCCTTTCGCCCAGAGGCCGGACGACGGCGGTTCGGACGACCTGCGACTCAGCCTCCCGGCGGCGGGTACTTCCGGTACCGGAACAGCGCACCTTGCGGCCAAGCGTCACGTCCACCCCACGAGAACCCGTTCGCGAACATCGGCTGCACGATCGAGTCCGGTTGCTCGGGCGGGTTCCCGGGTCGGTTGGTCCGGCTGTTGAGCTCCACCGCCGCCCCGAAGTCGACGGCCGTGAGCAGACCCGACGGGTCGTCGAGGACCACCGCGGGCTCGTAGCAGCCCGTGCGATCCGTGATCAACCCGGCGTCGCCGCCGGCGGCGATCACCTGCATCGCCTCCCGCAGCGGACGGAACGCCTTGCGGTGACAGGTGAGGGGTCCCAGGATCGGGACGTCCTCGGTCGTGATGTTCGCGCTCTCCCACGCCTGGTCGACCTGGAGCGGACCGTCGCCCGAAGGATCGGGGATCGCGGCGAACTCTCCGAATCGGAGCTTGAGGGCGATCGGTGGCAGCTCGCGATCGTTCGCACGCAGGAACCGCGTGCCCCCGGGCGGGCGGACCTCGACCACCGGGTACGGAACGTCGATCGGGAGGAGCGGTTCGATCTGCGCCGCCAGGTTCCGCGGGTCCGGCTCGGCTCCCGGACGCACCCGGAACAGGATGTACCGCTCGTGCGTGACCCCCAGGTCCTCGCCGGTCCCCTTCGTCACGAGCACCTCGTGACCGCCCATGAGAGCGTCGGGCAGCGTGCCGACCACGGTGAGCTCGGTGCCCGTGTCGAACGTCATCGTGGCGCCCTGGCCCAGGCCTCGGAGCGTCGCCTCCGTCTCCGAGAGGATCGCCTCCCCGGGCATCAGGTTCTCGACGAGCTCGCGCTCCGGCTGGGGGATGAACGATGCGTAGGTCGGCTCGATCCCGGTCACGTCCAGCGGGATCAGGTACGGGTCGGGTGGATCGTCGACCACCACCGATGAGGCGTCGACGGAGCGTTCGAGCCACGCGATGTCCGAGGTGGCGGTGGTTGCCTGGGTGATCACCGGCACGGTGGTGACTGCCGGACCGACCCCCTCGGGGATCCCGCCCGGCACCCACGCCAACCACGCTTCCTGGGATGGTTCATCGCCGGGCGAGGGGACGGCCGAGCCGGTCGGGCTGGGGGACGCGACCGGCTCTCCGGTGTCGCGCAGCCGGTTCACTCCGAAGACCGCGACGCCTCCGACCAGCAGGACCACGAGCGCGGCGACGGCGGCGCGCAGCAGCGCGCGGCGCTGGAGTTCGTCCATCGGTCCGCGAGTCTATGACGGGCCGGTCACCCGGAGGCGGCGGGGTGCTGCAAGAGGCCCTCGAGGCGCTCGGCGCGCTCGGCGGCCTGCCCGACCCGGCCCGCCCGTACCGCGTGGGCGATCGCCAGCAGCTCGCGTTCGATCGTGGTGGTCAGGCGCCCGTCGCGCGCGGTGACCAACGGGTCCAGCCGCGCGACGGCGGCATCGAGCCTGCTCACCGCGGTGGCCTGGGCCCCGCGGCGGTCCCGGTACGCATCGAGCGAGATGAGGACGCCCACGCGATGGACCCTAGCGGCGGGGTCCGACACGCTGGGGAGCGCCGGGGCGGCGGGGTGTGGTATCCACTGCGCACTCGTGCACGAGGGAGAGACGATGGCGGAGCAGGCTCCTCGAAGCGTCCGGTACGGCCGACGCGAGTTCCTGGCGATCTCGGCCGCCGCGGCGGCGGCCACCACGCTGCCAGGCGTGCGGGCGGCGGCCCGTGCGGGCGGTTGCCACCCGATCATGACCGAGCCGCTCTTCCGCGGGCTCGTCCCCAGCCCGAGCGACGTGCTCGGCTACCGGTTCGGGGAGGAGCGCGAGGTCCGCGTGGGCGAGGTCCGGCGGTACCTCCGGGCCGTGGCGCGCGCGTCCGATCGCGTGCGGTTCGACACGCTCGCCAGGACCCACGAGGGGCGACCGGTCGACTACGCGATCGTGGGGCTTCCCGAGCACATCGATCCCGCCGGCCTCGAGCGCGTGCGGAAGGCGCACGCCGCGATCCGCGACCCCGACACGCCGATCGACCGGGTCCGCACGCTCGCCCGGACGACCCCCGCGTTCCTGTGGATCGCCGCGAACATCCACGGCAACGAGGAGAGCGGTGCCGACGCGGCCCTCGACGTGCTCTACGGCCTCGCCGACCGGACCGACTGCGTCGTCGACGGCATCCTCCGACGGGCCGTCGTGATCATCGTGCCGATGCAGAACCCCGACGGCCGCAACCTGAACCAGCGGCGCAACGCGTACGGCTTCGACCTGAACCGCGACCACCTGTCGCGGACGCAGCCCGAGACCGACGGCAAGGTCGAGCTGATGCGCCGCTACCCGCCGCTCGTGCTCCTGGACCACCACGAGTTCGGGTACTTCCGCTCGTTCTTCCCGCCGAACGACGACCCCGTCTATCACGAGGTGACCGACGAAACCCTGCACTTCATCAACGACGTCTACGGGCCGGCGATCGCCAAGGAGTTCGACCGTCAGGGCTGGGACTACTTCAACCGCGGCAAGGGCTACGACTTCTTCTCGCCGATCTTCACCGACACGGTGGCCAGTGACGGGTTCCAGGGAGCCGGGATGACGATCGAGGTCTACAACGGCGACCCGATCCGCAAGCGGTTCCGGCGCCAGCGCACGGTGATGTGGGTGACCCTGGCGGCCGCCGCGGCGCGCAAGCGGCGCATCCTCGAGACCTGGCACCGGTCCTTCGTCCAGGCGGTGGGGCAGGGGCGCCGCGGTGAGCTGCTGCCGAACCGGGTCTTCGAATCGCAGCACCACGTGCGCGTGGAGGTCCCGACCGAGCCGCTGCGGCACTACTTCATCCGCAAGGACGGGCCGCACAACGTGCGCCACGCCAAGCTCCTGGCCCGGACCCTCCAGCGCATGGACGTCCAGGTGTACGAGCTGCGCGCTCCGCTCGCGGTGCCCGACTACCACCCGCACACGCTCCGCGCGCGCGGGGTGGTCCTGCCCGAGGGGACGTACTGGATCCCGATGGCGCAGCCGCAGAAGCACTGGATCCAGGCGGCGATGAACCAGGACGCCTACGTGCCGATCGCCTCGGCCTACGGGCTCACGGGGTTCAGCCTCGCGCTCCTGTCCGGCGCCGAGGTCGGGTGGTCCGGCTCGACGCTCGATCCGGCTGCCCGCCGCCTTCCCCACCTGCGCGCGCTCGGGCCGCCCGACGCGCCGGCCGGCGGACCGAAGCTCCGCGTCTTCCAGATGTCCGCGGGCTTCTACAGCTGGGAGGGCACGAACTGGCTCCGGTTCCTGTTCGACCAGGTCTGGGGGCTCCGGCACCAGGTGGTCGTCGGCGAGGACATCGCCGACGGCGCCCTCGACGGCGTCGACGTCCTCGTGTCGCCTTCGGGCGGCACGTTCGGCGCCATGAAGCACCTCGGGGAGCGCGGGCAGCGGCGTCTGGTCCGGTGGGTCAACGACGGCGGTCGCTTCGTGTGCTGGCGGTGGGGGTCGGCGCAGCTGCCGCACGTGTTGGGGCTCACGGACAACCCGGTCGACTACCTCGAGACGGATCCCCGCGACATCTTGGTGCGCGTCGCGCTCGACCCCGATAGCCCCCTGTCGAAGGGGCTGGGCGACGCCGTCTGGCAGGTGTTCGACGGCGACTACTCGATGGCGCGGATGCAGGCCGACGCTCCCGAGCTGACACCTGGGTGGTGCTCCGATCAGCCCGCGGACTTCGCGATCAACGGCGTGGTCCAAGGCACTGGCCCGCTCAAGGGTCGGGCGATGATCACCGACGAGCTGGTCGGTGACGGCCGCGTCGTCACGTCGGCGCTCGAGCTGAACTGGAAGGCGGAGACGATCGGCGCGCAGCGTGTGCTCTGGAACGCGATCTTCGGGGACGACCCTGACTCGGTCGGGCGTCGCCGTCCGGTGACGTTCGACGCGGCGCAGGCCGCTCGGAGGCTGGCGTCGTCACCCGCCGACGCGCTCCCCGCCACCTTCCGGGTCACGGTGGCTGGTGGGGACGCGGCGGCGACCCGGGCGGTGCTCGACGGTCTCGGCGCGCGCGTCCGGCAGCGCCGCTCCGGTGATCAGGTGACGTTCGTGGTCGCGAACCCCGACGGACTGACGCTGGAGGAGCATCCGTTCGCCTCCCAGATCCCGTCGCTCCTGGAGGAGCGCGGCGTCGAGGTCCGGAGGTTCCGGGGACCCTCGTAAGCGGCCGGAACCGACCGTCGGCCATTGGGTTCCCAGGCCCGTGTCGGTGCGGCAGGATACGGTTGACGCGCTTCGAGAAGGGGGCCCGATGCGCCGCGCCATCTCCCTATCGGTCCTGATCGTCCTCATGCTGGCCTTGGCCCCGCACGCCGCAGCCGGTGGATCCTGGCTGCACGTGGACCCGACCGGCAGCGTCGGAGGCGGAACCGACCCGTCCGGGGTCGGGTGGGCCGGGATCGGGGCCACCGTCACGATGCGCGGGTCGTTCGGGACCGGCGCGGGCGCGCCCGTCACCGGGGACACGTACTTCGCCTATCTCCACACGCGGGAGCGTGGACCCGTCCTGCTCGAGACGGTGTCCGTCGGCCCCGGTGGCCGGTACCCCTTCTCGGCGAGCACCACGTTCCAGGTCCCGGCCGTCGCCCCGGGCCGCTACCTGATCAGCGTCTGCACCCTCGGGTGCGCCCAAGGGGTCGGCGACCTGATCGGTGGCTACCTCTGGATCGGTCGCACGCCGCAGGAAGCACGCCTGCACGCGATGGTCGACGGACTCAGGATCCAGGTCCGTGAGGCACGCGGCAGCTCGCAGGACGCCGCGCTGCTCCGTGAGCGCCTGCGGGCCGCCCGCGGCTCGCTCGAGGCCGTCTCGAACGAGCTCGACGAGGCGCAGTTCGACCTCGACCTCGCCACCTCGCAACGGGACCGGGCGAACCAGAACAGGCTGGAGGCCCAGGACGCCACCCGCGCGGCGCAGAACGAGTCCGCGCAGTGGCGGCTCACGACCTACGCCGTGCTCGCGGTGGTCGCCGTCGGCGTGTGCGTCGCGATCGTCCGTCGACGCCGTTACGTGAGGATCCGGATCCCGGACTCGCCGCGCGAGCTGACCGAGCCCGTGGCTACGCGACGCGGACGCTCGTGACCGGCGCCAGCCGCTCGGCCACGTCGAACCACGAGCGGCCGGCGTCGCTGCTCCCGAACACCGCGCCCGACGTGGCGCCGAAGTAGAGCTCCAGCCCGTCGCCCTCGCCGGCGGCGCCGAACGCCTGCCGCAGCACCGTGAGGTACGCGTCGTCCTGCGGGAGCCCGTCCCTGCGCGCCGTCCACGTCGCGCCGGCGTCGCGCGTCTCGAACACGCCCACCGCCCCGTCGGGCGTGGTCCGGTCGACGTCGGCGATCAGGGGGATCACGAACGCGCTGTCGGGATCCGCCGGGTCGATCACCATCGGGAACCCGAATCCGCTCGGGAGACCCTCGTGGATGTCGGTCCACGACGAGCCCTGGTCGTCGCTGCGGTACACGTTGCCGTGGAACTGCATGAACAGCCGGTCGGGGCTGGTCGGAGCTCGGTGCATGTTGTGGACGCACAGGGCGCTGGTGCCCTCGCGAGCGTCCTCCGGTATGTAGCCCGGGACCAGACCGTCGAACCCGGTCCGGAACGTCTCGCCCCCGTCCTCGGTGATCCAGACGCCGGCGGCCGAGATGCCCACCGCGAACCGCTGTGGGTCACCGGGCCACGGGCAGATCGAGTGCAGCGCGAGACCGCCGGCGCCCGGCTGCCAGTCCCCGGCGACGCGCTCCTTCCACAGGGCCTCGTTCCGGGACCAGCTCTCACCCCCGTCGGTGCTGACGAACAGGGCGGCGGGCGCGACGCCCGCGTACAGCAGGCCGTCGGCCTCGCCCGGCTTCACGATCCAGATCCGATCCAGCACGTCGTCGCCGTCCTCGGGGAAGGCCGGACCGGCGGCGGCCTGCCACTCCGCGGAGAGATCCTCCGTGTGCATCAGGCGGGGGCCATAGAAGCCCGACGTCACGCTGGCGAAGTAGCGGCCCGTCCGCTGGTCGCGCATCGCGAACTCGACGACGTCGCCGGGGAACGCGCGCTCCGTGACCTCGAACGGACCGGGGCCCTCGCCGTGCAGCACGAACAGGCCCTTCTTCGTCCCCACCAGCAGCTCTCGCATCAGGCTCCTCCCGAGATCGACGGCAGGACGTGCAGGCGGTCGGCCGCCGTGACGGCGGCGTCCTCCCGCACGCGCTCGCCGTTCACGAACACGTTGACATGGGTGCGCACGCGACCGGTCTCGTCGAGCACCCAGCCCACGGTCTTGGGCCAGGTGGACTCGAGGTTGCGCAGGACCTCCCCGACGGTGCCCCCCTCGAGCGTGACGTCGCTGTTCCCACCGGCGAGGTCCTTCAACGGGGCGCGCAGCGTGACGACCGGCACGTGGACGAGCCTACCCGCTCCGGCTCAGGCGGCGGGCGGCGTCAGGTACTCGAAGTGCATGCCGTCGGTGATCACGAACGCGCCGCCCCACTTGAAGCCCCAGCGTTCGAAGACCTCGACGACGCGCGGATCCATCGCCGGCGTCGTGTCGCCCATCGCGTTGGTGGGCGCATCGATGTCGATCGCTGCGCCGTAGGCGTGCTGGGACGGCGGAGCCGTGGCCGAGCGGCCGACCGTCCTGGCTGCGAAGCACCCCGAGTAGATGTGGATCAGGTCATCCAGACCGCGCTGCACGAGCTCGCGGAGCGCGCCGAGCAGCGGAGGGAACAGCTTCCGGTGACACGTGACCTCACCGAGGATCGGCACGCGACGGGTCTGGATGTTCGCGTCGTACCACACAGGGTCGGGGGTGAAGAACGCCGGGTCGTCCGAACGCGGCGCGGCGGCGAACTCGCCGAACACGGTCTTCATCACGACCGGCGGGTTCACGCCCGACGCCACCCGCACGAACCGCGTGCCGCCGGGACGCTCGAGCCGCATCAGGGTGCCCGCGGGGAGCAGGCTCCGGATCACCTGGCGGAACGCGGGCACCGTGAGCGCGTCGGCCGACGCCAGCAGGTAGCGGTCGTGCTCGATCCCCAGGATCGTCCCCACGTCGCGCGACACCAGCACCTCCGACCAGCCAACCAGGTCGTCGGGCGCGACGGCGCCGACCACCACCTCGCGGTCGCCGAACCGGATCGTTCCGCCCGGGGCCAGCCCGCGGAGGCTCGCGGACGTCTCACCGAGGACCGCCTCGCCCGCCTGGAGCGCGTCGACGATCGCCGCGCGGTCACCGGGTGGCAGGAACCGGCCGTAGGCGGACGGATCCACGGCGAAAGCGTCGAGCGGGATCCGGAACGGCGGGTCCGGATGATCGACGACGGTGCCGGTCGCGTCGAGCGAGCGCGTCAGCCACAGGGTGTCGCCGGCCACGACGACCGTCGCGGTGAAGGCGTCCGTGTTCGACACCTGTCCCGCGAAGCCGGCCGGGAACCCGCCCGGCACCCACGCGAGCCAGGCGGCGATCGGCTCGACAGCTCCCGATCCGGGGACGCTCGGCGTCGATGCCGGCGATGGGGTGGTGGGAACGACCGACGCCGAGCCGTCGGGACCTTGCGCCGTCGCCGCCGGCGACGGGCCGAGCAGTCGTGGGAGCACCAGGACCGTCGCCGTGGCGAGCACCACGAGGCCGATCACCGAGATCGTGAGCCTGCGGCGCCGCGCCTGGACGCGCGAGGGGCGTGGGGAAGCCATGTCCGACGAGCGTACCCGCGCGCCGGCGCACGTCAGACCCCGCCGCTAGCCTGGCGCCACGCCGTCCCTCGGCGAGTCCTCCCTCCGAACGGCGGGAGGCACGATGGACCAGGTGGCCAGGGTGGTGCTGGCGCTCGAGGCGCCTGACGTCGCCGAGGAGATCCTGCATTTCCTGGATCGCTCGGGCCGCGCGCGCGTCGTGGCCACCGCCGCGGACGATCGTCAGCTCGCCGAGGCCGTCCGGCAGCTCGAACCCGACGCCGTGGTCGCGGAGCCGCAGCTCGCGCGCGATCTCCCCGACGCACCGTTGCTGGCCGTGGGGACCCGTGAGTCCGTCGCGTCGCTCCGTGCCGCTCTCCGTGGCCGCGCGCGCGGGTTCTACGTCTGGCCCGCCGAACGCGAGGGCCTGTTGGACGGCGTGGCGGCCACCTCGGCGACCTCCAACGATCTCGAGCGCCGCGCGGTCGTGGTCGCGGTGCACGGTGCGCGGGGCGGCGCCGGGTGCACGTTCGTGGCGACCCACCTGGCGCAGGCGTTCGCACGACGCGGATCGTCCTGCGTGGTGGTGGACGCCGATCTCGAGTTCGGAGACCTCAGCCACGCGCTCGGCGCCGGCGGTGACGGCGTCCGCACGATCGCCGACCTCGTGCCGGTCGCCGACGAACTGACGGCCGAGCACCTCGCAGGCGTGCTGTACCGGCACGGCTCCGGGTTCGGTGCGCTCCTGGCTCCGCCGGCCCCGGAGCTCGGCGCGCTCCGGCCTGATCTCCTCGCGCGTGCCGTCCAGGTCGCGTGGTCTTCCTTCGACGTCGTCGTGCTGCACCTCCCGCGCGCGCTGGGGGACGCCACGCGCTGGGCGTTCGAGGAAGCGGATCGCGTGCTCGAGGTCCTGACGCTGGACGTGCTCTCCTTCCGGGCCGCGGCCCGAGCCACGGAGCTGCTCGTCCCGGACCGGCATGCGGATCGCGTGTGGTTCGTGGTGAACCGGGCGGGGCGGACCGGGATCGTCCCCGGCGACGTCCGCCGTGTGTTCCAGGCGGACCCGTCGGCCGTGCTGCCGTTCGATGCGGCGGTGGCGAGGGCGCAGGACCACGGGCGACTGGTGGTGCCCCGCGGACGACTGGGTCGCGGGTTCGATCGCCTGGCGGAGCGACTCCTCCGTGAGGCGAGCCAGGGACCCGAGCGGGTCGCCATGACGCCGTGATGCGGTCCTAGACTCGCCCGATGTCCGAGCGTGTCCTGGGCGCGCGAGCGTTGAACCGGGCGCTGCTCGCGCGCCAGCTGCTCCTCGAGCGAGCCACCCTCCCCCTCCCGCGCGCGGTCGAGCGGATCGGGGGGATCCAGGCGCAGTACGCGCCCTCGGCGTACGTGGGCCAGTGGTCGAGGCTCGCCGACCTCGATCGAGCGGCCCTCACGCGGGCGCTCGCCCGTCGCAGCGTGATCCAGGGGACGTTGCTGCGCGGCACGATCCACATCGTGTCGCGAGCCGACTACTGGCCGATCGCGGAAGCCATCCGTCCGCACGTCCGTGCATGGTGGCTCCGCGCCGCGCGACGGACCGGGGACACGGCACGGATGGCCCGGATCGTGCCCCGCGTGCGCGCCGCCCTCGCCGACGGTCCGCGCCGCCGCGCCGACGTGATCGCAGAGCTCGGCTTGGACAGCACCACGTGGAACGGGGTCGCGTGCTGGGTGAACCTGGTCCGCGTGCCACCCTCCGGCACGTGGGACCAACGCCGCGCCGATCTCTACGGGCTGGCGGAGGACTGGGTCGGGCCGAACGGCGCCGAGGCCGCCGCCGGCGTGGCGCTGTTGGTCCGGCGGTACCTGGGAGGGTTCGGGCCGGCCACGCGCAAGGACATCCAGAGCTTCACCGGCCTCCCGGCCTCGGCCCTCGAGCCTGCCCTCGCGGGGGTCGATCTGCGCCGGTTCCGCGCGGAGGACGGATCGGAGCTCCTGGACCTACCGCGCGCACCGCTGCCCGACCCCGATACGCCGGCCCCGGTCCGGTTCCTCGGCACCTGGGACGCCACCCTGCTCGTGCACGCTCGCAGGACGCAGATCCTGCCCGACCCGTTCCGCGGTCGCGTCTTCAACACGAAGACGCCGCATTCGATGCCGACCTTCTTGGTCGACGGCCAGGTGGCCGGCAGTTGGAGCTACGAGGCCGGGCGCGTGCTCGTGCGTCCTTTCGGAGCGCTCTCCCGAGTGGCACGGCGCCAGGTCGACGACGAGTCCGAGCGACTGGCCGCGTTCCACCGGTGACCGAGCCCGTGCCGACACACTCGCTCGGAGGCCCGCAGCCGGGCTGAACCGCCGACGGTATCCCCCGCGTCGTGGAGTTCCGGTCGGGCGAGCGGCTCGTCGGAATCGGCCACCCTGGGGATTCCGCGGAGCCGCGGTCGAGCGGTAGCGTGTTCGCGTCGCACCGTCCCATCAGGTGACGTGCGAAGGCAGCCCTCTCCCTCCCTTCCCCTCAGCGTGTTCGTCGGAGGGGATGGGTCGTGGAGCCACGAAGCGACAACGGGGCGGCGCCGGTCGAGGTGCTCGCCCGCGTTCGACGCGATCTGCGCGAGCAGCTGCGGCTCCGTGTCGATGCGCGGGGACTGGCCGCCGCGCCGCGCACCGAGCGTCGTCTGCGCGTGCGTGAGGAAGCGCTGGAGCTGCTGCGCGAACACGGCGCGATCCTGCCGCAGCGCGACCTCGCCCGTGTGGTGAACGAGGTCTCCGACGAGGTCGTCGGGTTCGGTCCGATCGAGTACCTGCTCAAGGATCCCGCGATCACCGAGGTCATGGTGAACGGACCCGACGACGTGTTCGTGGAGCGGGAGGGGCGGATCGAGAGGGTGCGGGAGCGGTTATTCGAGGGGGAGGAGCCGATCCTGCACCTGATCGAGCGCATCGTCGGACCGTTGGGTCTCCGGGTCGATGGGTCGTCACCATGGGTGGACGCGCGGCTACCGGACGGATCCAGGGTCCACGCGATCGTCCCGCCCCTCTCGCTCCGCGGTCCCGCACTCACGATCCGAACGTTCTCGCCCGTGCCGTTCGACCCCGACGCGCTCGTCGCGTCCGGCACCATCGGTCCCCGCGGGATGCGGTTCCTGGAGCGATGCGTGGGGGGCCGAGCCAACATCGTGATCAGCGGTGGAGCCGCCAGCGGCAAGACGACGATGCTGAACGTGCTTGCCGGAGCGATCCCCGCCGACGAACGTCTGATCACGATCGAGGACGCCGCCGAGCTCCGCCTCGATCGGCCCCACGTCGTCTCGCTCGAGGCACGCCCGGCGAACGTGGAGGGTCGCGGCGAGGTCTCGGTTCGCGAGCTGGTGCGCAACGCGCTCCGGATGCGTCCCGACCGGATCATCGTCGGAGAGGTCCGAGGCGGCGAGACGCTGGACATGCTCCAGGCGATGAACACCGGCCACGAGGGGTCGCTCTCCACCGCTCACGCGAACTCCGCGCGGCACCTCCTCTGGCGCCTCGAGACGATGGCGATGATGTCCGATGTCGATCTTCCGGTGGCGCACGTCCGGTCGCAGGTCGCCTCGGCGATCGATCTCGTGGTGCACCTGGCCCGGCTCCGTGACGGTCGCCGGGTCGTCTGGGAGATCGCTGCGATCGACGAACAGCAGGGGGAGCCGATCGTCGCCACGCTGTTCCGGTTCCGGCCCCGCGCGGGAACCCGTGGTCGGTTCGAGGCGACGGGTGTGGTGCCCTCGATCGCCCCCCTTCTCCGTGAACGGGGGCAGGACGTGGGCCGGCTCTTCGCGGCGGGTGAGGACGTCGACGGCGGAGGTCCCCCTCCATGAGGCTGGCGCTCATCGGTGCCGGATCGGCCGCGGCGGCCTGGGTCTGCGCAGGGCTGGCGATCCGGGGGGTGCGTCGGTCAAGGGCGGGGAACCTGCTGTTCGCCCACGAGCGTCGTTCCCCCAGGCGCAGGCTCCGGGTCGACCGGCACCTCGTCGTGGCCGGTGCGGCGATCACCCTGGTGGCCGCGATCGTTGGACCCGGGGCGGCGATCGTCGCCATGCTCGCGATGGGGATCGGACGCCTCGTCCGACGACGCGCGGCCGCGCGGGTCGACGCCAACCGGCGCGACGAGCAGGTCGCCGACCTGGCGGGCGTCCTCGCTGCCGCGATGCGAGCGGGCATGTCCGTCCAGCAGGCGCTCGGCTACGCGGCCCGCGAAGCTGAGGAGCCGCTGCGGATCGAGCTCGAGCGGGTCGTCGAGGACCTCGAGGTGGGCGTCGAGCTCGGCCAGGCGATCGACGCATGGACCCGCCGGGTCGGCACGGAGGACGCCCGGCTCCTCATGACGGCCGTCGATCTGCATCGCAGCATCGGTGGCGACCTGCCGGCCGTGCTCGATCAGGTGAGCGCATCGGTCAGGGACCGACTGGGCGCGGCCCGGGAGGTCCTGGCCCTCACGGCCCAGGCCCGGCTGTCCGGCGTCGTGCTGGGGCTGCTCCCGATCGGCTTCCTCGCCTTCCTGTGGATCACGTCGCGTCGTGACATCGAAGGTGTCGTGCGGACACGCGCAGGCGTGGCGGCGGTGCTGTCGGGACTCGCGTTGGACGCCGTCGGGTTCCTCTGGATCCGCCGGTTGGTGGATGTCGGGTGAGCGCTGCGAACGTCGCCGCCATCCTGGCTGCGGCGGCCGTCATCGCGGCCGCCATCTCGGTCCGTGGGGCCCGCGCACCGTGCACGATCCTGCTCGGGATCGCGAACGACACCGCGCCTCGCCCGAGCGACGCCGATGCCGCCACGACGCACCCGCTCGGATCGTCGCGTGGCGCGGCACACCGAGACGCTGCCCATGCCGCGGCGGTCGACCGGGAGGTGCCCGAGATGCTGGACCTGCTCGCCGCCGGGTCCAGCGGCGGACTCTCCGCCGAGCTGGCCCTCCGCCGGGCGTCGGCCGCGCTCCCAGGGATCCTCGGTCGCGATCTCCGGGCGATCTTCGCGCGCGCGGACCTGGGAGCGCGATGGCGCGACGAGCTCGACGCCTACGCCGTCGCCACCGCGTCGTCGGACCTGCGGCGCGCCATCGCGATCCTCGGGCGTTCCGAGACGCTGGGGAGCTCGCTGCTCGAGGCGACCCGGGACCTGGCGTCGGACGTCCGCAGGACGCGGCGGGCGGCGGCGCTCGAACGGGCTCGCACGGCACCCGTCAAGATGCTCTTCCCGCTCGTGTTCCTGATCCTGCCCGCCTTCCTCCTCCTCACGGTGGTTCCGGTGCTCCTGGCCACCATCCACGCCATCGGTTGAGGGGAGGTGCTCCACATGCTCGCACTCCAGTTCCTCTGGGTCCGCGCGACCACGTCGCTCCGACGGAGCGAAGGACAGACCACCGCCGAATACGCCCTGGTGATCCTGGCCGCGGCGGCGATCGCCGTCGTCTTGATCGCCTGGGCACGTTCGACCGGTAGGTTGCCGGCGTTCTTCGACCAGATCATCGACCAGGTGATCGGCGATGCGAACGGGGCGTGACCGTCCCCCCCGCGAGCGCGGGTCGGCGGTGGTCGAGTTCGCCCTGGTCCTGCCGCTCGTCCTGATCGTCACCCTCGCCCTGGTGCAGGTGGGTCTGTTCGTGCGCGATCGGCAGCTGGTGGAAGCGGCGGCGGG
>DATBJQ010000094.1:0-12647 GCA_036556385.1 Actinomycetota bacterium | reverse complement strand
CCTGGGCCGCTATCGGGGGACGGAGGTCGACACCGCCGGGGACGGGTTCTTCGCCACCTTCGATGGGCCGGCTCGAGCGGTGCGGTGCGCTCGGTCGATCGTGGACGCCGTGCATCCGCTCGGGATCGAGGTGCGGGCCGGAGTGCACACCGGCGAGGTGGAGACGGTCTCGGGCAAGCCCGGAGGGGTCGCCGTCCACGTCGGGTCGCGCATCGGCGCGGCGGCCGGCGCGTCCCAGGTGTTCGTGTCGCAGACCGTGAAGGACCTCACCGCGGGCTCGGGGCTCGAATTCGAGGACGCCGGCGAGCACGAGCTGAAGGGCGTGCCGGATCGCTGGCGCCTCTATCGTGTGGCGGGCTGATGGGCAGGCTGGACGGCAGGGTCGCACTGATCACCGGCGCCGGCAGCGGGATGGGCCGCGAGATCTGCCTGGTCTTCTCGAGCGAGGGCGCGCGCATCGCGGCGGTCGACATCGACGAGGGCTCGCTGGAGGCGACGGCTGCGGCCGTGCGGGGAGCCGGCGGCGAGGTGGCGACCTTCGTCGCCGACGTCGCGCGGGAGGACCAGGTTCGCGACGCGGTCGACGGGGCGGCCGAGCGCTTCGGCGCGCTCCATATCCTCTCCAACAACGCCGGGGTCCTGTGGCGCGACCAGGACGTGAGCGTCCTGGACGTCGAGGAGGGGGTGTGGGACCGCGTCCTGGCGATCAACGTCAAGGGCATCGTGTGGGTCTGCAAGTACGGCGTCCCCAAGCTGATCGAGGCGGGAGGCGGCGCGATCGTGAACGTCGGCTCCACGAACGCCCTGCTGGGTGACACGATCCCGCAGGACGCGTACACGGCCAGCAAGGGAGCCGTCGTGTCGCTCACGCGCAACCTGGCGGTGCAGTTCGCGCCGCACGGGATCCGGGCCAACTGCATCCACCCCGGCTTCACGGATACGCCGATGCAGACCGTCCGGACGTCCGATCCGGCCTGGGTCGAGGCGGCGAAGGCCGCGATCCCCTTGGGGAGGCTCGGCACACCTCGCGACGTCGCGAACGCGGCCCTGTTCCTGGCCAGCGACGAGGCCTCATACATCACGGGGGTCGAGCTCGTCGTCGACGGCGGCAGCGTCGTGGTCTGAGCGGGACGAGAGCGCACCGGGTCGGCCTCCGTAGACTGTCGCCGTGGCCCGCAAGAAGGTGACGATCCGGCCCCCCGGTCTCAAGCCGACGACCAAGGTCGGCACGCTCGGCCCGTACCGCGGCCGGCTCGGTCTGGCGTGGGTGATCGCGCCGATCGTCGCCGGCGTCGTGATCGTGATCGCCGGCTACCTGGCCCTCCGGTAGGCTCGCCGCCGTGCTCGAGGCCTACTGCTGGCCGCCCTCGACGGACCCGGGCTCGACCGTGGGTCTGCACGTCTCGACGGACGTCGGCGACGGCAGCGTCGAGGTCACGGTCGCGCGGGACGGCGTCCCTCGGCAGGAGGTCTGGCGGGCGACGGGGAGGGCCGGCCACCACCCCGTGCCGACGGACGCGAACGCCCGCGGCTGCGGGTGGCCCGCCGCGGTCGAGATCCCGGTGGAGGCTGCGTGGCCCTCCGGCTATTACGAGGTGACGGTCACGGCCGGAGCGGAGCGCGCCGACGCGTTCGTGGTGGTGCGGCCGCATCACGACGACCCCGCGCCCGCGATCCTCGTGCTCTCGACGCCGACCTGGAACGCCTACAACGACTGGGGTGGCCCGTGTCTGTACACGGGCGGCACCCGCGTCTCGTTCGAACGGCCGCTGGCCAGGGGCTTCCTGCGCAAGCCCGAGCCCGTCGAGCGGAAGATGCAGCGAGAGCCCGACCGGGAGGCGATGCACTACGTGACGTGGGCGCGTGCCTCTGGGCTCTCCGACTGGAGCGGGGGCGCGGGCTGGTTCCAGTACGAGCGCCCGTTCCTCCACTGGGCGGAGGCGAACGGGTACCGCCTCGACGTCGCGATCGGCCAGGATCTGGAGGGCGACCCCGACCTCCTCACCGGCCATCGGCTCCACCTCTCGGTGGGCCACGACGAGTACTGGTCGTGGGGGATGCGCGACGCCGTCGACGCGTTCACGGCGGCGGGCGGCAACGCGGCGATCCTGAGCGGGAACACCTGCTTCTGGCAGGTCCGGTTCGAGGACGATCTCCGCGCGATGACCGGCTACAAGTACCGGGCGAGCGAGGACCCCGTCCTCGGAACCGCTGACGAGCGGTTCCTCACCGGCCCATGGTCCGACCGCCGCGTCGGCCGCCCCGAGACCTCGACGATCGGGCTCACCTTCACGCGCGGCGGGTACTCGCGGTACGGGCTCGGCGCGCCACGTGCCACGGGCGGCTACACGGTCCACCGGCCGGACCACTGGCTGTTCGAGGGGACCGGGCTCCGATACGGCGACACGTTCGGTGCCGCCGACGCGATCGTCTCCTACGAGGTGGACGGCTGCGCGATCACGATGCGCGACGGTCTGCCCGTGCCCACGCACGAGGACGGGGCACCGGACTCGCTGCAGATCCTGGCCTCCGCCCCGGCCCGGCTGTGGGCCCAGGACGAGCAGCCCAGCCGGTACGCGCACGAGCCAGGCGAGCTGGAGCACGCCGCGATGGCGGTCTACGGGGACGCGTGGCGGGACGAGCTGCACCGGCTCGCCCACAACCACGCGGTGCTCGGGACGTTCGAGGCTCCGGGTGGCGGCACGGTCGTGAACGCCGGCGTGACCGACTGGGTCTACGGCCTGGTGGGCGGCGATCCGGACGTCGAGCGCATCACCCGGAACATCCTCGACCGGCTCACCGCCTGACCGATGCGGGTCAGCCCACCTTCCGCAGCGGGGCGTACGCGAGCAGCAGGTTCTTCTCACCCACGTCGCTGAACGCGACGCGCGCCTCGGTGTCCTCCCCGTTCCCGCTGATGCTGAGCACGACGCCCTCCCCGAACCGCTCGTGCACCACGGTGTCGCCGGGCTGCACCGCGGGGACCTGGCGCTGGGACACGCCGGGCACCTTCGGGGGGGTCCACCCCCGCTCGACCGTGACCGCGCCGCTCGCCCCGGGCAGGCCGATCACGGTGTAGCCCGCCCCGCGGGCGCCACCCTGCCGTTCGCGGGCACGCGACCCCGACCGCGCCGGGATCGAGCGGCTCGTCTCGGACTCGCGCAGCTCCAGGAGCTGCTTCGGGATCTCGCCGAGGAACCGGGACGGCGGGTTGAAGCTGCTCTGACCGTAGAGCGTGCGGCTCCAGGCGTGCGTCAGGTACAACCGCTGTTGGGCGCGGGTGATGCCGACGTAGGCGAGCCGCCGTTCCTCCTCCAGCTCGTGCGTGTCGGTCATCGAGCGGAAGTGGGGGAACACCCCGTCCTCCATCCCCACGATGAACACGACCGGGAACTCGAGACCCTTGGCGATGTGCAGGGTCATGAGCGTGACGGTGGACTCCTCCTCGTCGTACTCGTCCTGCTCCCCGACCAGGGAGACCTGCTCCAGGAAGGCGGCCAGGTCGACGTCGGTGTCCCGGGCGGTGATCTCCATCGCCACCCCGGCCAGCTCCTGGAGGTTCTCGATCCGGCCCTGGGCCTCGACCGTGCGCTCGTCCTCGAGCTCCGCCACGTAGCCGGACGCCTCCCCGGCCAGCTCCACCATGCGGGCCGGTCCGGTGCCGTCGACGAGGTGTCCGCCGAGGGTGGTCATGATCTGGAAGAACCCCGCGACGGCGCCCTTCGCCCGGGCGCCCAGGACGGCGATCTCGTCCACGCGCTGGCACGCCTCGACCATGTCGATGCCCTCGCTCTCGGCGAAGGACTCGAGGGCCGCAACCGTCGCGTCGCCGATCCCCCGCTTCGGCATGTTGACGACACGCCGGAACGAGATCAGGTCCTGTGGGTTCAGCAACAGCCGCAGGTACCCCAGGACGTCCTTCACCTCGCGCCGCTGGTAGAAGCGGACCCCGCCGAAGACCCGGTACGGCATGCCCACCCGCACGAACACGTCCTCGATCACACGCGACTGGGCGTTCGTCCGGTAGAAGACGGCGACGTCGCTCGCGCGGAACCCCTCCTCGTTGCGGAGGCGGTCGACCTCGGAGGCCACGAACAGCGCCTCCTCGTGCTCGTCGTTCGCCTTGAAGCTGACCACGAGCTCGCCGGCCGCCGCGTCGGTCCACAGCTCCTTCGGCTTGCGCTGGGTGTTGTTCTCGATCAGCGCATTGGCCACCGCGAGGATGTTCCCGCTGGACCGGTAGTTCTGCTCCATCAGGAAGACGCGGGCGTCGGGGTAGTCGCGCTCGAAGTCCAGGATGTTGCGGATCGTGGCCCCGCGCCACGAATAGACCCCCTGGTCGGCATCGCCGACGACGCAGAGGTTGCGGTACTTCGAGGCCAGGAGATTCACGAGCTCGTACTGGGCGCGACTCGTGTCCTGGTACTCGTCCACCAACAGGTACCGGAACCGTTCCTGGTAGTGGCCGAGCACCTCGGGGTGATCGCGGAACAGGCGGACCGCCTCGGTGATCAGGTCGTCGAAGTCGAGCGCCCCGGCGTCGTGCTTGCGACGCTCGTAGGCGGCGTAGACCCTCGCCACCACCTCCTCGTAGTGGTTCGAGGCCATCTCCGCCAGCTCACCGGGCCCGATCACCTGGTCCTTGGCCTTGCCGATCCCCGCGGCCATCGCGCGGGCGGGGAACCGCTTGGGGTCGACGTTCAGGTCCTTGAGGATGCCCGCGATCAGCCGCTCGGTGTCGCCGTCGTCGTAGATCGTGAAGCTCGAGGGGATGCCCAGGTGGGTGTGTTCCCGCCGGAGGATCCGCGCGCACGTCGAGTGGAAGGTCAGGATCCACATCCCGCGTGCGATCCCGGCACCGACGAGCCCCTCCACGCGCTCGGCCATCTCGCGCGAGGCCTTGTTCGTGAACGTGATCGCCAGGATCTCGTAGGGGGAGACGCCCACCTCGCGGACCAGGTGCGCGATGCGGTGGGTGAGCGCGCGCGTCTTCCCGCTCCCCGCCCCCGCCACGATCAGCACGGGCCCCTCGGTGTGCAGGACCGCCTCGCGCTGGATGTCGTTCAGCCCCTCGAGCAGGGGCGACGTCGCGGTCACGGGCCCAGTGTAGGCGGGCCGTCGAGCGGTTCCTCGTCGGCCTCCGTGATGCCGGGTACCGTGGACGACATGGCCGCGACGGATACCCCCTCGGGGCGCACCTTCACCTGGCGGACCCCGGTCCGCTGGTTCGGGCTGCTCTGCCTCATGGGCTCGGCGTTCTTCGCGGGCTACGTGGTGTGGCTCCTGTGGGGCACCGGGCTCGAGACGTCCCGCGCGCAGGACGAGTTGCGCGCCGGGCTCGAGCAGGCGATCGACCACCCCGTCGCGGCGCCGCCGAGCGGCACGCGGCCTCCGCTGGGCAGTGCCTACGCCGCGATCGTGATCCCCCGGATCGACCTGGACTTCATCGTGGTCGAGGGAACCGACTACGAGTCGCTGAAGAAGGGGGCCGGCCACTATCCCGACACGGCCGACCCCTGGGACGCGACCGGTCGCGTCGGCATCGCGGGTCACCGGACCACCTACCTGGCACCGTTCTTCGACCTGGAGGACGTGATCGCCGGCGACCGGATCTCGCTGCTCACCGAGTACGGGACGTTCGACTACGAGGTCACGCGGAACTACGTGATCCCGTCGACGGGCTCCGGTGTGGTGCTCCGGCAGACGGACCAGCCGACGCTCGTGCTCACGACCTGCAACCCGAAGTACTCGAGCTCGGAACGCCTGATCGTCGAAGCGAGACAGGTCGGCGCGGCCGCCGCCTGACGCTCACTCCCACTCGATCGTGCCGGGGGGCTTCGACGTGACGTCGTACGCCACGCGGTTGACGCCCGGCACCTCGCGGACGATGCGGGTCGCGATCGCATCCAGCACGTCGTGCGGCAGGCGTGCCCAGTCGGCCGTCATCGCGTCCTCGCTCGTGACCACCCGCACGATCACCGGGCGCTCGTAGGTCCGCCCGTCGCCCATCACGCCCACGCTCTGGACGTCGGCGAGCAGGACGCAGAAGGCCTGCCACGTGGTGCGCTCCAGCCCGGCTCTGCGGATCTCCTCGCGGACCACGCGGTCGGCGGCCCGCACCGTGGTCAGGTTCTCGGCGTCGACCTCACCCACGATGCGCACCGCGAGACCGGGACCCGGGAACGGCTGGCGCTGCACGATCTCCTCCGGGAGCCCCAGCTCCTCACCGACCCGCCGAACCTCGTCCTTGAACAGGTCGCGAAGGGGCTCGACCAGCTCGAGGTCCATGTCGGCCGGCAGGCCGCCGACGTTGTGGTGGCTCTTGATGTTCGCGGCGGTGTCGGAGCCGCTCTCGATCACGTCGGGATACAGCGTGCCCTGCACGAGGAACCGGATGCCGGCCTGGTCGCGCGCGACCTCCTCGAACACCCGGATGAACTCCTCGCCGATGACCCGGCGCTTGCGCTCGGGGTCCGTGACGCCGGCCAGCTTGGCCAGGAAGCGGTCCTGCGCCTTCACGTGGACCAGCGGCACCCGGAAGTGCCGGCCGAAGGTCTCCTCGACCTGCTCGGGCTCCCCCTCCCGGTTCAGCCCGTGATCGACGAAGACGCAGGTCAGCTGGTCACCGATCGCCCGGTGCACCAGCAGCGCGGCGACGCTGGAGTCCACGCCACCCGAGAGCGCGCACAGGACCCTCGCGTCCCCGACCTGCGCCCGGATCCGCCCAACCTGCTCGTCGATGATGTTCGTCGGCGTCCAGTCGGGCAGCAGCCCGCACGCGTCGTAGAGGAAGCGCTTCATCACGGCCTGCCCCCGCGGTGTGTGCGAGACCTCCGGGTGGAACTGCACCGCGAACAGTCCCCGCTCGGGGTCCTCCATCGCCGCGACGGGGATCCGATCCGTGCGCGCCGTCACGCGGAACCCCTGCGGCTCGCGGGTGACCGCGTCGCCGTGGGACATCCACACGGTGTCCTCCATCGGGAGATCGCGCAGGAGCGCCCCACCGCCCCCCTCGACGAGCAGCTCCGTGCCGCCGTACTCGCGCTGACCGGTCGCGGCCACCTCGCCGCCGAGGGTGCGCGCCATCAGCTGATGCCCGTAGCAGATCCCCAGGACCGGCACGCCGAGCTCGAACACCCCGGGGTCGACCTGAGGGCCGTCGGGCTCGTACACGCTGGCGGGGCCGCCGGACAGGATGATGCCGGCCGGCCGTCGCGCGGCCAGCTCCGAGGCGGCGAGGTCGTGGCGGACGATCTCGGAGAAGACGTGGGCCTCCCGCACGCGGCGGGCGATCAGCTGGGCGTACTGCGCACCGAGGTCGACGACGAGGACGGGGCGGGGTGCCGCCGGGCTCAATGCCCCATCCCGACGCGTTGCTGCGTCTGGTAGGTCTTGCCCTCGGTCTTGATCGACGGGGCGATCACCAGCTCGGCCTTCTGGAACTCCTTGATCGTCTGGTAGCCGGTGGTGGCCATGGAGGTCGCCAGCG
The DNA here is from genome assembly GCA_036556385.1 of Actinomycetota bacterium. Classification (GTDB taxonomy): domain Bacteria; phylum Actinomycetota; class UBA4738; order UBA4738; family HRBIN12; genus AC-51. Next base: position 5,158 of record DATBJQ010000094.1, on the reverse strand, counting down.
CGCCGAACAGGTTCAGGGTGCCGTCGTTCTCGTGCGCGGGTCCCCGCAGGATCTCCTCGATCGTGGCCACCTGCTGCGTCCGCACGCGGGCCCCGCGCGGGAGCGTCGGATGGAACGTCGCCATGCCCCAGTGGTAGCCGCGACCGGGCGCCTGCACCGCGCGCGTCATCGGCGAGCCGATCATGACGGCGTCGGCGCCGCAGGCGATCGCCTTCGCGATGTCGCCGCCGGTCCGCATCCCACCGTCGGCGATCACGTGGCAGTAGCGGCCGGTCTCGTGCAGGTGCTCACGCCGCGCGGCCGCCGCGTCGGCGATCGCCGTCGCCTGCGGGACCCCCACCCCCAGCACGCCGCGCGTGGTGCACGCGTTCCCCGGCCCGACGCCCACCAGGACGCCGACGGCCCCGGTGCGCATCAGGTGCAGGGCGGTCTGGTAGCTGGCGCACCCGCCGACGATCACCGGCAGGTCGAACCCGGAGATGAACCGCTTCAGGTTGAGCGGCTCGACCTTGGTGCTGACGTGCTCCGCGGACACCACCGTGCCCTGGATCACGAGGACGTCGAGGCCCGCCTCGAGCACCAGCGGCGCGTACCGCTCGACGCGCTGCGGCGTGAGCGACGCGCAGGACACGACGCCGCCCTCCGAGATCTCCCGGATCCGGAGCCCGATCAGCTCGTCCTTGATCGGCTCCTGGTAGAGCTCCTGCATCCGACGCGTGGCCTTCTCGTCCTCGAGCGAGGCGATCTCCTCGTAGATCGGCTCGGGGTCCTCGTAGCGGGTCCACAGCCCCTCGAGGTTGAGGCACGCGAGGCCGCCGACGCGCCCGATCTCCACGGCGGTCGTCGGCGAGACGGCCGCGTCCATCGCGCTCGCCATCATCGGCAGGTCGAAGGTGTACGCGTCGATCTCCCAGCGGATGTCGACGTCCTCGGGATCCCGGGTCCGGCGCGACGGGACGATCGCGACCTCGTCGAACCCGTACGCTTTGCGTGCCGTCTTGCCGATCCCGATCTCGAACTCCATCACCGCTCCCCCGCCGCTCGATGTCCCGGACACGCAAGACGCCCACCCGGATCCCCGGATGGGCGCCACTGCCGCATGGCGCTCAGGGTAGCAGAGCCCTCCGGGCGCTCAGCCGAGCGCGGCGAGCGCCCGTCGCGCCTGCGCCATGTGGAAGCGGTCGTGGCCGGCGATCATCCGGAACGCGAGGTCGTAGCTCTCGGGTCCCCGCTCGGCGTGCAGGCCTACCCGCGCTCGCCGGTCCTCCGGCGTCCGCCGCCACAGCTCGACGTTCGCGACCCGCAGCCGCTCGAGGACCAGCAGCAGCGCCTCGGGCGGCTCCTGGGCCGGAGCGAGCCGCTCCACCCACCGATCCTGGTCGTACCCGATCAGCGGCGGTTCGTCCTGCGCGAGGACCCACCGATAGCGGCCGCTCATCACGATCTCGGCGTGGACCGCGTGACCCAGGCACTCGACGACGGACCATTCCCCGGGGATCGGGCGGGCCGCGACGAGGTCGCCGGCGTCTTCCACGAGCTCACGCCAGGCCGACGGCGACGACGTCTGGACGGCCGCGGGATCGTCGTCGCCGAGCAGGCCGAGGAGGTGTTGCTGATACGCCTGGGGCTCGTCGACGGGGTCCGGCGAGGAGGGGATCTCCACCCGGTCAGTGCTCCTTGACCACGTGCCCCGTGTCGTGGACGCGGAGATCCGTCATCCCGGAATGCACGCGGTCGCCGCGGATCATGACCTCGTCGCTGTCCAGGTGGCCGAGCTCGCGCAGCCGCGTCAGCACGTGCTGGAGCGACTCCTCGGGCGTCTGCGTCATGGTGTCGACCACGAGCTCCGGGTGCTCGGGCGCCTCGTACGGGTCGTCCACCCCGGTGAACCCGGTGATCTCCCCCGCCAGCGCCTTGCGGTACAGACCCTTGGGGTCGCGGTTGGCCGCGATCTCCTCGACCGTGGCGTGGACGTAGATCTCGACGAACGCGCCGATCTGCGCCCGGACGGCGTCGCGCGTCTCCTTGTACGGGCTGATCGGGCAACAGATCGTGGCCACGCCGTTGCGGGTGAGGAGGTCGGCCACGAACCCGATCCGCAGGATGTTCGTGTCGCGGTCCTCCTTCGAGAACCCGAGGCCCTTGCTGAGGTTCTGGCGGACCACGTCTCCGTCGAGGATCTCGGTCTTCATGCCGCGGGCCTGGAACTCGTGGAAGAGCATCTCCGCGATCGTGGACTTGCCCGAGCCGGACAGGCCCGTGAACCAGACCGTGAACCCGGCCCGCTCGTCGTGATGGGTCACAGGAAGCTCCTTCCGACCGCGCCCGGCAGGGCCTCGGTCGCGTCGACGCCGTACAGGTGCAGGATCGTGGGGCCCACGTCGACCAGGTTCAGGCCCTCGACCTTCCCCGCGGGCTGGCCGGGGGCGCCGGTCATCACGAAGATGCCGTCCCGGTCGTGGTTCGCCCCGTCGGGGCCCGTGTCGTTCTCGTAGGTGTAGAGGCTGGGGTTGCCGACCGATCCGACGGAGCGCCAGGCGAGGTCGCCGAAGTACACGATCAGGTCGGGAGCCATGCCCCGGACGTCCGGGTAGACGTCCTGCGGCTTGTGGACCTTCGTTCCCAGCGGCGCGCCGTCGGGACCGGGCGCCGCCTCCAGCTTGGCGATCAGCTCGTCGCGGGTCTCCTCGTAGCGGGCGGGCTCCACGACGCCCTGCGGCTCGCGACCCTGCACGTTGAGGAACAGGCGTCCGTAGTAGCCGCCGTCGCCCCACGCCACCGTGCGGCTCCAGTCGATCGACGCGTCCTTGATGGGGGTGGGTCCGTCGACGGGGTCGGCCAGGGTCAGGTAGCCCTCCTCGACCAGCCAGTCGTTGAAGCAGAGGCCGCCCATCATGGGCCGCGCGCCGTGATCGCTCATCACGATCACGACGGCATCGTCCGGCACCAGCTCCAGGAACGAGGCGAGCTCCCGGTCCAGGAAGCGGTAGTAGTCGTGGAAGACGCCCTCGTACTTGTTCCCCGCCTCGTACTGCGGGTGGGTCGGGTCGACGTACTGCCAGAACACGTGGTGCAGGCGGTCGGGCGCGATGTCGCACAACATGAACAGGTCCCAGGGCTTGTTCGCGAGCATCCGCCGGCCCACCTGGAACCGCCGCTCGGTCATCTTGAAGACCTGGTCGAGCGTGACGTCGAACCCCGCCTGCCGGAAGTTGGGGATGTCGAAGATGTAGTTGCCCGGCCCACCGAGCTCCTCCGAGATCTCGGTCTCGAGCTCCTGCGGGTACGCCCACCGCTCGGCGCTGGGGGGCGTGAGGAAACACCCGACGCGCCAGCCGGGGAACTCCTTGGGCGGGGGGAAGCTGGGCGGGACGCCGATCAGCGCGGTGCGCAGACCGCGCGACCCGAGCACGTCCCAGACCGCCGGCTCCTTGATCGACCCCGAGTGCGCGATCGACAGGCCCTCGTAGGTGGCGTCCTTGCGGTTGCGGAACCCGTAGATGCCGAGCTGCCCGGGGACCTTGCCCGTGAAGGCGCACGCCCAGGCCGGGACGGTGATCGGCGGGGTGATCGACGCGAGGTTCCCGTACATCCCCTCGCCCATCAGCTTGGCGATCGTGGGCACCTCGGCGTTCAGGTCCTCGAACAGGAGCTGAGGGGTGCCGCAATCCAGACCGATCACGACCACCCTGGGGCCCTGCTGCATCACGCGCTCTCCTTGGAGGCTGGGGTCGGTTCCCGGGTTCCCGGACCGCGGCCGGGCGCGCTGACGCGCGAGGTGGTGCCGCGGTTGCCGTATCCTAGCAGCCACTTCGCGCCGCTCACCCGGCCGGGAAGGTCCCCCGACATGGCGATCCTGCGACGTGTGCTCAAGCTCCAAGCCGTCCTGTGGGCGGCCTTCGGGCTGGTCCTGCTGGCCGTCCCCGGCCTCCTGCTGGAGGAGGTGTTCGAGGTCGAGGAGGGCCCGGGCGACGTCTGGCTCCGGATGGCCGGGGTGATGGGCGTCGTCCTGGCGATGCTGATGGTGCTCGTCGCCCAGCGCGTGCTCGACGTGTGGTGGTGGACCTGGGCCTTCGCGATCCTCGAGGCGGGGGTCGCCACGCTCGCGATCCTCGAGGCCGTCTCGGGCGACCCGCCCTCGTGGCCGTGGTGGGCCCTGGGTGGCAGCGCCGTGCTGTTCCTCCTGCTCGACCTGATCGGCCTGGCGCGCGCCGAGCGGGAACGCCCCTTCGCCTGACCGCTCTTCCCCTCACCCCAGGGCTCAGGCACGGCGTCCGGCGGCGAGGCGCTCGTCCGCGAGCCGGTCCGCCGCCGCCGCGGTCGTGATGCCGTGCCGCTCGGCCTCGTCGAAGACCAGCTCCAGCGTCTGCCCGACGCCGGCCAGCCTCGCCTGCATCGCCGCGTCGTCCCAACCGAGGGTCTCGTAGCCGGCGAGCCAGATCACGCCGCCGCCGTTCACGACGTAGTCGGGGGCGTAGAGGATGCCGCGTTCCGCGAGGCGCTCCGCGTCCTCGGCGGTCTCGAGCTGGTTGTTCGCTGCCCCCGCCACGATCGCACATCGGAGTCCGAGGATCGTGTCCTTCGTGAGCACGGGACCGGTCGCGCACGGCGCGAAGACGTCGCACTCGATCCCCAGCACGGCCTCCGTGGCGACGGGCGTGGCGCCCACCCGGTCGGCGGTGGCCCGCACGCGCTCCAGGTCGACGTCGGAGACCAACAGCTCAGCCCCGGCATCGGCGAGATGGACCGCCAGCCGGCTCCCCACGGCCCCGCACCCCTGGATCAGGATGCGGCGGCCGTCGAGGTCGGCGCTGCCGAGCCCACGCCGGCAGGCGGCGACGATCGCGTGGAAGACCCCGAGGGCCGTGCCACCCGCCGGATCGCCGGAGCCTCCGCGATCAGGGCTCCGACCCAGGACATGCTCGGTGACCTCGCCGACCACGTCCATGTCGGTCTGCCCGGTGTTCATGTCCGCGGCCGTGACGTACGTACCGTGGAGCGAGTCGACGACCTCGGCGTAGCGACGTAGGAGGGTCCGGCGCTCCTCGCTGTCGCGCGCAGGCACCTCGGGGACGGCCAGGACGGCTTTCCCACCTCCGTAGGGGAGGTCGGCGATCGCCTGCTTCAACGTCATCGCGCCCGAGAGCCGCAGGACGTC
>DATBJQ010000093.1:0-4109 GCA_036556385.1 Actinomycetota bacterium | reverse complement strand
GCAGACGGTGGCGCTGATCGAGCTCACGGCCCGGTTCGACGAGGAGACGAACATCGAGTGGGCCAGGGTCCTGGAAGAGGCGGGCGTCCACGTCGTCTACGGCGTGGTGGGGTTGAAGACCCACGCGAAGTGCATGTTGGTGGTCCGTGACGACGGTGATGCGATCCGTCGGTACTGCCACATCGGGACCGGCAACTACCACCCGGCCACCGCCGAGCTGTACGAGGACCTCGGCCTGTTGACGGCCGACCCCGAGATCACGGCGGACGTCTCCGACCTGTTCAACTACCTCACCGGCTACAGTCACCAGACGGACTACCGGCGGATCCTGGTCGCTCCGATCACGATGCGCGACCGCCTCACCGAGCTGATCCGCGAGGAGGCGGAGGCGAGCGACGGCCGCATCGTGATGAAGATGAACAGCCTGGTCGACCCGTCGATGATCGACGAGCTGTACGCGGCGTCGCAGGCGGGCACCGAGATCGACCTCATCGTGCGGGGGATCTGCTGCCTGCGCCCCGGCGTGCCGGGACTCTCCGAGACGATCCGCGTGCGGTCGATCGTCGGCCGCTACCTGGAGCACTCGCGGATCTACCGGTTCGGTCGTGGCGATCGGATGCGCGTGTTCATCGGCTCGGCCGATCTGATGCCGCGGAACCTCGACCACCGGGTGGAGTGCATCACCGAGATCACCGACGAGGGCCTGAAGGATCGTCTCGACGAGATCCTGCGCGTCAACCTCGAGGACGACGTGCTCGCCTGGACGCTCGGGCTCGATGGTTGGCAGAAGGTGCCCACGACGGACGGCGTCGAGTCGCAGCTGGTCTTCCGGCGGCTCGCCGAGGGGCGCGCGCTGGGATGAGCGAGGAGCGAGAGGTCAAGCTCGCCGCGCCCGCGACGTTCAAGATGCCGTCCTTCGACGGCCTGGGCGAGGAGATCTTCGTCGAGGCGCCGACCCTCGACCGCTACCAGACCGTGTACCTGGACACCCCCGACTTCCGCCTGGCGCGGTGGGGGGTGAGCCTGCGCCATCGGTCCGGCCAGGGGTGGACCGTGAAGCTGCCGCCCGTGGTCCAGGGCGACCTGATCGTCCGTGGCGAGCACACGTTCGACGGTGACGACCCCGGCGACGTGCCGCCCGACGCGCTCGACCCGATCCGTGCCTACGTGCGGACCGCGGACCTCAAGCCCGTCGTCCGCCTGCGGACCGTCCGGCGGAGCATCCGCGCTCGAGACCTCGAGGATCGACAGCTCGTCGAGATCACCGACGACGAGGTCTCCGTGCTGGCGGGCCGGCGGATCGCCGCGCGCTTCCGCGAGCTGGAGGTGGAGGTCGGCGACATCACGCCGCCGGGCCTCCTCGAGGAGGTCCTCGGCCGTCTCCGGGCGGCCGGCGCCGGCGACCCGGATCCGACGCCGAAGTACGTGCGCGCCGTCGGGCCGCTCGGCACGCAGGCGCCCGAGATCGTCACGCCGCCGCTCGCGTCGGGGGCGACCGCGGGCGACGTCGTGCGGCGCTCGATCGCGGCCTCGGTCACGCACCTGATCCGCCACGACGTCGTGATGCGCCTCGACGCCGACCCCGAAGGCGTGCACCAGGCCCGCGTCTCGACGCGCCGACTCCGGTCGGACCTGCGCACGTTCCGCTCCCTCCTGGACCCCGAGTGGACCCGCGCCCTCCGCGAGGAGCTGCGGTGGCTCGGCGGGGTCCTGGGCCGCACGCGCGACTCCGACGTGCTGCTGGAGCGGATGCGCAGCCGGATCGACATGATCCCGGCGACGGAGCGTCCCGGGGCCGCGCAGATCGTCGAGGTCTTGGAGCAGAGCAGGAAAGCCACCCATGCCGAGCTGCTGGAGACCCTCCGGGAGGAGCGCTACGTCGAGCTCCTGGACCGCCTCGTGACGGCGGCGAACGAGCCGGCGCTGCTGCTGGCGGCCGACCTGCCCGCCGCCCAGGTCCTGCCCGGGCTGGTGCGCGGTCCGTGGAAGGCGCTGCGCCGCGAGGTGCGTGCCGTCGGCTCTCGACCGACGGATCCCCAACTGCACCGGGTCCGCATCCTCACGAAGCGCGTCCGCTACGCGGCCGACGTCGTGGAGCCGCTCCTGGGGCGGCCTGCGCGCCGGTTCGCGATGGCCGCCGCCGATCTGCAGACCGTGCTCGGGGAGCACAACGACGCGGTCGTGGCCGAGGCGTGGCTGCGCGGGTGGGCAGCGGAAGCCCGGTCCGGCGACGCGACGTTCGCCGCGGGCATGCTGGCTGGGATCGAGCGGGCGTCCGCGGATCTCGCGCGACGGACCTGGCGCCGCACCTGGCGGAAGCTGGCGGGCGTCGACCGCAAGGCCTGGATGTGAAGATCGTCCGGGCCGCCGGCGGCATCGTCTGGCGCCGGGGCTCGGAAGGGATCGAGGTCGTGCTGGTCCATCGGATCGCCCGCGCCGATTGGTCCTACCCGAAAGGCAAGCTGGATCCCGGCGAGGACGAGGCCACGGCGGCCCTGCGGGAGGTCCTCGAGGAGACCGGCCTCGGGCCGGCGCTGGGAGCGGACCTGGGCACGATCGCCTACCGGGACGCGAAGGGCCGACCCAAGATCGTCCGCTACTACGCGATGCGGGCGAGCGGCCGTGCGTCCCTGCGGCCGGCGCACGAGATCGACGAGGCGCGATGGGTCCCGTCGGCGCGAGCGGTCAGCGTCCTCACGCACGACCACGACCGGCGCCTGCTGGGACGCCTCGTGCCTCGGCGCACCTAGCCGAGCAGGTCCAGCAGGGATCGCCCGAGCGGCGTGAGACGGCTGTACACGCCGCGGCCGACCCGGTCGGCCGCGACGACCCCGGAGCGGCGGAGCACCCCGAGCTGTTGGGAGACCGCGGCGGGCGTGAGATGGAGGCGCCGGGCCAGCTCGGTCGTCGTCATCGGCGCGTCGAGCGCCCGCAGGATGTCGGCGCGGGTACCGCCGATCAGCTCGTCCATCGCGCCGCGCGCACGCGGGCGTTCGGGCTCCCACAGCGTCGCGATCCCGCGGGGGGAGTAGGCCAGGGACGGCGCGAGCGACCCGTCCTCGAGGACCGCCGTGCCCGGCCACGCGAACACGGCCGGCACGAGCACGACGCTGCGGCCTTGCGGGTCCAGCACGAACGAACACTGCTTCTCGATGTGGATCGCGCCGTCGCGCCACGACACCTTCGGGTGCAGGTCCTCGAACAGGAGCTCGGGGCCTCCCAGCGCCAGCTGCCGCGCCCGGTACATCACATCGTGCTCACCCACGGCGCGGATCGTGGGCCAGTGCGGCTCGATCGTGAGCTTCCAGAACTCGTGCATCTGCTCGGCGAGCCGGGGCATGAGCGCCGGGGGATCGTCGTCGAGCTCGAGCGCCGGCTCGGTCAGCGTGCCCGAGGACGATCGCAGCTTCGCCAGGTGCGCCCGGACGACCTCCGGCGGCGTCTGCAGCATCCGCTCGAGCTCCTCGTCGAGCTCGGGGAACGGTGTCTGCGGCGAGGGGGTCAGGAAGTCGGGGATGTAGTCGTGGCCCGCGAAGAGCGAGAACAGCAGCGCCAGGTCGCGGCCCTCGATCGCGGTCCGCGCCTCGCGGACCCACGGCAGGTGCAGGGCGTGCTTCGAGGGGTCGCGCATCGGCTTCATCAGGCTCATGCCGAGCTCCCAGATCGGGGAGAACGCGAACCTGATCTGGGCGGCGGGCTCGTCCTGCACGTTCGGGCTGGCCATGATTTCGGCTTAGCTTAATCGCTTCTGGATCGCGGAGCAAGTCCGTATCGTGTGAGCCCTGAAACGTTGTAGCGATCACCGAATCAGCGGAAGGAGGTGCCCATGGTGCCGATCGGAGCGTCCGTGGAGTTCCGCGCGCGGGAGCGTGAGCTCCGGGAGCGGGCGGAGCGCGAACGGCGTCACGAGGAGTCCCGCCGCGCGCGGGCGTCGCGTGCCACTTCCCCGCCCCGGCGGCCGACCGGCCGCTGATCGTCCCAGGCCCGGCCCTCCGGCTCATCCACCGAGGGGCCGGGCCTAGGGCCGACGTCCGTGGCCCATTCCCGTTCAGAGCTCCAGGAAGTACTGGCGCGTCATCTCCACGAACCCCAGCGACCCGTACAGCGAT
>DATBJQ010000092.1:0-4700 GCA_036556385.1 Actinomycetota bacterium | reverse complement strand
GGCCTGCTCGGCCCAGAAGGCCAGCGGGTCCGCGGCGGCCCGCCCGTAGATCGCCGGGTCGCTCACGACGGCATCCCGGGCGAAGCCGGGCGGGGGCTCGAAGACCCGGTGCTCGGACAACAGGGCCTCGATGTTGCGCTGTTCGTCGCTCACGTCGCTGGCCTCCATCCCTCGCCCGAGGGCGGCATCGTACGAGGCTTCCCGGACCCGCGCGACCCGCCCGAGCGCCTCGCGAAGCCCTCGCGGTGCTTGCATCGGCCCGCCGGGGGCCTCACCATCCCCGCAGGGCCGCCCTAGGGGCGGCCTTCGAGGCGTAGGGGGAAGGGAGGCAGGCGGTGGCGCAGTACGAGGGCTACTGCATGAAGGATCGCGCGAAGCGCACGTTCGAGGGCACGATCGTCACCCTGAAGAATGGGCGACCCGCCGCGCAGGGCCAGTGCCCGACGTGCGGCACGAAGCTCACGCGTATCCTCAGCAAGGCCGAGGCGGAGGCCGCGAAGGGCTGACCCGCTAGTTCGAACCGGAGAGCAGCTGCTCCGGTGCGAAGACGACCGTGCGCGGAGCGATCCGTTGGTGGCGGGCCGCGAGGTCCGCCACCGTCGTCGTGGCGAACACCTGTTGGACGGCACGGGCCACGTCCGCCCAGAACCCCTGGAGCCCGCACCGGGAGTCCTGGAAGCACGTGTGGTCGGACGGCTCCAAGCAGAACATCGGGAAGATCTGACCCTCGATCGCGTCCGCGATCTCGGCCACCGTGATGTCGGCGGGATCGCGGGCGATCCGGCAGCCGCCACCCGCGCCGCGGAAGCTCTCCACCAGGCCCGCCTTCGACAGCGCGCCCAGCTGCTGCTCCAGGAAGCGCACCGGGATCTGCTGACCCTCGGCGATCTCGCGGGCGGGGATCAACGCTCCCTCGTCGCGGCGTTGGGCGAGCTCGATCATCGCGCGCATCGCGTATTCGAGCTTCTGCGAGACCTTCAGCACGGTTCGGACCTCCGCGGCCAGGGTAGCCCATCTCCCAGGTTCCAGGTATCAACGCGTCGCCCGTTCGGCCGACACTGGAACCGAGGGGATCCGGCGTCCCCGGGGAAGGAGGGAAGAACCCGATGGCCCGCGTGCTCGTCGTCGATGACGAACCCGACGTCCTGCTGCTCTGTCGCGTGAACCTCCAGCACGCCGGCCACGAGGTCTCCGAGGCGGCGGACGGCGCGCTGGCGATCGAGCTGGCGCGATCGGAGCTCCCCGACGCGATCGTCCTCGACCTGATGCTGCCGCAGGTCGGCGGCTATCAGGTGCTGGCCGCGCTCCGCGACGACGAGGCCACCCGCGACATCCCGGTCTGCGTCCTCACCGCCAAGGCGCAGCTCGAGGACAAGATCCGGTGCTGGCAGGAGGGCGCCTCGGAGTTCATGACGAAACCGTTCTCCCCCGCCGCGTTGACCGAGACGCTCGAGATGTTGATCGAGATGGCGCCCGAGGAGCGGCGCGAGCGCAGGGCGCAGACCGTGCGCAAGCTGCTGGACGAGCCGGTCTGGCGATGACCCGCTAGTTGCCCTGCAGCGAGTCGAGGTAGTCCACGCCTAAGATCACCACGACGTTGACGCTCGGGTCGACGTCGACGACGTCGTCGGACAGGATCTTCACCTTCGCACTCGGGAAGTGCGTCTCGGCCAGGTACGCGGCATCCGACTTGTTCTGGGCGCGATCGGCGCCGCCGCGGAAGTACACGATCGTCTGGGCGACCGGCGACGAGGGGACGTTGCCGGGGTCCGCCGGGGCGCTGTAGCCGTCGTTCTCGAGGGACTGCTGGACCTCGGCGGCGAGGCCCGTCTCGTTCGTCCCGTTGAAGACCTGGACCGTGACGCCCTCGATCTGGGGGCTCGGCGTCTGCTGGGGACTGGGCGTCCCGGTCGACGACGGGGTCGACGTGCCCGTCGGCCCGCTCGGACCGGTTGGGCTCGGGCTGCTTCCGCCACCGCCCGGCAGGGCGCCCGATCCGTCGTCGCCGAAGCCGTTCCACAGGATCGCGACGCCGGCCACCACGAGCGCCACGATGATCACGATCCGGGCGGTGCCGATGTTCACGCCGGGCATCCTATCCGAACGCCCGTCGCGGGGGTTCCCGCCGGACGAGGCCTGGGTCAGACGCGGATCCCGAGCCGGCCGGCCACCCGTTTGCGGCGGCGAGCCTCGCGGATCCTGCGCAGGCGCCGCACCAGCATCGGGTCGTACCCGAGCGCTTCGGGCCGATCGATCAGCCGGTTCAGCTGCTGGTGGTATCGCGCCGCCGAGAACCCGAACCGCTCGCGGATCGCTCGCTCCTTCGGCACCCCGAGCTTCCAGGCTTCGCGCTCGAAGTCCAGCAGGGCACGCTCGCGCTCGTCGAGCGCGGTCGTTCCGTCCGCCCGTTCCCCGGTCTCGGTCGGCATCTGCGGGCGAGGCTAGCAACCGATCCCCGCGGTTCAAGCACCCTGGCGGCGGGGCTAACCCTCGACCCCACGTCGACCGATGTAGAGCACGATGGTGCAGGCTGGGGATCACGTCGCGCACGAGGCCGTCGCGCGCCCCGATCCGGATCGGATCCGGTCGGTCGCGCAGCTGAACATGCTGCACAGCCTGGCCACCAAGCTGAACGCGCTGGGCGACGTCCACGGGATCGGCAGCGCGATCACCGCGGAGCTGCGGACGATCATCGACTACCACAGCTGCCGCGTGTACCTGCTCCAGCCCGACGGACGGACCCTGCTCCCGGCGTCGTTCCGCGGCGAGATCTTCTCCGACTACGAGAACGACACCGTCGAGAGCCTCACGACCGAGATCGGCGAGGGCATCACCGGCTGGGTCGCGGAGCACCGCACCTCCCTGTTGACGCCCGACGCCCGCGACGTGCCGTTCGCCGTGCAGATCCCGGGCACGGACGACATCTTGGAGTCGATGCTCGCGGTCCCGATGCTGACCGGCGATCAGCTGGTCGGCGTGATCGTGCTCTCGATGCTGGGCTACGCGAAGTTCGACGACGAGGACCAGCGGCTCCTCGAGGTCCTGGCCTCGCACGCGGCGGTCGCGATCGACAACGCGAACCTCCTGCAGCTCGAGCGCGAGGCCGCCGAGACCTCGGCCTCGCTGCTGAACCTGTCCCAGGCCCTGACCCGCAGGCGGACCGTCGACGAGATCCTCGGCGAGGCGCTCGAGGCCGTCCCGCGGCTGGTCGCCTGCTCGTCGGTGGCCGCGTACCTGCGGGACGAGGAGACCGGCGAGTTCCGGATCGCTCGGCTGCTCCAACCGGACGCGTCGGCGAGGCCGCGCCCGGTCCGCGAGATCCCGGCCGTCCCCGGCGACCTGGCCGGCGCGTTCCTCGGCGAGCACGAGGGGCCGTTCGTGATCCCGGCCGACGCGGTCCGGGGCGTGCCCCGCCGGCTCTGGTTCTTCGAGGAGGCCCGCGATGTCCTCGTCGCCCCCCTGCGGTGGTCTCCGGGTGGTTCCGGGCTCCTGGCGATGATGGCGCCGGCGCTCGGCCGGCCGTTCCCCGAGACGGCCCTGCGGCTGGCGCGCGGGATCGCCGACGTCACGTCCCTGGCGCTCGGCAACGCGCGGCGGCTGTCCGAGCTCGAGCGCTTCCACGAGCTCGTCGAGAGCCTCGACGCGGTGTTCTGGGAGGCCGATCCGCGGACCCTCCGGCTGTCGTTCGTCTCGAGCGGAGCCGAGCGCCTGCTGGGACGCCCGGTGACCGGGGGCGGCGGCGGCTCCCGCACGTGGGGCGAGCACGTGGTCGACGAGGACCGCGGCGCGGCGCTCGAGCGGTTGCGCCATGCCGTCGATGCCGGCGAGGACCGCCAGCTCGAGTACCGGGTCGCGCTGCCCACCGGGAACGTGGTGTGGATCCGCGACCTGATCCACGTGGTGGGCCGAGGTCAGCTGATCCGCGGGCTGATGGTCGACATCACGGGGCGCAAGCGCGCCGAGGAGGCGCTGCGGCGGAGCGAGCGGAAGTTCTCCGAGGCGTTCCGGCGGGAGCGCGAGGCCGCGCAGCGGCTGCGGACGCTGGACGACATGAAGAACACCTTCCTGGAAGCGGTCTCGCACGACCTCCGGACGCCGCTCACGTCGATCCTCGGCTCGGCGCTCACCCTCGAGCAGACGGGCCACGACCTGTCGCGCTCCGACGCGGCGGACCTCGTGGACCGGATCGCGGCGAACGCGCGCAAGCTCGAGCGGCTCCTCGGCGACCTGCTCGACCTCGACCGCCTCCAACGCGGGATCGTCACCCCGCAGCGACGATCGACCGAGATCGCCGAGCTGGTCCGACGGAGCGTGGCCGACGTGGACATCCCCGACGGGCGGTCGATCGACGTCGAGGTGGAACCGGCGACGGTCGCCGTGGACGCGGCGAAGGTGGAGCGGATCATCGAGAACCTCGTCTCGAACGCCCTGCGGCACACGCCCTCCGCCGCGAAGGTGTGGGTCCGCGCCGCGGCTCGGGACGGCGGCCTCGAGCTGGTGGTCGAGGACGACGGGCCGGGGATCCCGGACGAGCTGCGCGAGGCGATCTTCGAGCCGTTCCGGCAGGCGCCCGGGTCGTCGACCGCGGCGCACTCGCCCGGCGTGGGGATCGGGCTGTCCCTCGTGCGCCGGTTCGCCGAGCTGCACGGCGGACGCGCCTGGGTCGAGGAGCGCCCCGGCGGCGGGGCATCGTTCCACGT
>DATBJQ010000091.1:0-36589 GCA_036556385.1 Actinomycetota bacterium | reverse complement strand
CCCCCCCCCCCCGGCATCGGGCCACAGGCGACCGTGCCGAGGGCGTACCAGTCGTCGGGCACCCCGAGCGCGGCGCGCGTCTCCTCCTGACAGAACAGGGTGGAGCTGATCCAGCACGAGGCGATCGCGTGCGCGTGGAGCCCCAGCAGCAGGTTCTGGATCGCCGCGCCGCCGGCGAGCAGGAACATCTCCCGCTCGGCCCCCGCTCGTTCCGGGTCGGCGTACGGGTGTGCGCCGTCGAACCGGACGAAGGGCACCACGAGCGCGGGCGCCCGGCCCAGCACGGCGTCGCTGCGGGCGATCCGGTCCTCGATCACGTCCTCGGCCGTGCCGTCGCCGCGCAGATCGGCGCGCCAGGCGTCGGCGATCGCGGCGAGCAGCGCCCGCTTCGAGGGAGCCGTGTCGAGGACCACGAACCGCCACGGTCGCGTGTGGTGCGGCGCCGGGGCGGCGCAAGCCGCCTCGACCGCGGCCACGATCGCGTCGCGAGCGACCGAGCCCGGTCCGAAGGACCGGATCGTCCGGCGCGCGAGCAGCGCCTGGAGCGGTGACTCGCGGAACAGGTCGGTCTCGGGTGACCGAACGAGGTCCCGCCCGCGTCCCGACCCACCCCGCACGGTCAGCCCGCGCACCAGCGCGGCCGGCGTGCGGGCGGCCTTCCCCATCACCGCGCCCGCCGCTGCGGCCACCTGGTCGGCGAGCGCGACGACCGTCGCCTCGAGCGCCCGGCCCGTGTGATCGGGCTCGCCCCGGAGGTCCAGCAGCGCCGGCATGCCGGCCACCCCGATCGCGACGTCGACCAGACCCTCGCGCCACGGCCGGCCGAACGTGTCCGTGATCAGGACCGGCAGGACGTCGCGTCCGAGCTGCTCGCGCAGCGCCGCGCTCAGCTCGTCCGCCGACCGGTCCGGGTCCTCGGGCAGCAACGAGAGGAGGCCGTCCGCGACGTTGGACGCGTCGACGCCGGCGTTCGCGCAGACCAGGCCGTGCCGCGTCTCGGCGATCACCAACTCGCCGCGGCGCGCGACGACGCGGACGGTCTCCCCCTCGATCGCGGCGTCCCGCTCGCCCGCGGCGACGAGCCGCCCCTCCGCCTTCGAGACCACCTTCTGGGTCACGACGACGACGTCGCCGTCCTGCGGATCGAGGCTCCGCAGCGCGTCGGCGAGCAGGCGGGCCAGGTCGTCGCCCGGCGCGATCTCCGGGATGCCCCCGACGGGCTCGACCAGCACCGTCACGCGCGGTCCGCGCCCGGCGGCAGCAACCCGAGCGCCGCTCGCGCCACGTGCTCGGCCGACCGGTCGTCGAGCATGATCGTGTCGGTCACGCCCACGCCGATGCCCGTCGATCGGATCCGCGACGCCAGCTCCGCGTCGGCGCGATCGATCAGCCAGGCGCCGAGCAGGTCGCCGTAGTGGTCCGCGACCCCCGCGGCCGACACGGGGATCCCGACCGCGGGCATCAGCTTGTCGGCCATGCCCGAGACCGGCCCGCCGCCGACGATCCCGCTGACCCCGACCGTCCGCTCCCGCCGTGCCCGCACCGCGTCGCGGATCCCCGGGATCGCGAGGATCGGTCCGATCGAGACCACGGGGTTGGAGGGACAGAGCACCACCGCGTCGGCCTCCGCGATCGCCGCCAGGACGCCGGGAGCCGGGGCGGCGACGTCCGCGCCCTCGTACCGCACGCCCTTGACGGGGTCGCGCCCGCCGCGTTGCACCCAGTACTCCTGGAAGTGCAGGTCGAGCGGGTCCCCCGTCGCCTGGTCGACGCACTCGATCCGGGTCGTGACCGGGTCGTCCGTCGCCGGGAGCAGCCGCGCCGCCACGCCGAATCGGCCGGCCACCAGCTCGAGCACCTCGGACGGCGAGCGCCCTCGGCGCAGCAGCTGCGTCCGGAACAGGTGGGTGGCCAGATCGAGATCGCCCAGGCCGAACCAGGCATCGCCCGCGCCGAACGCACGGAGCTCCTCGGTCGCGCGGAAGGTCTCGTCACGGCGGCCCCATCCACGGTCCCGGTCGAAGACCCCGCCCAGCCAGTACGTCACGGAATCGGGGTCGGGCGACACGTGCAGCCCGTGGACCTCGACGTCGTCGGCCACGTTCACGATCACGGTGACGTCGGTGGGCGGGACCGCCCGCACGAGACCACGCAGGAACTTCCCGGCGCCGATCCCCCCTGCCAGCGCGACGACCTGCATGTCGGGTACAGGGTAGTAGGCTCGCGCTCGATGGCCGACGGGACCGCCGCCCAGCGACGACGGGCACTGGTCCGCGCGGAACAGGGGAAGGCCCTGTCGCTCGACGAGGCCACCGCCCTCCTCACCGCCCGCGACGACGATCTCGACCAGCTGCTCGCGCTGGCGTCGCGCCTGCGCGATCTGGGCTGGCCCGGACCGATCACCTACTCGCGCAAGGTGTTCGTGCCGCTGACGATGCTGTGCCGCGACCGCTGCCATTACTGCGTGTTCGCCCGGCCGCCGGCGAGGGTCGAGGCGCCGTTCCTCGAGCTCGACGAGGTCGAGCGCCTCGCCGAGCGGGGGCGACGGGTCGGTTGCAAGGAAGCGCTCTTCACCCTCGGCGATCGGCCCGAGGATCGCTATCCGGAGGCGCGCCGCTGGCTGGCGGAGCGCGGGTACACGTCGACCCTTGACTACGTGCGCGCCGCGGCGATCCGGGTGATCGGGGCGACCGGGTTGCTCCCGCACCTGAACCCCGGCGTGATGTCGTACGAGGAGCTCGCGCGGCTCAAGCACGTCAGCGCCTCGATGGGGTTGATGATCGAGACGTCGTCCGAGCGGCTCTCGCAGCCGGGCGGACCGCACGCGGGTTCGCCCGACAAGGTGCCGGCCGTTCGGCTGCGGACGATGGAGGACGCGGGCCGTCTGGCGATCCCGTTCACGACGGGGATCCTGGTGGGCATCGGCGAGACGGCGCGTGAACGGGCCGCGTCGTTGTTCGCGATCCGCGAGGTGCACCGCCGGTACGGGCACGTGCAGGAGGTCATCGTCCAGAACTTCCGTGCGAAACGCGGCACCGCGATGCGGGAGGCGCCGGAGCCCGGCGACGAGGAGTTCCTCGCCGCCGTCGCCACCGCCCGCATCGTGCTCGGTCCCTACATGAGCGTGCAGGCGCCGCCGAACCTGTCCGACGCCGACCAGCGGATGCGGCTGCTCGACGCGGGGATCAACGATTGGGGCGGCGTCTCGCCCGTGACGCCCGATCACGTGAACCCTGAGCGGCCGTGGCCCCAGGTGGAGGCGCTGGCCGCCACGACGGCGGCGCGCGGGCGGCCGCTGCGCGAGCGGCTGGCGATCTACCCTCGGTACGCGGCGGAGCCGGATCCTTGGCTCGCAGCGAAGATGCGCCGTCCGGTCCACGCGCTGCTGGGTGAGGACGGCCTCGCGGTCGAGGGGATGCTGCCGTCACCGATCGCCTGGCAGGACCCCGAGGTCCGGTGGCGCCCGAGGACGATCGCGCTGACCTTCGCCAAGGGGGCCGACGCGGGGCTCCGGGCCGACGCCGAGGACGTCTACGGCTCGTTCGAGACGCCGGAGGATCCGGTGACGCGCGCGTGGGCCGCCGAGCGGGTCGCGCCGGCGCGCCTCGACCGGGAGATCGGCGCCGCCCTGGCCGCGGCGGAGGCACATCGCTCGCTCACCGACGCGCAGGCCCTGGCCCTGTTCCGCGCCGAAGGATCGGCGCTGGACGCGTTGTGTCGCGTCGCGGACGAGCTGCGCGCGGACGCCGTGGGCGCCGAAGTCACCTACGTCGTCAACCGGAACATCAACTTCACGAACGTCTGCTACGTGGGGTGCCGGTTCTGCGCGTTCGCCCAGCGCGAGCGCGATCCCGAGGCGTACACGCTGACGCTGGAGGAAGTGGCGGACCGTGCGCAGGAGGCCTGGGACCGCGGCGCAACCGAGGTGTGCATGCAGGGAGGGATCCACCCGGACCTCCCCGGGTCCTTCTACTTCGACCTCCTGGACGCGGTGAAGGGACGCGTGCCGGGCATGCACGTGCACGCGTTCAGCCCCATGGAGGTCATGAACGGCGCCACGAAGCTCGGTGTGTCGTTCGAGGCGTTCCTGGCCGAGGCGCGGGAGCACGGTCTCGACACGATCCCGGGAACGGCCGCCGAGATCTTGGACGACGACGTCCGCTGGCTCCTGACGAAGGGGAAGCTGCCGGCCGACACGTGGGAGCAGATCGTCCGCACCGCACACGATCTGGGGATCCGGAGCTCCAGCACGATGATGTTCGGCCACGTCGACGCGCCGCCCCACTGGGTGGCCCACCTGCGGCGGCTCGCGGCGATCCAGCGGGACACCGGCGGCTTCACCGAGTTCGTTCCCCTCCCGTTCGTGCATCGCAACGCGCCGATCTATCTCGCCGGCAAGGCCCGGCCCGGCCCGGCGCCTGCGGAGACGTTGCGGATCCACGCCGTCGCGCGGATCCTGCTCGACGGCCTGATCTCGAACATCCAGGTGTCGTGGGTCAAGCTCGGCGTCGAGGCGTGTCAGACGATCCTGCGCGCGGGAGCGAACGACTTCGGTGGGACGCTGATGGAGGAAACGATCAGCCGGATGGCAGGAGCCGACTGGGGCATCGAGATGACGCCTGATCGATTCGACGACGCGATCCGCGCGATCGGCAGGATCCCCGCCGTGCGGACGACGACCTACGATCGCGTCGTTCCGGTCTGAGAACGCGGGTTCCGTCAGCCAGGTTGACGGCTTCCGTCAACCACCTTGACCAGTGGTTTCTCGTCCCGAAACGCTTGCCACGCGCCCCCTCACACGACACGATGGGGGTGTTGAGATGGGGGATGAGGCAGGGAACTTCTTTCGGTGTGCCCCTTGTCACCGAGGTCGTTCTTCCCTCAGAATCACACGCGTGTGATTCGAGGGGGAGCCAGGCGTGCACCATTACATCCCTTGGCAAGAGCGAGCACGGTGTCGTGACCACGACCCGGAGATCTTCTTCCCCGAGAAGGGAGGCTCATCGAGGGAGGCCAAGCGGATCTGCAGCGAATGCTCCGTTCGGATCGAGTGCCTCAACTACGCGCTCCGCCGGGACGAGCGTTACGGCGTCTGGGGCGGCATGAGCGAACGGGAGCGGCGGCGCCTGAAGCGCATGGCGTCCTGATCCATCACCCGATCACGGAAGGGGGTTCCATGGCGATGGCCAAGAGGTCCTCGGCGAAGAAGAGGACCGCACGCAAGCCCGCGGCGAAGAAGTCGACGTCCAGGAAGCCGGCGGCGCGGAAGTCCACGTCCGCACGCAGGAAGCCCGCGGCCCGTCGGCCGGCGGCCCGCAGGAAGACGGCGGGACGCAAGAAGGCGACGGCCCGCAAGGCGGCTCCGCGCAAGAAGACCACGGCGCGCAGGAAGCCAGCGGCGCGGAAGAAGACCACCGCCCGCAGGAAGCCGGCCGCACGGAAGAAGACCGCGGCCAGGAAGAAGCCGGCCGCACGGAAGAAGACCGCCGCGCGGAAGCCGGCGGCGCGGAAGAAGTCGAGCGCCCGCAAGGCGGCTCCGCGCAAGAAGGCGACGGCTCGCAAGGCCGCCCCGCGCAAGAAGACCGCGGCGCGGAAGCGGCCGGCCGCTCGGCGGTCCAGCGCGAAGAAGCGCTGACGTTCCGATCGCACGCGCTCGGGGGGCTCGCGGAGCCCCCCGTTGCGTGTGGGGACCCCCCGGGGTGCTAGGCTCCCCGCCGCGCCGGGAGCGCTCCGCATGACCGCAGCCACCGCACCGACCACCGCACCCCCGCGCAGCCCGTCGGTCCTCGTGGTCCTCATCGTCCGCGACGCCGCCGCCTGGCTGCGCGACACGCTCCAGGCCCTGTCGTCCCAGAGCTACCCCCGGATCGGCATCGTCGCGATCGACGACGCGTCCGGCGACGGATCGCACGAGCTCCTGGTCCAGGCGCTGGGCGCCGGCCGGGTCGTCCGCAACGAGGAGACCGTCGGACCCGCGCGATCGATCGACCAGGCCCTCCAGCTGCCCGTGGCGGCCGGGGCGGACTTCCTGCTCCTGCTCCGCGATGACGTCGCGCTGGACCCCGAGGCCGTCGAGCGACTCGTCGACGCCACCCGGCTCCCCGGTGTGGAGCGGGTCGGGCTCGTGGGGGCGAAGATCGTGGACTGGGACCACCCCCGCCGGCTGCGCGACGTCGGGCGTTCCGCGGATCGGTTCGGCCATCCCTACACGCCGTTGCAGGTGGGCGAGATCGATCAGGGTCAGTTCGACCGCGTGCTCGACGTCCTGACCGTGGATACGGCCGCCGCGCTCGTGGCCCGCGATGTGTGGCAGCAGCTCGGCCTGCTCGACGATCGGCTCGGCGACGACGATGCCGACGTGGATCTGGGGTGGCGCGCCCGGGTGGCGGGCTGGCGCGTCCTGATGACCCCTCTCGCGCGCGCGCGGCGGCGGGCGACACCGGATCTCCCGCCCCCGACCGATCGGAGCCGGCGCTACGAGGAGGATCGCGCGGCGCTCGCCTCGGTCCTCAAGAACTACAGCTGGGTGTCGCTGCTGTGGATCCTGCCGCTGGACGCCGCGCTGTCGCTCGTGCGCTTGCTCTTCCTGCTGCTGTCGCGCCGGTTCGAGGAGGCGTACGACCTCGTGTCGGCGATCGGGTGGAACGTGGTCCATCTGCCGCGGACGCTCCGGCTCCGGCGGCGCGTCCAGCGATCGCGGCGCGTGAAGGACCACGCGCTCCGGCGGTTCCACGAGTCCGCCGGCCTGCGGATCCCGCGGTGGTTCCAGACGGCGGAACGCATCCTGGAGGAGCAGCGGGACCTCGAGGTCGACGAGGCCTCGGCGTCGGCCCGGCTGCGCCACCGGACCGCGTCCCTCCTGTCGGCGCACCCGGTGCTCGTGGCGTCCTTCCTCGGCGCGGTCGTCGGCCTCCTGGCGACGCGGCACCTGATCGCGCCCGACCCGCTCCTGGGCGGAGCGTTGCCCGCGTTCCCGTCGCATCCGTCCGGGTTCAGCGCCGAGCTCGTGTCCGCGTATCGGACGACGGCGCTGGGCGGGTCACTCGCGGCGAGCCCGGCGCTCGGCGCGCTGGGTGGCCTGTCCTGGCTCACCCTGGGGAGCACGGTGCTCGCCCAGAAGGTCGTCCTCGCGGGCGCCCTCGTCGTGGCGGCCGTGCTCGCGTACCGCGCCCTGGTGCGCCTCACGGGTCGGCCGGGAGCCTCCGTCGGCGCCGCCGCGGCGTACGTCGCGTCGGCCGTGCTGCTGTGGGCGTTCTCCCAGGGCCGGATCGGCCTCCTCGCCGTGCTCGTCGTCCTCCCACCGATCGTGGAACGGCTCGAGGCGGCGTTCGGGGAGGAGGAGCCGGCCGACGGACGCTGGCGCTTCGTCGCCGGGCTCGCGGTCACGATCGCGGTCGGCGTCGCCTTCGAGCCCGGGGTCCTGCTCGCGCTCGGTCTGCTCCTGATCGTGGAGGTCCTGGCGGGCACCTCGCGGGTGCGGGGCGTGGTCCTGACGCTCGCGTCCGTCGCCGGCGCGGCGATCCTGCTCTTCTCGTTCCTGCCCACGATCGCGACCGGCGACGGAGCGGCCCTGCGCTCCGAGATCGGCACCACGGACCCCTGGCTCCTGGTCCGTCTCGCGCTCGGACCCGCGCCGGGAGGTTGGTGGGCGGCCCTGTTCCTGCCGGTGGCCGCCCTGCTCGGGCTGGCGCTGGCGTCCTCCGCCCACCGCCGCCTGGCGCTCCGCGCCACGATGGCCGCCGTGGCGGGGCTCGCGATGTCGTGGCTGTCGGTCGCGGGGTACCTCCCGGGGCCCTTCGCCAACGCCCCGGTGTACGCGGCGGTGACCGCGATCGCCGAGGCGATCCTCGTCGGCGTGGGCATCGCCTCGGTCGCGACCGGCCTGGAGCGCGAGGCGTTCGGGTTCCGGCAGATCGGCACCGCAGCCCTCACGCTGGTGCTCGGCGCGGGTCTGGTCCTGCAGTCCGCGGCCGCCGTGACGGGGCGATGGGGTGTCGGCGGGGCCGACCAGATCCCCGCCGCCTGGGCGTTGGTGGACTCGACGCAGGAGGGATCGTTCCGCGTCCTGTGGCTCGGCGCCGACGACGGGGAACCCTTCCCCGCGCCCGGGGGCGATCCCCAAGGGGTCGCCGAGGCCGGTGGGGCCACGACGACGTTCGGCATCACGAACCGCGACGGAGCGCCGGCGCTCGACCTCGGCCGGCCGCTCGTGGGCGGCGGCCGCGACGCCCTCGAGACGGCGCTCGTCGAACTGCTGGCCGGTACCACCACGCACGTCGGCGCGCTGCTCGCACCCTTCGGCGTGCGATACGTCGTGGCCTGGATCGACCAGCTCCCCGCGCCCGCCCGCGCGGCGCTCGATCGACAGGCGGACCTCGACCACGTCCCGGCGGCGGAGCTCGTGATCTTCCGCAACGCCGTCCTGTTGTCGCCCGCCGCGGTCGTGGAGGCCGACGGCCCCACCGGTCGGATCGTGGCCTCCGGCGATCCCGCGGTGATCCAGCGGTTCCGACCCGTGCCCCAGGTCCCCCTGGAGACCGTGGAGGGAGGGTGGAGCGGCGCCACGGGCGGCGGGAACCTGGCGCTGGTCTCGACGGAGTTCGACGGCGCCTGGGAGCTCGAGGGCTCGGACGCCGCGCCGCAGCGCGCGTTCGGGTGGGCGACGGACGTCGACGTCGCCGGCTCGACCACCGCCCGGGTCCTCTACGGCGCGCAGCTCCCTCGCACGATCGAGAGCTGGCTCCTCCTGGTGCTGTGGGCCGCGGCGCTGTGGTTCACCCGGAAGCCGGTGCGGCGATGAAGCGAGGGCTCGGACCGGTCGCGATCCTGGCGGCTGCGGTGGTGATCGCCGGTGCGATCGCCGCGAACGACCTCGGCCCCGCCGTCCCGGCCACGTCGGCCGGCTCCGCCCGGTCGGGCGATTGGATGTGCCCGCACGGCGGCGGCGAGGACTGGACCGCGTACCTCTCGCTCTCGAACCCGGGCGCGACCACGGTGGAGGCACGTGTCACCTCCCTCGGCGACCGGCGGCCCTCGGAGCCGCAGGACGTCAGCGTCTCCCCGGGCGCGGAGGTCGTGCTGGAGGTCCCCGCCACGGAGCCCGGCGACGCGACGTCCGTCGAGTACTTCGGTGGCTGGATCGGGGCGGGGTGGGTCGTGAAGGCGCCCGACCCGGTGCCGGGGCTGGGGGCCGAGCCCTGTCTCGCCGCGTCGTCGGACACCTGGTACACGACCGACAGCTCGACGCAGCGCGGCACGAAGGCGTGGCTCGTCGTGATGAACCCGCATGCGTCGCTCGCGGTGTTCAACATCGTCCTGTTCGCACCGTCCACGCCCCCGGTGCGCCGGCGGGAGCTCACCGACGTGGTGCTCAAGGGCCGCCGCAGCGTCGCCTTCCGGGTGGACCCCAAGGTGCTGGGTGAGGACGTCGTCGGCGCGCAGCTCGACGCCAAGGTCGGCCGCGTCGCGGTCGCCACGCTCACGCTGTCCGAGGAGGGGGGTGTCCGCTCGACGGTCGGCATGCCGGCCCTCGCCGGATCCTGGGTCGACCTCACCGCCGCCGGTTCGGGGCAGTCCACCCTCGTCACGCTCCTGCCCGGCGACGAGGACCTCACCTTCACCAGCATCGTGCGCACGGCGGACCAACCCGAGCCGGGCGACCCGGCCGCCTCCACACAACTGCGCCGCTCCACCCTGGCCTCTCCGGTGACGACGAACGGCCCCACCACCGTCGTGGCGAACGCCGAGGGGGACTCGACGTTCCTGGCCGCGCTGCGCTCCGAGGGGCGGACGGGCGACGACGCCGCCACGGCGGGGACCTCGGCGCCCGCCCCCGCGTGGGTCGTGCCGCCGACGCTCACGACGCTGCCGGCGACCCCGCTCGTGGTCGTCGCCAACCCCGGCGCAGCCGATACCGTGGTCGACCTCACCCTCCTGCGGATCGACGGCACCACGGGCGCGTCGACGAGCCTCGAGATCCCGGCCGGATCGGTGGCGGCGGCACCGGCATCCTTCCTCGAGGACGCGCCGCGTTCGGCGGTCCTGGTGACCGCGGACGTCCCCGTCGTGGCGCTCGGCGCCTCCACGTCGGGCGGCAAGGACGGCATGGACCTGTACGGGCTGGCGACGGGCGTGGCCGTGCCCGGATGGGCCCTGGCGGGCTGAGGCTCGGACCTCGGCGTCCCGGGCGGTATCATCGGCGGACCCCGGAGGAGGGGGCGTTCACCCATGGCCAGAGGTCGACACGTCCGTCGGCGCCGCGCGCGCGCCGTCGCCATCGTCGCCGGGATCGTCGGCGTCCTGCTCGTGGCGGCGGGCGGGGTGTCGCTGGCGGCCTATCGCTACGAGCAGGCCCGTGCGGACCTGATCCTGCCCGGCGTGACGGTCGCCGGGGTGGACGTGGGTGGCATGGACCGCTCCGAGGCCCTCGCCGCCGTGAAGGCGGAGATCCGCGAACAGCTCGGGAGCCCGCTCGTGGTCCGTGTCGGCGATCGCTCGTGGCGGGGATCGGCGCTCGAGCTCGGCCGGCACGCGGACGTCGGATCCGCGGTCGAGGCCGCGCTCGCCGTCGGGGACTCCCTCGGGACGTTCGGCCGGTTCTGGCACCGGTTCCAGGACGAGCCGGTGGGCGAGGAGCTCGCGGTCACCTACGCGACGCGCTCGACGCCGGCCGAGGAGCTCGTGACGTCGATCGCGAAGGAGGTGCGCGTCGAGCCTCGGTCCGCGTTGATGGGGATCGACGACGAGGCCGACGACCTGACGTTCACGCAGGCGCGTCCCGGCGTGCAGCTCGCCGCGAAGCAGGCCCTCCGCAAGATCCTGGCCGCCATCGACGACGGCGCCACCGACGTCGACCTGCCGACGCGCACCGTGGCGCCCAAGGTGACGGCCAAGGACCTCGGGCCCACGATCGTCGTGTGGGTCAACCGCAATCGCCTCCAGCTCTACGACGGCTTCCGGGTCGAGCGCACGTACGACGTCGCGACGGCCAAACCCGGCTACGTGACACCGACCGGCGTCTGGAAGATCTGGGACAAGCGGGAGAACCCCACCTGGTACAACCCGGCCCTGGACTCGTGGGGGGCCGACCTCCCCGCCGTGGTCCCGGGCGGGCCCGGGAACCCCATGGGGACGCGCGCGATCTACATCGACGCGCCGGGGCTGATCCGGATCCACGGGACGACCGACCCGTCATCGATCGGCCGCTACGCCTCCCACGGATGCATCCGGATGCAGAACGCGGACGTCGAGGACCTCTTCGAACGGATCCCCGTCGGTGCCCACGTGATCGTGGTGGGGCATCGCCCGGCGAACGCGTCCTACTGGGACACCCCCGGCGACGCGGACATCTGACCGGCCGTCCGGCCCGGGTGCTTGGAAATCACATCCATGTGATCTAGCCTCCCCAGCCATGCTGGTGCGAACGTGCGCGAAGATGCGGTGCGACCGGGAGCCGGTGGTCACGGTGTCCCTGCGCTACGGCGATCGGGAGGTCCGCGTGGACGACCTGCTCGACGAGCGCGACCCCAACCTCCTCGACCTGTGCCGAGAGCACGTCGATCGGATGACGCCGCCCGTCGGGTGGATCGTGCGCGACCTGCGCGAGGCGCGCCCGGTCGCGGTCTGAGCGGGACGGCCGTCGCGTTCGGGTCGGCCGAACGGTGTCCCCCGTTCGGTGCGGCCGTAGGGCGCGTGGGGGGCTCCTCCGAGGCATCGCGGCAGAGACGAGGTTGAGTGCAGGGTGCTATGGCCCGCGGGCCGTGGGTCGCCGACACTTCGTGCATGCCTGATCACCACGGCTCCTGCCCCAACTGCCGTCAGGGCGACCTGATCGCGATCTCGATGAACGTCAGCGAGCGCGACCTCACCTTCTCCACGTGCCACCTGTGCGAAGCCAAGTGGTGGTACCGCGACGGTGAGCTCGTGCCGCTCTCGTCGGTCCTCGACCTCGTCGTCCAGAAGTAGCGTCACCGCTCCCCCCGGCCGGGCGCCCATCCTGCTCCGGTAGGATGGCGTGCCCGTGCGGACGTACGACCTCGACGCCATCTTCAAGGCCTACGACGTCCGCGGCGTGGTCCCCGACCAGCTCGATGCGGAGCTCGCGCGGCTGATCGGGGCCGCGTTCGCCGACTGGACGCGATCGCCGCAGGTGCTCCTGGGCCGCGACTGTCGCCTGTCGTCGCCCGAGCTGGCGTCGGCGTTCGCCGAGGGCGCGACGTCGCGCGGCGCGGACGTCGTCGACCTGGGCCTGGCCTCCACCGATCTCGTGTACTTCGCGTCGGGCCGGCTCGAACTCCCGGCCGTGATGCTCACGGCCAGCCACAACCCGAAGGAGTACAACGGCCTGAAGTTCTGCCTCCCGGGCGCCCGGCCGGTCGGCGAGGATACCGGCCTGCGCGAGATCCGCTCGATCGTCGAGCAGGGCGATCGCCCGTCGGGCGCGACACCCGGCGTCGTGGAGGAGCGGGCGATGCTGGATGCCTACGTCGAGCACGTGCTGACCTTCGTCGACACCGGCTCGATGCGTCCGCTCACCGTGGTCGCCGATACCGCGAACGGCATGGGCGGGCTCGTGGTGCCCGCCGTGCTCGAGCGGCTGCCGGTCACCCTGCACCACCTGTTCCCGGAGCTCGACGGCACCTTCCCGAACCATCCCGCCGACCCGCTCGACCCCGACAACCAGAAGGACCTGAAGGCCGCGGTGCTCGACCGCGGCGCCGACATCGGGCTCGCGTTCGACGGGGACGCCGATCGCGTGTTCCTGGTCGACGAGGCCGCCGACGACGTGAGCGGCTCGCTCCTCACGGCGCTGGTGGCGGCGGCGATGCTCCGCCGCGAGCCCGGCGCCCGGATCGTGCACAACCTGATCTGCTCCTGGATCGTCCCCGAGACGATCCTCGCCGCCGGCGGGGAGCCGATCCGGACCCGCGTCGGCCATTCGTTCATCAAGCAGGTGATGGCCGAGACGGGGGCCGTCTTCGGCGGCGAGCACTCGGGTCACTACTACTTCCGCGAGAACTACCGGGCCGACTCCGGTCTGATCGCGGCCGTGGTCGTCCTGGGCGAGCTGTCGGCCGCCGGGATCACCCTCTCGGAGCTCCTCGCCCCGTACCGGCGGTACTTCGACTCGGGCGAGATCAACTCGCGGGTCGGCGACCCCCGCGCGATGATCGAGGAGATCGCGGTCGCGCTCGCCGACGGGCGTCAGGATCGCCTCGACGGTCTCACGGTGGAGTACGACGATTGGTGGTGCAACGTGCGTCCCTCCAACACGGAGCCGCTCCTGCGGCTGAACGTCGAGGCACGCACGCCCGAGCTCCTGGCCGACCGGACGGCGGCGGTGCTCGAGCTGATCAGGGGAGGTCAGGGATGACGCTGGACGCCGAGCTGCTCAGGATCCTGGTGTGCCCGAACGACCGGGGCGACGTCGACTACCTGGAGGACCAGCACGTGATCGTGTGCCGCGCATGCGGGTACCGCTACCCGGTGCGCGACGGGATCCCGGTGATGCTGATCGACGAGGCCGAGAAGCCGTGACCCCGACCGGTCCGGTCGATCTCGACGACGCGGACGCGCTCCGCGCGCTCGATGGATCGGGCATGCTGGACGCCGTCGCGTCGCTCGCCGAGCACGCCCGCGCCTCGTACGAGACGGGACTCGGGATCGACCCCGTCCCTGCGCTCGACGGCATCACCTCCGTCGCCGTCTGCGGGATGGGCGGCTCGGCCGTCGCCGGGGACGTCCTGAAGCAGGTCTTCCGGCAGCGGCTCCCGGTGCCGGTCGACGTCGGTCGGTCCCCGCTCCTGCCCGCGTTCGCCGGTCCGCACACGCTGGTCCTCGTCTCCTCCTACTCGGGCAACACGTCGGAGACGCTGGCCGCGTTCGGCGAGGCGCTCGAGCGAGGGTGCCGGATCGTGGCGATCACGGGGGGCGGCGAGCTGGGCGCGTCGTGCGCCGAGCATGGCGTGCCGGTGGTGCCCGTCCCGCCGGGGTTCCAGCCCCGGGCGGCGCTGGCGCATCTCACGTTCGCGATGCTCGGGGCGCTCGAGACCGCCGGCCTGCTCCCGAGGCTGGAGGCCGACGTGGCGGAGACCGAGCGCGCCGTGACCGCCGCAGCCGCCGCGCTCGGGCCGGAGACGCCGCAGGCCGCGAACGAAGCCAAGGGCATCGCCGTGTGGCTGGGCGACCGCGTGCCGGTCATCTGGGGAGCCGAGGGGATCGGGGCCCTCGGCGCGATGCGCTGGAAGACGCAGATGAACGAGAACGGCAAGATCCCGGCCTGGTACGCCTCCCTGTCCGAGCTCGATCACAACGAGGTGGTCGGGTGGGTGGAGCCCGTCGGCGAGCGATTCGCGATCCTCGGCCTGCGCCACGATGGCGAGCATCCGGAGCTCCAGGAGCGCTTCCCCCTGTCGCTCCAGATCGCGCGCGACGCCGGCGCGCAGACGCGGGAGGTCGCGGTGTCGGGCTTCGGTCCGCTCGCGACGCTGTTCGCCCTCGTGACGATCGGTGACTTCGCCAGCTGCTACGTGGGCCTGTTGCGCGGGGTGGATCCCACGCCGGTGGCCGCGATCGACCGGCTGAAGGCCGCGCTGGCGGGGTCGTGAGCCAGGGCACCCCCGGACCGGGCGACGACCTCCCCGAACGCGGGGTCGAGGTCGTCCGGGCGCGCACGGGTCTCGTGCCGAGCGTCGGCCTCGTCCTCGGGTCCGGCCTCGGGCCCGCGCTGGGCGACGCGCTCGTGGAGGAGGCGTCGCTCGCGTTCACCGACCTGCCGGGCTTCCCGCCCCCGGGGGTCCCCGGGCACGCGGGCAGGTTGATCCTGGGCCGGCTCGCGGGGGTACCCGTCGCGGCGTTCAGTGGACGCGTGCACGTGTACGAGGGTCACGGCATCGACGTCCCGGCGCTGCTGCCACGGCTCGCGCACGCCCTGGGGGCGCGCACGATGGTCCTCACGGCGGCCGTCGGCGGCCTCGAGCCGGGGGTGCCGGCCGGCACCGTCGTGGTGCTGCGCGATCACTTGAACATGATGGGGGCCGTCCCGTTGCGCGGCTGGCGGTATCCCGACGGCATGCCCGCGTTCGTGAACGCGCAGCACCTGTACGACCCCGCGCTCCACGACCTGGCCCTGCGGGCGGCCGAGGAGCTCGGGATCCGGGCGGTCTCCGGTGTGTACGCCGCGATGAGCGGGCCGGCCTACGAGACCCCCACCGAGGTCGCGATGCTCCAACGGCTCGGCGGCACCGTGGTCGGGATGTCCATGGTCCCCGAGGCGCTGCCCGCCCACGCGCTCGGCATGGGCGTGCTCGGACTGTGTAGCCTGACGAACGCCTTCGGCGAGCACGTCAGCCACGACGACGTGGTCCGCGTGTCGAACGAGACCGCGATCGCCGTCGGGAGGCTCCTCGTGGAGGTGCTCCCGCACCTCCCCGCGGTCTGACCGCGCGGGGCCCGACCGCAGCATCAGGAGCGCCGGCGCCCGACCGGCCGGAACGAAGGAGCACGAGCGCAGATGCCGCACATCAAGGACCCCTCCCTCGCGCCGCCGGGGCGCGAGCGGATCGAGTGGGCCGCCGGCGAGATGCAGGTGCTGGCCCAGATCAAGGAGCGCTTCGACAAGGAGCGGCCGCTGGACGGTGTGCGGATCGCCGCGTGCCTGCACGTGACCACCGAGACGGCGAACCTGATGGAGACGCTCGCCGCCGCCGGCGCCCAGGTGCTCCTGGCCGCCTCGAACCCGCTGTCCACACAGGACGACGTGGCCGCCTCCCTCACCGAGCAGAGCGGCGTCGAGACCTTCGCGATCAAGGGCGAGGACCACGACACGTACTACAAGCATCTGAACGCGGTGCTCGACGTCCAGCCGCAGATCACGATGGACGACGGCGCCGACCTCGTCAGCGTGCTGCACACCCAGCGCGCCGACGAGCTGAGCCACGTGCTCGGGGGGACCGAGGAGACGACCACCGGTGTGATCCGGCTGCGGGCGATGGCGGGCGACGGCGCGCTCGCCTATCCGATCGTGAGCGTGAACGACGCCGACACGAAGCACCTGTTCGACAACCGCTTCGGCACCGGGCAGTCCACGATCGACGCCGTGATGCGCGCCACGAACCGCCTGCTCGCGGGGCGGACCGTCGTCGTGTGCGGGTACGGCATGTGCGGGCGCGGCGTGTCGTCCCGCGCCAAGGGCCTCGGCGCCCACGTGATCGTCACCGAGGTCGACCCGACCGCCGCCCTGGAAGCGGTGATGGAGGGCTACCGGGTGATGCCGCTGCGCGACGCCGCGCGGATCGGCGACCTGTTCATCACGGTCACGGGCGACACGACGGTGATCGGGCGCGAGCACCTCGAGCTGATGCAGGACGGGGCGATCCTGGCCAACAGCGGCCACTTCGACGTCGAGATCGACAAGGGCGCCCTGCGGGAGCTCGCGACGGGCGGCGTCCGCCGGATCCGCGAGTTCGTCGACGAGTACACCCTGGCGGACGGGCGCCGGCTGAACCTCCTCGGCGAGGGTCGGCTCGTGAACCTGGCAGCGGCCGAGGGTCATCCGGCGGCCGTGATGGACATGTCGTTCGCGAACCAGGCCCTGTGCGTGGAGTGGATCGTGAAGCACCACGGCACGCTCGAGAAGCGTGTGTACCCGGTTCCGGAGGAGATCGACCGCGAGGTGGCCCGTCTCAAGCTCCGCGCGATGGGGGTGGAGATCGACACCCTCACCGAGGAGCAGGATCGGTACCTCCACTCGTGGGACCAGGGCACGTGAACGCCGCCCGGCGCAGCCTCCCACGACGGGCGTAGGCTGCCCGGATGGACGACCTGGTCGCGTTCCGGGCCGTGTTCGAGCGGTTCCCCGTGAGCATCAAGGGCGCTTTCGTCCTGCGCGGCGCCGACGGACTGCCCCACCAGGTCAGGATCGAGCGCGCCGTGCTGGGGGAGTGCGCCGGCCGGGCGGCCCAGGCGATCGCGATCGACCCGGCGATCATCGAGGTCGCTCCCACGCTGGACACGTTCGTCCCGTTCGAGGTCCCGACGCTGGAGCTCGGCCCCGGCTGGTACCAGCTGCGCTGCGACGTCCAGGTGGACGGCGTCCCGGACGTGATCCGGCCGGGGGACCGGATGTCGATCGCCTGGCCGCGCTCGGCGGTGCGACGCGGCAGCGTCCGCCTCGACGAGAAGGCGGGCGAGGTCCTGCTGGTCTCGCTCGACTGCCTGGGCGACACGGTGCGGATCCCCTACGTGGCGGGCGACCCCCCCAGCGTGCGGCTGACCGTCGACGGGACCGCGCACCCGGTGCTCCAGGTGGAGCACGACGAGGAGGCCGGGGCGGGAAAGATCGTCGGGTACCCGGTCCTGCGTCAGCACGAGCGCCTCGGGATCGAGGTCCGGGGCCAGGACCCGGTCGAGGTGGACCTCCCCTGAGGTCGCGTGTCGTCGGCCCTCGCTAGGGTCGGCGCATCGTCGCGCGGGCCCTCGACGTCGTCTACCCGCGCCGGTGCGCGGGCTGCGCCGGGGGACCGTGGCCGTTCTGCCATCGGTGCCGGGCCACCCTGGTCGCGCTCCGGCCGCCCTGGTGTCATCGATGCGGACACCCCGGTGCCGGCGACGTCGTCGCGTGCCGGGACTGTCCCCCCGCACCGATCGCCACGGTCCGCGCCCCGTTCCTCTACCAGGGTCCGGTGCGCCAGGCGGTTCGCCGTCTGAAGTTCGCGGGATGGCGCGACGTGGCCACGGCGTTGGGGGCGGCGATCGCCGCCACGCCCGAGCTCCCGGCGGTCGACGCCGTCACCTGGGTGCCGCTCGCGCGCCGCCGCCGTGCCGAGCGCGGCTACGACCAGGCCCGGTCCCTGGCCGTGGTGGTCGCGCGCGCGGGCGGAGCCCGTGCGGTCCCGCTGCTGCGCCGCCGACCCACGACCGGGTCGCAGGCCCGGCGCGGGGGCGCGGAGCGCCGGATCGCCGTGCGGGGTGCGTTCGTCCCGATCGGGAGACCGCCGCCCCGCGTCCTCCTCGTCGACGACGTCGTGACCACGGGCGCCACCGCGGCGGCGTGCGCCCGTGCCCTGGTGGCGGCCGGTGCCGTCGAGGTGCACGTCGCGGCGGCCGCGCGAGCCGGTCGCGCCACCTGACCGGCCGCGTTGCGCGCGGGGGCGGCCCGTGCCTATCCTCGTGCGGGCTCACGTTCGGGTCTGTGGTTGCCCGGGGATCTTCCCCGGTAGTCGATGCCAGTCGCGGGCGAAACGACCCACGTAAGGCGACCGTTGGTCGTCGAGCATGGCGCGGTTTAGAGGTAAGCCCTGCCGCGGTCCACGGGCCGCGAGAGGGCCGGAGTCCGGTCGCCGCGGAACAGGCGGCCGGGCGAGGGCTCCGGCAGGCGGGTGTGGGGGCAAAGACCAGGTCAGCCGGACGGGAGCCCACCGACGGCAGCCGAGGGCAGGAGGACCGCTCCGACCGTGGATCTCACGTTCACCGGCCGGGACCTGCAGGTCACCGACGAGATCCGCCGGACCGCCGAGCACAAGCTGGCGCCGCTCGAGCGTCTGGAGCCGCGTGTCACGTCGATCGATCTCGAGCTGATCGGCGAGCACCACCCCACCTACGACGGGGTCAAGCGCGTGGAGGCGGCCGTCCGCATCCCCCGCAAGACGTTCCGGGCCCACGCGGAGGCCGACGACGTTCCCACGGCGCTGGACCGCGTTCGCGAGAAGCTCGAGCGGCAGCTCCGCGATCATCGATCCAAGCGTCGCCGGTGGCTGCATCGGCGTCGTCTAGAATCCGCCCAGACCGAGACGTCCGAGGAGGAGTGATCCCGCCCGCGTCCGGTCCGAAGGGAGCGCCCACGTGACGAAGGACGTCGGGAGCGAGCGGCTCCGCGTGATGGTCGTGGACGACCACGCGCTGTTCCGCCGGGGGCTGGAGATGGTCCTGGGCGACGAGCCCGACATCGAGCTCGTGGGCGAGGCCTCCGACGGCGAGGAGGCGATCCAGAAGGCGGCCGAGGTGATGCCCGACATCGTCCTGATGGACGTCCGCATGCCCAAGCGCTCCGGGATCGAGGCGACCGCCGAGATCAAGGAGCTGATGCCGCACGTCAAGATCCTCATGCTCACGATCAGCGACGAGGAGACCGACCTCTACGACGCGATCAAGGCGGGTGCCAGCGGCTACCTGCTGAAGGAGATCCCGATCGAGGAGGTCGCCGACGCGATCCGGGGCGTGTGGGCGGGGCAGTCGCGGATCTCGCCGAGCATGGCGTCGAAGCTCCTGACCGAGTTCGCCGCGATCTCGAAGGGGGCCGATGAGCGTCCGGCGATGCCCGCGCCGCGCCTGACCGACCGCGAGATGGAGGTCCTGCGGCTGGTCGCGCAAGGGCTGAACAACCGGGACATCGCCAAGCAGCTGTTCATCTCCGAGAACACCGTCAAGAACCACATCCGCAACATCCTGGAGAAGCTCCACCTCCATTCGCGGATGGAAGCGGTGGTCTACGCCGTCCGCGAGAAGATGATCGAGATCACCTGAGCCATGACGGATCCGGTCCTCGTCGCGGCGCGTGCGGTGCTCGACGAAGGTCTCGACGGGCTCCGACGCTCCGTGGGGGGCGCGACGGTGGAGCTCCTGAACCGGCGTCCCGCGGTCGACGAGACGAACAGCATCGCCGTGATCGTCACCCATGCCCTCCACAGCACGCGGGCCTGGCTGAGCCTGGGCGTGGGGGTCGAGCCGCCGCCGCGCGACCGGCCGGCCGAGTTCCGCACCGTCGTGGACGACGTCGACGCGTTCCTGGCGTCCGTGGACGCGATCACGGCCGACTGCCGGGCGCTCGTCGACGACGCGAGCGCGTTCGAGCCCGAACGGACCGGCGTCGCGACCTGGACGCCGGAGCCGCAGACCGTGACCGCGGCGTGGGCCCTGCTGCACGCCCTGGAGCACCTGGGGGAGCATGCCGCGCACGCCCAGCTCACGCGGCAGGTGCTCGACGGCGCCTGACGCACGCCCGGCCCCTGAGGACCCGCCCTTCCCTCCGTAAGCTGTCGGGGTGACCTCCCCGTCGCGCACCGTCGCGCAGCTGCTCGTCGCCTGTCTCGAGAACGAGGGCGTCGAGTACGTGTTCGGTCTGCCCGGCGAGGAGAACCTGCACGTGATCGACGCGATCGCCGATTCGTCGATCCGCTTCATCACGACGCGGGACGAACGCGGGGCCGCGTTCATGGCCGACACCTACGGCGCACTGACGGGCAAGGCGGGGGTGTGCCTCGCCACCCTGGGGCCCGGGGCGATCAACCTGCTGCTCGGCGTCGCGAACGCCCACCTCGACTCCCATCCACTCGTCGCGATCATGGCGCAGGCCGGGCTGGACCGGATCCACAAGGAGTCCCACCAGGTCGTCGACCTCGTGTCGATGTACCGCCCCGTGTCGAAATGGGGCGACATGATCACCCTGCGCGACGCGGCGCCCGAGATGGTGCGCAAGGCGTTCAAGCAGGCGCAGACCGAGCGCCCGGGGGCGACCTTCCTGGTCCTGCCCGAGGACGTCGCGGAGCACCGGAGCGATGCCGTCCCCCTGGCCGTGAACGTCCCGCGGGACCCGTCGCCGTCCGAGGACCAGGTCCATCGCGCCGCCCACGTCCTGGAGGAGGCCCGCCAGCCCGTGGTCCTGGCGGGAGCCGGCGTGGCGCGCGACGACGCGATGGCGTCCCTCCTTCGCTTCAGCGAGCGGCTCAACATCCCGGTGGCCACCACGTTCCTGGGCAAGGGCGTCTTCCCGGACGACCACCCCAACGCGCTGGGGACGATCGGGTTCATGGTCAAGGACTACGCGAACTTCGGGTTCGACCGGGCCGACGTCGTGGTCGCGGTCGGGTACGACCTGGTCGAGTACGCGCCCTCGCGCTGGAACCCGCTGCGCGACAAGCAGATCATCCACGTGCATCGCACCGTCGCCGAGGTCGATACCCACTACACGCTCGCGGTGGGCCTGCAGGGGTCGATCGGGGAGTCCCTGGACGAGATCGGCTCCTCCAGCTACCTGCATCGGATCCGCGGGGAGGTGCCCCCGGTCAAGGATCTCGTGCGCGAGGAGCTCACCCGCGGCGCCGGCAACGACGCCTTCCCGGTGGCGCCGGCCCGCATCGTGCACGACCTCCGGGAGGCCCTGGACCGACGGGACATCGTGCTCTGCGACACGGGGGCCGCGAAGATGTGGATGGCCCGTCTGTACCCGACGTACGAGCCCACCACCTGCCTGATCTCGAACGGGCTGGCCACGATGGCCTTCTCGGTGCCCGGCGCGATCGCGGCCAAGCTGGTCCATCCGGATCGGAAGGTCCTCGCGGCGACGGGCGACGGCGCGTTCCTGATGAGCGTGGCCGAGGTCGAGACCGCGGTCCGCGAGGGGATCCACGTGGTGATCCTGGTGTGGATCGACGGCGGGTACGGGCTGATCGGATGGAAGCAGGATCTCCAGTTCGGGCGGCGTGCCGCTGTGTCGTTCGGCAACCCCGACCTGGTGCGGCTGGCGGAGAGCTTCGGCGCCAAGGGATACCGGATCACCTCCGCGGGCGAGCTGCTGCCCACCGTGCGCAAGGCCCTCGACGACGATGCCGTGAGCGTGATCGCCTGTCCGGTCGACTACGCGGAGAACGCGCGGCTCGTCGAGCGACTGGGGGCGTTGGACGAGGCGATCTGACGGGCGTGTTCGTACCCGCGGCTAGGATAGGAACGACCGATCCTCGCTCCCGGAAGGACCCCCCGTGGCGGTGCTCGACAAGATCAGCAACATCGGTGAAGGCCGCAAGGTCAAGTCCCTCCACGACCTCGCGCGCCTGATCACCACCTTCGAGCCCGAGGTCGAAGACCTCTCCGACGAGGAGCTCCGGGCGAAGACCGATGCGTTCCGGGGTCGCGTCGAGGGCGGCGAGGGGCTGGACGACCTGTTGCCGGAGGCCTTCGCCGTGGTGCGCGAGGCCGCTCGACGCACGATCGGCCAGCGCCACTACGACGTGCAGCTGATGGGCGGCGCCGCGCTGCACCAGGGCAACATCGCCGAGATGAAGACCGGTGAGGGCAAGACCCTCGTCGCCACGTTGCCTGCCTACCTGAACGCCCTCACCGGCGGCGGGGTCCACCTCGTCACGGTCAACGACTACCTGGCGAAGCGCGACTCCGAGTGGATGGGCGGGATCTACCGGTTCCTCGGGCTGCAGGTGGGCCTGATCCAGTCGTCCATGACGCCGGCACAGCGTCGGCCCGCGTACGGCGCGGACATCACCTACGGCACGAACAACGAGTTCGGGTTCGACTACCTCCGCGACAACATGGCGATGCGTTACGAGGACTGCGTCCAGCGGGGACACGCCTTCGCGATCGTGGACGAGGTCGACTCGATCCTGATCGACGAGGCGCGCACGCCGCTGATCATCAGCGGCATGGTGGCCGACAGCGCCAAGTGGTACCAGACGTTCGCGCGGATCGCGCCGCGTCTGACCCGGGACGACGACTACGAGGTGGAGGAGGCCAAGCACCAGGTCGCGGTCACCGAGCCCGGTGTCGCGAAGGTCGAGCAGATCCTGCAGATCGACAACCTCTACGACAACGTCAACACGATGCTCGTGCACCACCTGAACAACGCGCTGCGCGCGAAGGAGCTGTACACGCGCGACGTTCAGTACGTGGTGCAGGACGGCGAGGTGAAGATCGTCGACGAGTTCACCGGCCGGGTCCTCGAGGGCCGCCGGTACTCCGAGGGGCTCCACCAGGCGATCGAGGCCAAGGAGGGCGTCCGGATCAAGGAGGAGAACCAGACGCTCGCCACGATCACGATCCAGAACTACTTCAAGATGTACGACAAGCTCTCGGGCATGACCGGTACGGCCAAGACGCAGCTGACCGAGTTCGAGGAGACCTACAAGATCAGCGTGCTGGAGATCCCCACGAACCGGCCGATGATCCGTGACGACCAGCAGGACCTGATCTACAAGTCCGAGGACGCCAAATGGAACGCCGTCGCCGATGACATCCTGCAGCGCAACACCGAGGGACAGCCGATCCTGGTCGGCACGGTGTCGATCGAGAAGTCCGAGCGACTGTCGAACGTCCTCAGCCGGCGGGGGATCGCCCACAACGTCCTGAACGCCAAGAACCACGAGAAGGAAGCGATGATCGTGGCGCAGGCGGGGCGCAAGGGCTCCGTCACGGTGGCCACCAACATGGCGGGGCGCGGCGTCGACATCCTGCTCGGCGGCAACCCCGAGTACCTCGCGCGACAGGAGATGGCCGCCCGCGGTCAGGACAACGACCGCTACCTGCTGTTCGAGATGGAGCCGCAGGAGCGGGCCACGTACGAGGCCGAGTACGAGCCGATCTACACCAAGTTCAAGGCCCAGACCGACGCCGAGCATGACGAGGTGGTCGAGCTCGGCGGCCTGTACGTCCTCGGCACGGAGCGGCACGAGTCCCGGCGCATCGACAACCAGCTCCGCGGGCGGTCCGGGCGGCAGGGGGATCCGGGCGCGTCGCTCTTCTACCTCTCGCTCGAGGACGACCTGATGCGCATGTTCGCCAGCGACCGCGTGGCGTCGATCATGAACCGCTTCAACTGGCCCGACGACGAGGCGATCGAGGCCAAGATGGTCACGCGGGCCGTCGAGAACGCGCAGAAGCAGATCGAGGAGCGCAACTACGAGATCCGCAAGAACGTCCTGAAGTACGACGAGGTGATGAACGGCCAGCGCGAGGTGATCTACCAGGAGCGTCGGCGCATCCTCGAGGGCGAGGACCTCAAGGACCGGGCCTTGGACTTCGTCCAGCAGGTCGTGGAGGACGCGGTCGACACGTGGTGCCCGAGCGACGTCTTCCCCGAGGAGTGGGACCGCGACGGCCTGCTCGCCGCGCTGGGCGAGGTGTTCCCCCTGCCGGACACGGCTGCCGACCAGGCCCGCGACGAGGCCGACAGCGAGGCCCTCCGCGAGCGGTTCGTCCAGGAGGCGGTCGACGCCTACGGGACGAAGGAGGCCTCGGTCGGCGCCGACGTGATGCGGCAGCTCGAGCGGATGGTCCTGCTCAACATCATCGACACGAAGTGGCGCGAGCACCTGTACGAGATGGACTACCTCCAGGAGGGGATCCACCTGCGCGCCTACGCGCAGAAGGATCCGATCACGGAGTATCGCCGCGAGGCCTACGCGATGTTCGAGGACCTGACGACCTCGATCCAGGAGGACTTCGTCCGGTACATCTACCGCGTGGAGCTGGTGCGTCGCGACGAGCAGTCGCCGCCGCGCGTCCAGCGGGTGCAGGAGAACCGCGAGGCGGTGGCGGCCGGGGCCGGGGGGGCCGGCGGCGACGGCACCCGTTCGAGCGCGGCCTCCGGTGGCATCGGTGGCGGCGTCCAGACCGCCGGCAACCCCCAGCAGGCGATCAGCGACAAGGTTCCGCGCAACGCGCCCTGCCCGTGCGGGAGCGGCCGCAAGTTCAAGAAGTGCCACGGAGCCACCGTCTAGACGACGACCGGCTCACAGCGGCAGCGCCATCAGCTGGATCGGGTTCTCGGGGCCGTACAGGTCGAGCTCGGCCACCGGGAGGAAGCCCATCGCCAGGTAGAAGGCGCGTGTCTGCGCGTACTCCGGCCCCGGGTCGGATCGGTCCGAGAGCGTCTTCACCAGCAGCAGGCGGTCGCCGCCGGCCCCGAGCTGGAGCCGCAACGCGTCCAGGAGCTCGCGCCCGAGACCACGACGTCGGTGATCCGCGTGCACGGCGAGCCACGTGATCTCCGGGGTGTCGGGGTAGGGACGGTCGAGCGTGAGGAAGCCGAGGACACGGCCACCGTCCTCCGCGACCAGCCCGGGACGGGAGCGGACCGCGGCGGCACACGCGCGGATCCCCTCCTCCAGGCCGAACCACTCCGGCAGCGACGCCACGATGGCGTCGCACGCCTCGGCGTCCGCTGCGTGATCGAGCGCACGGATCATCTGCGACATCATGAAGGCCGGCGCGCCCTGCGGCGCGCCGGCCTCCGTCCCGCGTTCCGGTGCTTCAGGACGCGTGGACCTGGTTGCGGATCGTCTGGTACTGCTCCGGGGTCAGTCCCCCGCGACCGTCGCCCTGCACGGTCGGCTCTCCGCCGCGCTTCGGCAGCCCGGCGCCGGGGCCGCGGAGCACCGGCTCCGTCAGGCCGGCGGTGCTTTCGGCGTGCTCCAGGAACTCCCGAGGCACGTACACGACCGGCCTCATCCCCTGGGCGCGCTGCGCGGCCGCCTCGAGCATCCCCGGGTCCCAGGCGCCGTAGCCCTGGGAGCGGAGCTCCGCCGCCTCCAGCATGCCGGCGTCCCAGCCCCGCGGGGCCTCCACGACGGCTCCGGGAGCCGACACCGTGGTGTCGCCATCGCGATCCAGCACGGTCGCGCCGAGTGCGATCCCGATCGCGAAGGCAAGGATCCCCGCGACGATGCTCACGAGCGGGATACGTGGAGCCTGGTGTCCGAACGTCTCGGTCCGAACGCTCATCGTGCTCCCTCCTTCGTTCCTCTCGGGCCGGTCCGTCCGGTCCCTCGTGGTGGCGACGCTACGCGGGGCGTTCGCAGCGGTCCGTGCCGGCCCGTACGGAACCGTCGTGACGTCGGTCACGCCGTCCCGGTGCCGCCGTCCCACGTGGTGTGGGAGCATCCCTGCGCCATGAGCGATCACGCCGAACGCCTCCGCGCGCTGGCCGAGCGCGTCCACGCCGCCAGGGGGTTCCTTTGACATCGGCGGCAAGCAGACCGAGGCGGCCGAGCTCGAAGCGCAGGCCGCGGACCCCGCGCTGTGGGACGACCCCGCCCGTGGCCGGCAGGTCACCTCGAGGCTCGCTCGCCTGAACGACGAGCTCGCGCGCTACCGGAATCTCGAGACCGCGATCGGCGACGCGCTCGCGATCGAGGAGCTGCTGCAGGAGGCGGACGACGCCGAGCTCACCGCCGAGCTGGCGCGGCTCCTCGACGGACTCGAAGCGGATCTCGAGAAGGTGGAGCTCGCCGCCCTCCTGTCCGGCCCGTACGACGCCCACGACGCGATCGCCACCGTCCAGGCGGGGGCCGGCGGCACCGAGTCGATGGACTGGGCGGCGATGCTCCTGCGGATGTACACCCGATGGGCGGAGCGCGAGGGCGCCCAGGCGGAGGTCGACGAGGTGCATTACGGCGAGGAGGCGGGGATCAAGTCCGCGACCTTCACCGTGCACGGCACGAACGCCTACGGTCTGCTGTCTGCCGAGCGTGGCGTCCACCGGTTGGTCAGGATCAGCCCGTTCGACGCTCAGAAGCGGCGGCACACCTCGTTCGCGTCGTTCGAGGTGATCCCCGCGCTCGATGAGGCCGAGGCTGAGGAGGTGGAGGTCGACGAGCAGGACCTCCGGATCGACGTCTACCGGTCGAGCGGGCCGGGCGGCCAAGGCGTGAACACCACGGACTCGGCCGTGCGCATCACGCACCTGCCCACCGGGATCGTGGTGGCC
This sequence comes from Actinomycetota bacterium, assembly GCA_036556385.1. GTDB lineage: Bacteria > Actinomycetota > UBA4738 > UBA4738 > HRBIN12 > AC-51. The sequence goes on along the minus strand of DATBJQ010000091.1, from coordinate 10,101 downwards.
TGCCAGAACGAGCGCTCCCAGCTGCAGAACAAGGCGACCGCGCTCGCGATCCTGAAGGCGCGCCTCGCGGATCTCGAGCGGCGGCGTCGCGAGGAGGAGATGGAGGAGCTCCGCGGCGATCGCATGGCCGTCGACTTCGGCTCCCAGATCCGCTCGTACGTGCTGGCTCCGTACCAGATGGTGAAGGATCACCGCACCGAGGTCGAGGTCGGCGATCCCCAACGCGTCCTCGACGGCGACCTCGAGAGGTTCATCGAGGCCGAGCTCCGGCGTCGCGCGTCCGGCTGACGGCGTCGGCGCTCGCGGCGGAAGCCCGTCGGGTAGGCTCCGGCCCCGTGGCCGTCGACACCGCAACCCTCGAGCCGCGCCGCGCCTCGACCGGGCTCCTGGGGGAGCGAGCCGGCCTCGTGCTCGCGAGCTTCGCGATGCTGTTCGCGGAGCTCGCGCTGATCCGGTGGGTGGCGGCCTACCAGATCCACGTCGCCTACTTCACGAACTTCGTCCTGCTCGCGAGCTTCCTCGGGATCGGCATCGGGTTCCTCCGCGCGCGGACCGAGCGGCAGCTCCAGGTGTGGGCGCCCGCCGCGTTGGCCGCGTTCGGCCTGTTCGTGTTCGTGGTCCGCGTCGTGAAAGGTGTGGACCCCGAGCGGAACATCCACACCGTGTTCGGGCTGCCGGCACCGCCCACGTGGGTGATCCTGCCGCTGCTGTTCCTCGGGGCGGTCGGCGCGATGGCCCTGGTCGCCGAGGAGGTGTCGCGTCGCTTCGAGCGCTTCGAGCCGCTCGAGGCCTACCGCCTCGACATCACGGGCAGCCTCCTGGGCATCATCGCCTTCTCGGCGCTGTCGTTCCTGCGCGTCGGCCCCCTGCTGTGGGGCGTGATCCTGGCGGCCTGCTTCGTGGCGCTCACACCCGGCCGGCCGAGCCTCCGGGAGCACCCACGCCGCGTGGGCGGGGCCCTGGCGTTGATCGCCGTGTTCGCCCTGGGCTCGCTCGCCCCGCTCGACACCTGGTCGCCGTACTACCGCGTCACGGTGTATCCGCAGGGCAGCGACGGGAGGATCGGGATCCGGGTGAACTCGCTCCCGCATCAGTCGATCTGGCCGGTCGAGCGGCTCGAGCAGGAGTTCTACGCGAACCCCTACACCCACCTCGACGGACGGCCGGTCGGCGACGTCCTGATCGTCGGTGCGGGCAGCGGCAACGACGTCTCCCTGGCGCTGGATCGCGGCGCCGCCCACGTGGACGCGGTCGAGATCGACCCGGTGCTGCAGGACACCGGGGTGGAGCAGCACCCGGCGCACCCGTACCAGGACCCTCGGGTCTCGGTGCACATCGACGACGGCCGCGCCTTCCTCGAGGGTTCGGACGATCGCTACGACCTGATCCTGTTCGCGCTGCCGGACTCCCTCACCCTCGTGAGCGGGCAGGGCGCGCTCCGGCTCGAGAGCTACCTGTTCACGCGCGAGGCGATGCAGGAGGTGCGTGACCATCTGGCGCCCGGCGGGGTCTTCGCGATGTACAACTACTACCGGCCCGACGTGTTCGCCCGGTACGCGAACACGATGGAGCAGGTATGGGGGCACGCGCCGTGCTACGACCGCGGGGACCCCGGCGCCGGGACGCGGGCGCAGGCCGTCCTCACGATCGGGCTCGAGCCCGCCGACGCCGTGTGCGACGAGACCTATGCCACGCCCCTCGACGCCCCGCGCCCGGCGACCGACGACCACCCGTTCCCGTACGTGGCCGGACGGGTGATCCCCGGGTTCTACGTGGTGTGGTTGGGTGCGGTGCTGCTGCTGTCCGTGGTCGTGGTCCGGTGGGCGTCGGGTGGGCCCGTCTCGGCGATGCGCCCCTACGTGGACCTGTTCTTCATGGGCGCGGCGTTCCTGCTCCTGGAGACGAAGGCGGTCGTCCAGTTCGCGCTGCTCTTCGGGACGACGTGGTTCGTGAACTCGCTGGTCTTCGCGGGCATCCTGCTGGCGGTGCTCGGCGCGATCGAGGTCGCGCGCCGGGCGCGGCTCCCCTCGCCGACCACGATGTACCTGTTGCTGCTGGCGTGCCTGGGTGTGGCCTGGGTCGTGCAGCCGGCCGCGCTGCTGCAGCTGCCGGCGGTCCCGCGGTTCCTGGCCGGCGTGGCCGTCGCGTTCGCCCCGGTCTTCGTCGCCAACCTGATCTTCGCGCAGCGGTTCCGGGGGGTGGGCGCCTCGACCGTGGCGTTCGGCGCCAACCTGCTGGGGGCGATGGTGGGCGGCGTCCTCGAGTACGCCGCGATCATGACGGGGTACCGGAACCTGCTGTTCCTGGTCGCGCTGCTGTACGGCCTGGCGCTGGCCTTCGGGCGTCGGCACCTGGGGGCGGCTCGGACGACCGCGCCCGCTCCCGCTCCCTGACGAGCGCGCCGGCGAACGCTCCCGCCAGCGCGGTCCAGACGATCGCGGACAGGGCGAGTCCGAGCAGCACGTCCGGGTCGTCGTAGCGCAGGATCACCGTGTGCTCGCCGCTCGGGACCGGGATCGCCAGCGAGATCGCGTCGGCGGGGAGCACCGGGGCGTCGCGACCGTCGACCGTCGCGCGCCAGCCCGCGTCGTAGGCGGTGCGGATCACGAGCAGCTGGTCCGAGCCGGCATCCACGCGAGCCGTGAGCCCCCGGTCCGACGTGGAGATGACGTCGACGGTACCGGGGAGGTGGTCGGTCGGCGCGATCCCGGGGTCCCCCTCCACGATGGTCGTCCCCTCGGCGGCGGCGTCCGGGATCCGCGCCAGGGCGCTCGCCACGTCCTCGACCACCAGCCAGTCGGGGCGCAGGGTCGCGAGGGGTTCCCAGCCGGCCACCTCGACGAGGTCGTACCCGTCCGCGGTGGCGACCACGTGCCCCGGCACCGTGGGCGTCACGCCCTCCGGCACGACCAGGTAGCGCACACCCAGGGTGCGGAGGTCGGCCGGCGTGGGACGGGCGAGCGCCGCCGCGTTGTAGTACAGGGGGAGCGGGTTGGTCGTCCGGATCCACGCCCAGTAGCGCGGGAGCTGGACCGGGTTGTACCCGAGGGCGTCCCGCACGCCGAACAGCGTCCCCCGCTCGTTCGCGAGCGCCGGCCAGTCGGTGGGTCCCTGCGCGAACAGGTACCCCTTCTCGTACGCCGCGTCCGGCGGGGCCCACGTCAGGTAGCGGTCCTCGCCGATCCGGCCGACCAGCGTCGTGGGCGCCAGGAACGCGGCGGGGTCGACGGCGGGAGCGCGCAGGGGCTGGAAGGCGAGCGGTGTGCCGCCCGACCCCTCCAGCCCGACCCGGATCTCGTCGCCCGACACGCGGCTCGCCAGGACGGCGCCGGCGGTGAGCTCCACGGCGAGCAGACCGACGGCCATCACGGTCCACCACCGCGTGCGGGTCGACAGCCACAGCGCGAGCGCGGCGGGGAGCACCGCGATGGCGAACAGACCCCACCGGACCAGTGCGCCGCCGGCGACGATCGGCACACCGAGCCACAACGCCGCGCCCGCGGCGAGCCACGCGGCAAGCCGGTGCGCCGGCATGGGCTCGTCGCGGAGCCCCTGGATGCCCGCCGCCGCGAGCACCGGCAGCGCCAGGACCCCGACGTAGCGGAGCCGGCCGGGGTTGTGGAGCAGGACGTCGCCGTAGGGGGTCGTGAGCACCGCGTCGCGGACCCACCCCACGCCGAGGACCACGTCCGACAGGACGACCCAGGTGACGGCCAGCACGCCCCCGAACGCGACGACGAGGCGGCGGCGCCGCCGGGCGCGCAGCGCGAGCGGGACGGCCAGCAGGGTCACGGCACCCAGGTAGGCGCCAGGCGCGGCGCCGAAGGCGATCGGCCACCCGGCCCAGACGCCGCCCGGCGTCAGCGGCTCCTCCTGCCCCGCGGCGAGGTCGTGCACCTGGGCCCCCAGCCGGTCGTACCCCTCGCCCAGGCTGGACGACTGGATGAACCGCAGCCGCGGCACCAGCACGGCGAGGGCGCACAGCGGCACGATCACCAGGAACAGCGCGACCCTCCCGGCCGTGCCGCCGCCGCGGCCCCACGCCCTGGCGACCAGGTACGCGACCGTGAGGACGGTGGCCATCACGAGACCATGCGACAGGTGCGCCCCGGCCACCTGGGACCACGCGAACCCGGCCAGGGCGACCCAGGCGATCCGCCGCGACCAGCGCTCGGCGCGGAGGAACCCCGCGGCCCCGAGGAGCAGGACGGTCGTCCAGGCAAGCGTGCCGGCGAACGGCATCGCGATCGCGATCTCGCTGATCGCCATGGCGCCCGCCAGCGAGAGGCCGCCCGCGGTCGCCGCCAGCCTGCCGATCCCGTCCACGCGGAGGAACGCGAACATCCCGACACCCGCCAGGATCGGCTGCAGCGCGATCATGCCGCGCATCGCCGGACCCGGGCTGAGCAGCGAGAACAGCAGCGACGGCGCGGCGGCGAGCCATCCGCTCTGCGGGTCCGCGGCGAACCGGTACCCGGTCATCTCGTAGGGGTTCCACAGCGGGAGCTGGAGCTCCCGGAGGGACCGGCCGAGGAACGACCACCTCGGGAGCCAGAAGGCGAGCAGGTCCGGATGCTCGTCCGTGAGGTGGCCCTCGAACAGGAACCCGCGCAGGGCGAACACCACGACGGCGACGATCAGGACGGGTCCGGCCCACGCCACGGCGATCCGGCGCCACGACATCGCCACAGCCTATCCAGCGCGCTTCCCCGGTCTCGCGCAGGGCCTCTGATAGGGTGAACGCCGTCTTCCCCCACCCTTTCCTGATGGACCCATGATCAGTCTTCAGAGCGTCTCCAAGATCTATCCCAAGGGCGTCAGCGCCCTCGACGACGTCTCCATCGAGATCGACAAGGGCGAGTTCGTCTTCCTCGTCGGGCCGTCCGGCTCGGGCAAGTCCACGTCGCTGCGCCTGCTCCTGCGCGAGGAGGACCCCACCTCCGGCGAGGTCTTCGTGGCCGGCAAGAACCTCCAGCGGCTCTCGGCCTGGAGCGGCGTGCCGAAGCTGCGGCGCAACATCGGCACCGTCTTCCAGGACTTCAAGCTCCTGCAGGACAAGACGGTCTTCGAGAACGTCGCGTTCGCGCTCGAGGTGATCGGCAAGCCCAAGCACGTGATCGACACCCGCGTGCCGGAGATCCTGGAGTACGTGGGGCTCGGGGAGAAGCTCAACAGCTACCCGGACGAGCTCTCGGGCGGCGAGCAGCAGCGCGTCTCGATCGCGCGCGCCTGCGTGAACCGGCCGCTCGTCCTGCTGGCCGACGAGCCCACCGGCAACCTGGACCCCAACACCAGCGTCGACATCATGCGGCTGCTCGACAAGGTGAACAAGATCGGCACGACCGTGTTGATGGCAACGCACGACCAGGCGATCGTCGACGCGATGCGCAAGCGGGTGATCCAACTGGAGGGCGGCAAGCTGGTCCGCGACCAGTCGCGAGGGGTGTACGCGTAGTGCGGCTCGAGTACTACTTCCGCGAGACGGCGTCGGGCCTCCGCCGCAACGGCGTGGTCGCGTTCGCGGCGATCTCCACCGCGTTCATCGCGCTGTTCCTGTTCGGCCTCGCGCTGTTGATCGGCAAGCAGCTCAGCATCGTGATCGAGGACATCACCCGCAACGTCGAGGTGACGATCTACCTGACCGACCCGGTCAACCCGGACACGGTCGAGTACCTGCAGACCAAGCTCCAGGATCTCGAGGCCGTCGAGAGCGCCGAGTTCGAGAGCAAGCAGGAGGCGTACGAGCGGTTCAAGGAGCTGTTCCGCGAGCAGCAGACGCTGGTCGAGAACACCGACCCGGCTACGATCCCTGCGTCCCTGCGCGTGAAGCTCACCGACACCGCGCAGTACCCGCAGGTCGCCGCCGCGATGGGGTGCGCGCCCGACGAGGAGACCGGGCTGATCGTGTGCACCGAACCCGGCGTGCGCCAGGTGCGCGACTACAGCGCGCTCCTCGACCGGCTCAACACGATCCGCGACGTCCTGCGCTACGGCATGCTGTTCGTGGCGATCGTGATGCTCGTGTCCGCGGTCCTGCTGGTCGCCAACACCCTGCGCATGGGGATGTTCGCCCGGCGCAAGGAGATCGGCATCATGCGGCTCGTCGGCGCCACGAACTGGCGGATCCGAGCTCCGTTCCTGATCGAGGGTCTGATCGAGTCGCTGATCGGCGCGATCTTCGCGGTGCTCTTCCTCTTCGGGCTCAAGGTGATCGCGATCGATCGGCTGCGCGGCGAGGTTGCCTTCCTGCCGCTGGTGCGCAACTCCGACGTGATGACGATCACCCCCTGGATCCTGCTGGCCGCCGCCGCGATCGCGGTGATCGCCGGGACCGTCGGGATGCGCCGCTTCCTCGACGTGTAGATGGCTCGCGACGAGGGCGAGCGGGTCGTCGCGACCAACCGCAAGGCCCGCCACGACTACGAGATCCTCGACCGCTACGAGTGCGGGATCGTGCTCACGGGTGACGAGGTGAAGTCCTTGCGGGGTGGGCGGGCCGCGCTGGCCGACGCGTACGCCCGGGTCCGTGACGGTGAGATCTGGCTCGACGGCATGCACGTCCCCCCGTACGAGCAGGGGAACGTCCGCGCGCACCAGCCCGTCCGTCCGCGGAAGCTGCTCCTGCACCGGCGGGAGATCCAGGAGCTGGTGGCGGCGACGCAGGAACGCGGCTTCGCGCTCGTGCCGCTGCGCGTCTACTTCGCCCACGGGCTCGCGAAGGTCGACCTGGCCGTGGGCCGCGGGAAGCGCCACCACGAGAAGCGCCGGTCGATCGCCGAGCGGGACGCGGCGCGCGAGATCGAGCAGGCGGCCGCCCGCCGCCGGTGACTGGAGCCCCCGGCCGCCCAGGCGGTAGCCTGAGATCGGCATGGTTGCCCCCCGAGCCGACGAGCTGCCCGACGTCCTGACGTTCGTCGCGGAGGAGTCGCGACGGTACCTCGACGGCATCGACGAGCGGCCCGTCCGCGATCACGATGCGGACGAGGTCGCGCTGCGGTTCGGCGGCTCCCTGTCGGAGCAGGGGGTCGGGGCCCTGGAGGCGTTGGCCGAGCTGGCGGCGGGGTTCGACGGCGCGGTCCGCTCCGCCGGCGGGCGCTTCTTCCATTTCGTGAACGGCGGCACGACGCCGGCGGCGCTCGGTGCGGACTGGTTCGCGTCCACGCTGGATCAGAACGTGGGCGCCTGGGTCTCGACGCCGCTGGCCGCGCAGCTGGAGCGCGTGGCGCTGACCTGGCTGAAGGACCTGTTCGGGCTGCCCGACGCGATGGGCGGGGTCCTGACCACGGGGGCGACGATGGCGAACTTCGCCGCGCTCGCCTGCGCCCGGCGCTGGGCGGCGTTGGAGGAAGGGGTCGACGTCGAGGAGGACGGCCTGTCGTTCCTCCCGCCGATCCCGGTGTTCGCGTCCGGCTACCTCCATCCCAGCGACGTCAAGGTCCTCACGATGCTCGGGATGGGCCGCTCGCACATCCGGCGCTTCACCCGCGACGGCACCGGGCGGCTCGACCTGCGCGGTCTGGAGGCGGCGCTGCGCGGCCGCCGGGGCCGTCCCGCGATCGTCGTGGGCAGCGCCGGGGAGGTGAACACGGGCGACTTCGACCCGCTGGCGGAGATGGGCGAGCTTGCGCGCGAGCACGGGGCATGGTTCCACGTCGACGGCGCGTTCGGCCTGTTCGCCGCGGTGTCGCCGCGCACGCGCTCCCTCGTGGAGGGCGTGGAGCGGGCGGACTCGGTGGTGGCCGACGGCCACAAATGGTTGAACGTGCCCTACGAGTCGGGGTTCGTGTTCGTGCGGGACGGCGCGCTGCTGCCGGCGGTCTTCACGTCGTCGGCCGCCTACCTGGAGGATCCGAACGACCCGCGCCCCACCTGGGGCTACCTCGGCCCGGAGATGTCCCGGCGTGCCCGCGCCCTCCCGATCTGGGCCACGCTCCGCGCGTACGGGCGCGGCGGGTACCGCGAGATCGTCGAGGGTCACCTCGACCTGGCCCGGCACCTGGCGGGGCTCGTGGACGAGGCGCCCGACCTCGAGCGTCTCGCGGAGGTGCACCTCAACATCGTGTGCTTCCGCTACCACCCCGAGGGGCTCGACGACGAGAAGGAGCTGGACGATCTGAACGCGAGGATCGCGGAGGCGGTGCTCGAGGACGGGAGGGTCTTCTTCGGCTCCACGGTGTACGACGGCAGGGTCGCCTTCCGGCCGGCGCCGGTGAACTGGCGCAACCGCGAGGAGCACGTCGAGCTGATCGTGGAGGTCACGCGCGAGCTCGGCGCGAGGCTGGCCGGCTGAGCGCCGGGGACGGGGGCCTCAGGTCGCGTCGGGTGTCGGCCGTATACTCGGGAAGACAACTGCACAGGGGGTGTCCTGGCTTCGAGCTGGACGTTCACCGCACGGGTGAAGCGGGCCGAGATCCCGGATGTCTCGATAAACGCCGGAACACACACAAGCGCCGATGACTACGCGCTCGCTGCCTAACTGAGTTAGGGAGCCGTCCGCCCCGAGGGCCTGCGCTCGGGGGCCGGACGTCGTGAGCAGGCTCACCGCGACGGTTCCGCCCGGGGGCCGCCGCGGGACACCGCACCCGGGCTGGCCGAAGGGTCCTCTGCCGGTGGGAGCCCCGAGGCGAGATCTCACCACCTGGCTGCGCCCGGAGAAGCCCCGCGCGGTCGCCCAGCGACGCGGGTTCGATTCCCGCCACCTCCACTCCTCACCGCGCCGTGGCGCGGCCGGATCCGTCGTGGGCACGCACCGTTCCACCGAGCGACGCGCCGTGCCCCGCACGGCCGTGACCGGGATCGTCCTGTGCCTGGTGTTCGCCGCCGGCGTCGGGATCCTGCAGTACCTCAACACGGAGCTCGCCCTCCGCTCCCTGGAACTGGCGGGCACCGTCGCCTTCGCGGTGGTGCTCTCGGCTCCGGCCCTGCTCGCGCTCGCCGGGCTCCGAGAGCGACCGTCGTTGCTGGTCGCGGCGGGTGTCCTGGGGCTGGTGCTGGCGTTCCTCTCGTCGTTCGCGCTGGTGGGGCTGGTGTTCGTGGCCCCGGCCGTGCTGTTCCTCGTCGCGGCGGGTCAGCTGCGCTCCGAGGAGGTGCGACCGCGAGGGGCGATCGCGGCCGTGCTCGTTCCGGTGGTGCTGGGCCTGGTCGCGTTCTTCGCGCTGCTCGTCCACGACGACCCGGCCTGTTGGGCGACGGACGCGGTCACGGGCGAGACCTCACGCCTCGAGGTGGGCGTATCCGTCGAAGGCGGCTCGATCTCCGTCACAACACCGCCGGGGACCTCGGAGTCGGGATGCTCGAGCGATGTGATCACGCCCGTCGAGGGGCTCGTCGCGATCGGGATCGTGGGGCTGATGCTCGGCGTCGGCTGGTCGCTCGCCCGCCCCACCTCGTCGCGGGCCGCTCCGGTCGTACCCACCGGCTAGCATCCTCGACCGCGATGCCAGCCCCGCCCGACCCGATCCGCCTGTCGCGTCGACGTGCGCGGCAGCTCGCGGTGATGGGGCAGCTGCTCGACGCGCCGCGCCCCACCTCGATCAGGCAGGTCGTCCGCGGTCTGGGCATGGTCCAGGAGGATCCGACCGCCGTCGTCGCCCGCACGGAGCACCTCGTCCTGTGGAGCCGTCTCGGGCGCCGGTTCCGTGTCCGGGAGCTCGACCGTCTGCTCTACGGGGAGCGCGCGCTCTTCGAGTACTGGGTGCACATCGTGCCGATCGAGGACTACCCGATCCACCTGGTGTCGATGCGCAGCTATCCGCCGCGGTCCGGATACACGCGTCACGAGTACGTGCGGGAGTGGCTGGAGGCCAACGACGCGTTCCGTCGGCACGTGCTCGGGGAGTTGCGCCGGCGCGGGCCGCTGCGGTCCCGCGACCTCGAGGATCGCGCGGCCGTCCCCTGGCGGACGGGGGGGTGGAACGACGCCCGGCCGCGGCACGTGGGGATGCTCCTCGATCTGCTGTGGGACAAGGGTGAGATCGCGATCGTCGGGAGGGACGGGAACCAGCGGCTGTGGGATCTCGCCGCGCGCTCGTACCCGCGCGGCGCACGACCCGTCACCGGCCGTGAGCTCGCGCGGACGCTGATCGACCGGCAGCTGCGGGC